>JAUXUF010000118.1 GCA_030684645.1 Bacteroidota bacterium | reverse complement strand
AGTTAATACTAGTTATATAACTAGATGTAAATCTAATGAAAAAAGCAATCAGAATAAACCAATTGCTTCATTTTTTTAAGGATATTTGTTCGATTATCTAGTCAAATGCCAAACTCAAGGGACAGGACATGTCCTGTCCATACGTTCAAAAAAAACCTTGTCGTATGAATCGGCAAGGTTTTTTTTTAATGTTTGTGATGGGATTTTATTCTATTAAGAACAGAATCTGTTTTTGTAAATCAGGTTTTAGGAAAAGAAGGGATGGAATTCGTTTGCCAAATTATTTATATTTCCTCTGGCGTATATTATTCAATCCAATTACAGTCAACATATTTTCGTATTTTATATCATTAGAAATTCTTGAATATACCCAAAACTGCCTGCAAACTTTCTTTGGAAAGCCGCGGATAATTCTCGAGGATTTGCTGCTCTGTCCAACCAGACGCAAGCAAATTAATGATATGCTCAACAGATAGTCGAGTTCCTTTTATGACAGGCTTCCCCAGCAGAATTTGATTGTTTGTTTCTATGTGGGCTCTCCAATTCATAGTTCAAATGTACAATTTTTAAAACTAATTACTGTCTGGAACATTTTAAAATAATCTCTGAATCAGGGATTTCATCCATCCAAACAGGGCCCCGGATTAAAATCGTTCGACTGAGCTCACGCCGAAGTCCGGGGCTACAACATAAGCCATCCCTACGGGATTAAATTTCAGAGCCGTAGGCTCGATTCATATTGTAAGGATGGACTTTAGTCCGTCCACATACCAACCACAACCAAGCATTGTGACAACTAACAAAAAACTTAACCTGAAAGATATAGCCATTCATATGGTCGCCAGGTGGTCGCAAGAGAACTTCTTTCGTTATATGCGCCAGGATTATGCCTTTGATAAAATGGAACAACATGCAATAGAACAAATAGATGGAGACTTAGAAGTTGTTAACCAGGAGTACAATAGATTGGATTACAGGCTGAAGAAAACAAGAGAGAACATTGCAGCAAAAGAAATATGTGATATTTTGAATAAACAAAATGTTATTTATCCAGATACAGAGCTTAGGCTGTGTTACAAAATGGCGATATAGCTTTTTACGCTAAGTCAGGAGTTCTGAAGTTAAGAGCTAAAGTCTATAATAGATCGGCTTTCTAATCAAAAAAAAGCTGCCCCCTTTTTGAGAGGACAGCTTAACCAACTTAATTAACTAAACTTAACTAAACTATTAAAGTAATATCTTTAAACGAATTGTCTGCGTTTTTGCAGAAGTATCATTATTTACCAGGGTTTACCGGTACCTTGCAGTAACCACATTCTGGAATAAGTATGATCTTTACTTTGGCCGGTTGGAACAAAACTGGTTGTTTCCAGTTTATTAACAGCCTCATTGTAATTAACCAAATATTTTGGATCCTGACTTGGAACGGGGTACATAAAGCGCAATGGCAGAGCCTTGCCATATTGTGTAACCGGACCAACGACAAGAGCCGGGTAACCTGTGCGGCGATAATCAAACCATGATTCTACATTCAGCCACGAGGAAATCCATTTTTGTTCAATGATTCTTTCCAAGGTGTTTGACACACCGGAATAACTGACTTTTGAATTACTGTAGTATGTATTGAAATTGAATCCATTGGCTCCATCAGTTATGCCCCACCTTTTCATTGAAGCCAGGATCCCATTCTTATAATGACCCTCCGGACCGGAAACAGAAAAACCTCCGCGTTGTGCTGCCTCTGCCAATAGAAACTCCACTTCGCTGTACATCATCAAGTCCATCTTGATGTATGGATCGCTGTTCGCCCTGAATCTGGAATGCAGATAGGAGATGTAGGGACTTCTTTCTGGCTGTGGAAATGTTGGCCCGTTTCCCTTGTTGTATTGTTGTGCATCGAAAAGGGCAATATTGGCTGGCATTCCAACATATAATGAAGTGTCAAGTGAAGTATTGGTTGTTGGCATGATCTTCACCGTAAAGGTTTCTCCAAACCAGTTTTTTACTATTACATCTTTCTCTGTGGAAACATTAAAGTCCCATTTGGTCTGGACAGGGATAGCCCAGCGATGCAATCGAGGATCATTGATTGTCTTTAATTTATCAACTATAGTTTTGCACGGTTTTGTTTGATACTCCGGATTGGAAGTATTGAGCAAACCTCCCTTTGCTGAATTAGAGGCGGTTGTACCAAGGTAATTTACCACAGCATCATCACTATTCGAAACAAATGCCTGTGCAGAGGCTGCATTGAATTCGGCAACCAGGTCAACTCCAATGGCATTCATGTCTGTTTTCTTGTTAATCAGGCGCATACAATATCTTAACCTTAATGAATTGGCAAATTTTCTCCATTTGGCAGCATCTCCGGCATACATCAGATCGGCACTGGGAGCAATTTTGTAGTTGATGATCCCGGCATCGCCCAAAATACTCTCTGCATTTTTAAGATCTTCCAGAACTCCTTTGTAGATGTTTTTTTGATCATCATACTTTGAAAAATAGATTCCCTGAGTCGCTTGCAAACTTTCTGAGTAAGGTATATCTCCGAATAAATCAGTTAGTGTTCCAAAAAGAAATGCCCTGAGTGTTAATGATATCGCTTCAAAAAATTTGTTTCCTTCGGTAATGGATTTTTTATTGATAATCTCTACATTTCTTAAAAGATCATAATAACCTGCCCAGGAACCGGCGGTCCAAAGATATTGGTTGACCTCAGGCATACCATCATTGGTTCCCATTTGATTGTATTGCATGACTCCGGCCACTCCGGTTTTATGATCACCTAACGATTTATAGGTCTTGGCAGTACCGGTAAGAACATAGGTCAGAATATAATTGGAAGAGACATTTACAGGATTGTTCGGATCCACATTTAGCTCATTAAGATCCAGACAGGAGGTCAGCTGGAATAATAATGCAAACACAATTATTATCTTTATTTTTATAGTTTTCATAGTAAATCTCCTTTTTTAAAAATCAAAGTTTAACTTAAATCCTAATGACCCTGTCCAGGGCATCATGTTGTAATATTCAGCACCTTGAATCCAGCCACTACCCGTATTCCGGTAAGCCCTTTCCGGATCAATGTGAATACCAGCCTCCGTCCATTCGAGAATGTTAGTTGCAACAACAGAAACAGATGCATGTTGGATATTGATTTTCTCCATCCAGTTTTTGGGAATGCGATAAGTTAAGGCGATCTCTCTTAATTTAACATAGGTTGAGCTGAACACAGCTCTATCTACAATTTTTCTATTGGCTGCCTGATTGGCATTAAACGGATCCAGCCAGACTGTAGTAGCCGGGTCACCTAAATTTTCCACATAGGTCTTGACCCCTCCGGTTGTGACCTCACGCACTCCTGGATTAAAACTGGCATCATCATAGCGTGTGGCAGGGATTGGTTTTGGCCATGGAAATCCCCCATATTCCGGAAGGCGTCCACCGACCCAGTTTCCAAAGAATGCATCAGGATTCGCTCTGATCTGCTCAACAATACTTGTGTTTTTATCATAGGGCGCACCGCCAAAGGTACTTTCATTCACACCATTGTTATCCATAAACATCCAGGAATTAGAATAGAATTCTCCGCCCTGGCTCCAATCGATATTGGCATAAAGTGAAAAGGCTTTGTAGGTAAATGTTGGCTGAATGCCGAGGGTGAAATCCTGATTAGTATTTCCAATCTTAACCATGTGTGAAGGGTCGTTATCAAATTGATATTTTCCTGAAGAGGATACTATTGGATAATTAAAGTATGGAGAAGCTGCATCGGTTACCCTTAAAATTGGCTTCTCCCAGATATCACCCATTAATTCACCAACTTTTGTACGTAGAACCCCATTTCCACCTTCAATAGAGTAAAAATCAATATTGCTAAGTCCTTCGGCCAGTTCTTTTAAGTAGGTTTTGTTTTTTGTAAAAGTGAAATTCATATCCCATCTGAAATTTCCAGCAATAACCGGAGTTGTCGTCAAGCCGATCTCCAGGCCCTTGTTCTCAATATTTCCTGTATTGATCGATTTGGATGAAGCGCCTGATTCGATTGGCAGTGAAATGTTCAGGATCTGATTCTTATTTTGAACCTCATAATAGGTAGCTTCCAAACCAAGCCTGTTTTTCAGAAATTTAAAATCAATACCAATTTCGTTGGATGTTGTCCGTTCTGGTTTTAAGGTGTTATTGGTAAGATTTCCTCCCAAGTACATGACTTTAGATGTTCCCCAATCCTGACCTATTGAAAAATAAGGATTTAAGGCATACGGGCTGGTGTCATTTCCTACCTGTGCGCTACCTGCACGAAGTTTCGCAAAAGTAATCCATTCAGGCATGATAAACATCTCTGAAATAATCAAACTTAAGGAAGCAGAGGGATAGAAATATGACCTGTTCGCTTCAGGTAGAGTACTTGACCAGTCGTTACGGCCGGTGATATCAAGATATGCCATTCCCTTATAATCAATGGAAGCCATTCCATAAACACTATTTACTGCTTTCTGAGACCAGGAACTACTGTAGGTAACTGTTCCGGGAACGCCGTTCGAAATGGTGTAGAGTTGAGGAATAACCAGTGAACTTGCTGTATTGCTGATTCCACGGTTATAAACATATCTTCGGTTGGCTGCTCCAAAGGCATTGATATTCCAATCCTTACTAATTTTCTTTCGGTATGAAAGAATTGTTTCCAAATTGGTTTCCTTGTTATAGAAATCATAAATGTTGTAATATCCAGTCATATTCGAGGTGGTGCTGAACGCTTTTTTACCTTCACGGCTCTCAGTAAAAGCATCTCTTGAAAAGCGACCCATTAGGCTCAACTCCTTGGTAATTTGCCAATCCATCTGAACTTTACTGATTAACCTGTCCCTTTTGAATGAATTTGTATTCTCATTGGCAACGAACCAGGCATTATTTTGCTTCGAAGCATTTTGGAGTTGTTGTATCCCCTCCATTCCAGGTTTCCAGTAATTTTTCAGATCCAGAATATTCACCTGGGCACCCTTTTCATAAAGACTCCGGACAACATCATTCCGGTCGTCTCCGGTTACATTTGTTCGATTCGAGGAACCGGACTCATTCCAATTGATATTGGCAGTGACCGAAAGTTTATCTGATAATTTATACTGTGTATTGAGGTTGATGGTACTCCTGTCCAAATCAGTATTAGGGATCATACCGATGTTTCTCATGTCACCAACTGATAACCTGAAAAACCCCTTCTCATTATTCCCGTCAACCGCCAGGTTATTGGTCAGGGTATATCCTGTCCTCATAAAATCCTGAATGCGGTTCGGATAGGAAATAAGCGGAGCTTTTGCCCCATTACTGTTCCACTGTACCGCTTCATTACCAACATCCAGCACAGCGCCCCAGGATTCATTCTCTGCTTCTTCGAGAACATGTGCTCCAGCTTTACCGCTCCCAAATTTGGTTTGAAAAGGATAAACATCAGTGATAACATCAAATACAGTCGAAGAGTTTACCGAAACGCCAATTCCTTTTTTACCTTTCCGGCCAGGACGCGTTGTAATTAATATGACCCCATTACCGGCCCGTGAGCCATAAAGAGCGGCTGCACTTGCCCCCTTTAGGACTGAGACGCTCTCAATATCATCAGGGTTAATGTCAGAAATAGCATTACCCATATCGGCTCCATTATACAAATTGGTCGATGTATTTGAGACAGGTACTCCATCAACAACGAATAGGGGCTGATTATCATTGCTCAATGATTTTGCGCCTCTGATAATGATGTTTACCGAAGATCCCACTGTTCCGTTCATTTGCGAAATTCTCACCCCGGAAACTTTTCCCTGAAGTGCATTTAAAACATTATTCTGAGGGGTTTCTGTTAAGATTTCTCCTTTTACCTCTCCCACAGAATAGCCGAGCGCTTTTTTCTCCCGCTTAATACCCAATGCAGTAATCACGACATCAGCAATCTCGACAGTTTCTATTTCCATTACAATATCTAAATCGTTTTTGGAGCCCGAATTTACTTCCTGGGTTTTCAATCCGATAAAAGAAAATCTGATGATTGCATTCACTGAAACATTTGATAGTGAGTAGTGACCCTCATTGTCAGAAATTGTTCCGTTGTTTGTTCCATTTACTGACACCAAAACCCCAGGTAGAGGAGCGCCTTCAGGATCGGTTATTTTACCTAAAACTGACCTCTGCTGCTGGGAATCAACGGGTATATTACCCTCCCGAAACAGCATGATGTGGCGATCATTAATCGAATACTTCACATCTGTACCGTCAAAAATTAGGGACAATGTTTGTTCGATATTTTTACCTTTTACATCAATATTAACTTTCCGGTTCATGTCAATGTATTGGGCACTGTATGCAAACCTGAATTCGCATTGATTCTCAATAGCTTCCAGTACATCTACCACACGGGTATCGCGGAAATCCAAACTGAGCTTGGTGTTCTGGCTGTAAAGGCTGGCAGAAACCTGCAACAAGCCTGCAAACAGGAATAGAATAGTTAGTCGCATAATTCTAAAACATTTTTTGTTCCAGATTGGAGGTGTCAAACCTCGGAATCCCGATTTTTTTTTCATAGTTTTGAGTGATTTTGTTAATAAATAGTTTCATCATTTATTGATGGGCATTTGACCGGAAAGCGTTGCCGCGCCTTCCGGTTTTTATTTTCAGTAACTTGACTTTTCTTTCTATTTATAACTTAAATATCGAATAATGAAAGAGAAATAAGAAATCAGGAACGGGTACTTTGATGTTTCTTATTTGTCTTTTTTCTTACTTCTTTTTTATGGGCTTTTCTTGTTCCGTCCGAAAGATTTTTTGTGCATTGTTCAGCATCATTTCGCGGACGGTTTCTATCGCTTTTTTCATTTATGCTACCAATATTCCGCTCCTAACGGAGCTAAAACGCCTGTTATCGATCAACTTTAGGCACTTCCAACTTTAGTTCATTTTAGGCACTGTTTTGAATTTATTGTATTTTAATTCGATCGCATTCCCGTGCTGAATGGCATCAACCGGTGTGATTTTCTCCATTAAACTGAGGATATGATTTAGGTTTTCATTTTTAATGGTAAAGGTGAACGGAAGGTTTTTAATCGCATCGTCAACCACGAACTTCTGATTGTAACGTTTTTCCAGTTTAATGACCACTTCGCTTAGAGGCAGGTTGTAAAAGTTGATCAACCCATCTTTCCACGAAGTATATAATCCGGTATTAACCGTCGAAAGGGTCAACTCTTTTTTCTCTTTGTTGAAACTGGCCAGTTCTCCGGGTTTCATTTCCTGCTTGAAATTAGCATGTGTTGAAGAAGAGAGTTCAACTTTCCCTTTTTCCAAAACTACCTGAATGTTATCTTCTTCAGGATATGCGGAAACGCAAAATTCAGTACCCAGAACTTTTATGCGCAAATCCTCGCTGGATACAATCAAAGGCAAATCTTTATTCTTGGTCACTTTAAA
Organism: Bacteroidota bacterium; assembly: GCA_030684645.1. Classification (GTDB taxonomy): domain Bacteria; phylum Bacteroidota; class Bacteroidia; order Bacteroidales; family Prolixibacteraceae; genus Aquipluma. The sequence goes on along the minus strand of JAUXUF010000118.1, from coordinate 36,792 downwards.
AAAGGCCTCACCTGTTAGTTTAATTTCCCGGTTGGTTGCCGAAAACTGATTGTTGTAGGTTAAAGTCGAACCTGAATTGACCCAAATGACAGTACTGTCGGGTAATATTACTTTGGAAATTTGCCCGAAATCGGCAGCTACGGTTGTGTAAACTAACTCTTGCTTTTGTGTGGTTGTTTGGAATTGTGTCATGTAAATGATTGCCGGAACCGAAATCAGCAAAATGAAAATGGCAGCATACTGAAAAAATCTGAGGCTTCGGCGTACCACAAAGAGTTCTGTCTGAGTTCTCAGATGAATAGTATGTTGAATTTCGGACCAGTTTTGCTGATATTCTGAAGGGAGTTCTTCCTGAATAATTTCATCTTTCCATTCCCTTTTCACAGCCTGGAATTCAGATACATGATTGTCTTTCCGGAGCCAGACTAAAAGTTCTTTTTGCTCTGTTTCCAAGCTTTTTCCAGATAAATATTTTCGTATTTTTGCTTTCATTAATTGTGTTGTTTCATGAGTAGTACCCTATTTATTAAAAAACCCTACCTCGGGCAAGAAAAAGTTCTGAAATTCCCGATGGGGTATTGGTTTTTGAAATCTGGCCATTCGATATTTCAGGCCTTTTTTTCGGACCTGATACTGGCATGGGGTCTTTATTTCAGGAGTATTGCAATCAAAACTGACAGTAATGGGAATTTCAGCAGCATTTCTTTCCGGATTTGTTCTTTAGCCTGATGGAGGTGTTTTTCGACAGCTTTCACCGAAATACCCAGTTCATCGGCTACATCCTTATTTTTTTTGCCTTCAATTTTGGTTTTGATGAATACAAATTTACGTTTCTCCGGCAGTTTTTCAACTGATTTGCGAATAGATTCAAGCAACTTTTCTTCCAGCGTTTTTTCTTCTTTTCCGGCGAAATCTAACTGGTAAAGGTGTTGAAGTTCATTTTCTTCCAACAAGTTGATGTCTTTTTCGACTGTATGTAGCTTTTGGTCGCGAAGATAATTCAAACATCGGTTTCGGAGCATTACAAACAGCAAGCTTTCAACCGATTGGTAAGTATTAATGGTCGTGCGTTTTTCCCATAATTTCACAAAACACTCCTGAACCAAGTCATTTGCCTGGGCTTGATCGTGAACAAAAAGCCTGCAATAACCCAGCATACGAGCAAAAGTTTGTTTAAACAACTCCTTGTAAGCTGAAGGATTGCCTTCTTTTAGTCTAATATTTAGCTGAAAATTTTCCACTAAATACAAAGAAAATGGAATTTTCGGTCACAAAACACTATTGTCCGATAAAAATTTCCCCGCCAATCATTACCTCGTTGAGGTTAAACTTCTACTAACCTGCAACAAATAGCCGGGTTTGCTGTTTTAAAACCATCAACATTAAAATCTATCCAACCATGAAACCATTAGTTATTCTAAGCCTTTCACTTTTTGTATTGGCTGGTTTATTCATTATTTCTCAGGGATCAGCTCCTTCCGGTTCTGAAAATCATTCAGTTGCCGTTTCTGAACAGCCTTCGGCTCAAGATAATTTTCTGAAATATTGTGCCGGATGTCATGGCGCCAAAATGGAGCGTTTTGCCGGAAACACCTGGGAAGCGTTCAGTGCCGGAAATGATTTAACCCCGGTAATCAAAAACGGACTTCCTATATTAGGGATGCCTTCGTTCGAAAAAGCGTTTACCGATGCCGAAATGAAGGCCATTTCGAATTATATCCTGACCGAAATTAAAAACAAGAAGGAAGTTCCGGTTGCGGTTAAGTTTCCGGCAGTAGTTCGCTCCAAACACCAGTCGTTCAGGATCGATACTGTTGCCAAAGGCCTGGATGTGCCCTGGGGAATAGCTTTTTTACCCGATGGCGACATGCTGGTAACCGAACGAAGCGGACAATTGTTCCGTTTCAGCGGTGGTAAATTAAAAGCGATTATTTCCGGAGTCCCCGAAGTTATGGCACAGGGACAAGGTGGTTTGCTCGATATTGTCTTGCATCCCAAATACCAGCAAAATGGCTGGATTTATATTTCGTATTCGCAAAAAGCGCCGGATGGAGCAGGAGGGAATACTGCCATTTTCAGGGCGAAGTTAAAGGATAACAAGTTGACCGAACATCAGGAATTGTTTAAAGCTATGCCCAATACCACCAAAGGGGTTCATTTTGGGTGCCGGATGGTTTTTGACGATCAGGGTTATTTATTCTTTTCGGTAGGCGAACGTGGCGAAATGACGAATGCACAAAAGTTGACCAATCATTGCGGCAAGATTCACCGCATTTTCGACGATGGCCGCATTCCGCCGGATAACCCATTCGTGAACACTCCGGGAGCCATGCCAACCATTTATTCCTATGGACACCGCAATCCGCAGGGAATCGACATTCATCCGGTGAACCGCCAGATTTACAACAACGAACATGGCCCGCGTGGTGGTGACGAAATCAATCTGGTGGGTAAAGGTAATAATTACGGCTGGCCGGTTATCACCTTCGGGATTAATTACGATGGAACCATCCTTGCCAAAGAAACCGCTAAGGAAGGAATGGAACAGCCTGTTTTCCAGTGGACTCCTTCGATTGGGCCAAGCAGCATGAAATTTGTAGTTGGCGATCGTTATCCGGGATGGAAAGGCGATATTCTGAACGGATCGCTGAGCTTTAAATACCTCGAACGTGTCCATCTGGAAGGTAGCAAAGTGACCGAGCAGGAAAAATTGCTCGAAAACGCTGGGCGTGTGCGCAATGTGACGATCAGTCCCGACGGGTACATTTATGTTGCGGTTGAAAGCCCCGGTATCATTGTGAAATTGATGCCGGTTAATTAATAATAATAATTCACAACACCCCTGACAGGGTTCCAAACCCTGTCAGGGGTAAATGAAGAGCTAAACAGGCAGCTTAAATTTCATCACGATTTCGCCTGTTTCCTTATTGATTTCGACGGATTGACCGCTTAAACCGAGGTCTTTCCCGGTTGACATTTTGAACAGACCGGCAAGGAATTGCATACCGTTGTTCATCACTTGCTCAATTTCCTGCGCTTTTTCTTCTGCAACTGTTTGTTGCGATGATGTTTGGGTTTCGTTTACAGTTTCAGGAATATTTTCAATTGCTTCTTCTGAAAGGTCGATTTCATCCGGTTCAGGCAATTTTTCTGTTACATTTTCGGCAGCATTTACAGAGGTGACTACCTTTTCCAGATCATCCTCCAACGCAATTTTTTCCGATTCAGCAATAAACTCTTCGAGTTGCTGGATGAATTGCGAACGACCCTTGCTTGAGAAATCGACATAGTTGGTGGTACTCGAACTGTCGAGTACGCCGTCGAACAGGTTTTGCTTGATCAACAATCCGGAAGCAATTTGTTGTTCGATCGAATTGCGGGTAATGAAATTTAAAATGGTGAGCTTATTGCTTTTTTGCCCCAGACGGTCGATCCGGCCAATGCGCTGGTTCTTTTTGGCGGGGTTCCACGGAAGCTCAAAATTGATCAGGGTATCGGCTACCTGAAGGTTGAGCCCGGACCCCCCGGCTTCGGTAGATAGGAAAATCTTGCAATGGGAGTTGGTTTCAAATTTCCTGATGAGCTCGCCACGCAGTTTCACCGGAACGGAACCGTTGAGTTCGGCAAACCCGATGTTATTCTCTCGCAACATCTTGCCAATCAGCTTGTGGACTTTCACCCATTCTGAAAAAATGATGATTTTTCGGTCGGAATTCGGGACATCCAATTTTTCGAGCAGGATGTATTTTAGTTCTTCCAGTTTGGGCGATTCGTTGGTTTCTTCGTCGATCAGGTAGGTCGAGTCGCACACCATTCTCATGCTGGCCAGCAATAATTGTAATTTTTGTAAGTCGTACGGGGTGAGGAACTTTTTCCGGATGATGCTGGCTATCCCTTTTGAGTACGAAGCATGGTAGTCGGCTTGCAGGGGCGAAAGGTTGACAGGGATATTGGTTTGTTGCACATTGGGCAACTGATCGAGTACCTTTCGTTTTTCGCGCCTGATCAGGATTTGCCCAAGCTTTCGGTGGAGCTGTTGCAGGTTGTAATAGCCATTTATTTTGTCGCGGCGTTCGGGGTCGAACAGGCAGTGCTGGTAAGAAAATTCCCAGAGCGGGCCAAAAAATTGGGGATCAATGATGCTGACAATCGAAAAAATATCGATCAGCCGGTTTTCGATAGGCGTACCGGTTATGATCAAAACATGCTTGGAATCAAGTCGTTTGATCGAGGCCGCTGTTTTTGTTTCATAGTTTTTGGCCCGCTGCGCTTCATCCAGAACGAGCAGGTCAATCCCCGCTTTGTTGATGGCCAGCTGGTCGCGCAGGATGGTCTCGTAGTTGACGATGAAAAACAAGTGTTCGGTGTCGCGGTACTGTTTTTCACGTTCATCCGGAAACCCTTCTACAATGAGGGCCTTTTCTTCGCTGAATTTTTCAATTTCTTTTTTCCACTGGCCTTTAAGCGAAGCCGGGCAAACGACCAATACTTTTTTGAACCCGAATATCTGCTTTTTAAGCACGGCAGTCCCGATGGCCTGAATCGTTTTTCCCAAACCCATTTCATCGGCAATGATGGCCGCTTTACGGAACAAGGCGAATTCAATCCCTTCTTTCTGATAATTGTATAATTCGGCATTGATGTCGGAAAAGTCGGGCTTCCAGTTTTGCCGTAATTTTTCGAGCATGTCCTGTTCAAAAGCCGATTCCACTTTTTCGCGCACTTCGGAACGGATATGGATCATTGGAAAATCAGCCGATTCTTCAAAAAAGCCCAGAAAGCCTTTCAATTCTTCGTCCTCGATAAATGTGGCCTTTTTGAAATATCGGGAAATCAGTAATTGTTCGTCGATTGGTAGCGGGTGGGGGAAGAACCAGCTTATTTTGTAGTTGTTCCGAGGGTCACAAAAAACCTCGATAAACGGGCAGGTTTTATCCAATTGGGCAAAAAGCGCCTTGTTATCTTTCAATTGATGAAAGGCAAACATGATGTGCTTGGTGGTGCCTAATTTGTTGAGGCGCGAATCCATGCTGTCGCTGTATCCGGTTTCATTTTCGAAGTCGCGCAAAAAGATTTTGTACTTTACGCCGTTTTCGTTGGTCAGAAAATGGTCGCCGTATATGTTCGCGGCCCATTTTATGCGGTATTTCGCCTTATCAGCTTTTATACGGCGTTCCTGCATCACCCGCTTGATCATCCCTTCGCGGGTGTATTTTTTATGCTCTACCGGTTCTTTGTGGTCGAGGAACCGCAGTTCGTTCTCAATTTCGAGCAGGCATGCATACGAAACCCGTTCCCAACCCGAACGTTCGCCATTTATCGAAGGTATTACATCCTCATCTCCAATATCAAGCGAACATTCCTTCGGAGACTTGGAATCCGCGGAATCTGCAATTAACTCAAAGCGGACTGCCGATTGCGAAAGCACCTGGCAATCGTTGTTGTTGAACATGATTTCGCCCAAAGCCAGCTCTGGCTTTGCAAGGATATTTTGAAGTTTGTCTTTTTGTTTTTGGATCAGTTTCTGAAGTTCCATGTGATAATATAAAAAGTGCGATTTTTAGGGTATAAAAATAGAAAAAATCGGGCGCAGGGTTTTGGTTTGGGAAAAATAGTTTTGGTTGTTTTTCTCAATCTATTGAGTAATTTTACCCAACGTGATCCGGATTTCATTTTCTTAATCGTAAACTTCGAAAACTATTGTCAAACACCCGGTTTTACGAAACCGTTCGTCTGGTTTTTCGGTAAATAGCATAAACTAAAAACGAAAGGAGAACATTATGCCAGACAGTGTTTACAAAATTATTGAATTGGTAGGTTCAAGCAGCGAATCATGGGAAAAAGCTGCTCAAAACGCTATTTCCAAAGCTTCCGAAACCTTGCGCGAACTGCGGATTGCAGAAGTAGCTGCAATGGACATGACCATTAAAGATGGCAAAATCGAAAGCTATCGGACTAAACTGAAGGTGTCGTTCAAATTTGAAGGCCACCATTAAAATGAATGCTGAATGGAAACAAGCAAGCAGGGCGGATCCAAAGTAATGGGTTCGTCCTGTTTGTTTAAATAAACTGAAATCCATGGTCAGGTCAAATCCGGTTGATGAGAAAAACTGTGGAAGCACCTGATCTTTGCTTTTGGCAAAGTCATAGAAAACAGCGGTCTTAACTCTTTTCACGTTGATGAAATGCTTAAACTGCCAGTCGGGTAAAAATAATGACATCGAATAAAGGGAAGAAAAACAGGGAACTTCATCCTGAAAAATATGATCATAACCTCTTAGGAAAATAATATAATTCTGAGAAATCAGGATAAAAACCTCGCTTACAGTAAATTAGTTTAAAATTAATTGAATAATATTCATGGATTTAATCAAAAAGGCAGACTGTTATTTTAAAAAATTATTCCATCGGCATTTTCGTTTCAATGAAATTTTGTTTAGGGAAGAGAGTATACCAAAATTAGCATAAACGATCCATTTTGAAGTGAAGCGAATTATCGAATTATTGTTCAAGTATCATTTACTTTTCCCAAAACAATATTTCAACCTGGGTTTTTCAATTTCAATGTCAGTCAATTTTGTAAGCAGAATAAATAAGTTCTAAACATGGGAAGCCATTTTAATATTCACAGCGTTTTTTTGCTTGCTTGATTATCCTCCGTTATATTAAATAATCCTAAATATGGATAAACTACTCACCAACAGTAAAGTTATTCATCCAGCCTTGGAGGACGGCTGTATAGTTTGTCATCAACCTCATGGTTCTTCAAATAATTACTTGTTGAAAAGCACCTTTCCGGCAGGTAATTATGTCCCTTCAAAAAAAGAGTCTTTTGCTGTTTGTTGGGAATGCCATGACAGTGATCTGTTTGAATTAGAAAAAACAACAACAGCAACAAACTTCAGAAATGGCGATGTGAACTTGCATAACGTTCACAGAAAAGGAAAGAATGAACGTAGTTGTATAATGTGCCATAATGTGCATGCTTCACCAAACGAACATTTGATTGAAGACAAGGTTAAATTTGGGGAATGGGAATTACCTATAAGATATACTCCAAGGGAAAACGGAGGGTCTTGTTTTCCTGGATGCCATGCCGAAAAGTCATACAGCAGATAGCTTAACTTCTACAAAACCTTCATGTTTAGCAGTTCTCCGGTGCCAAACCTGTTCTAGGCTACCAGCTCGTTATCCTATTTTATAATGATCCTCAAGGATCATTCTGAACCATTTACCAGGTAAAATATACTTTACTGTCACAGCAAGCTTCTGTTCAAAGGATGCAATAATATATCTCTGACGTGGATTTTTACATTCCACGATCTTAACAATTCTTCTGGCAAGTATTTCCGGATTCCAACCGTTGGCTTCATCTTTTTCGATGGCGGCCAACGTCTTTTCAAATTGCTCCCGGTAAGGATCATTTAGGTTTGTTGGCGCCAGAAAATTCCTGCGGTTCATCGAATTGCTGGTGTGAAAATCGCCGGGATTAATCAGCACAACCTTGATATTAAACTGTTTGACCTCCATCCTCAAGGCTTCACTAAAACCTTCGATGGCAAATTTACCTGCAGAGTAAAATGCCTGGAACGGCAAACCCATTAATCCGCCAATAGAACTGAAATTTAGAATCGTTCCGCCACCCTGTTTCCGCATGATTGGCAACACTTCCCTGGTCATATGAACCAATCCCAGAAAATTGGTATCCATTTGAAGTTTAATCGTTTCAATTGGGGAGGTCTCGATGGGGCCGCCACTGTGCATGCCTGCATTGTTGATGAGAACGTCAATCCGGCCCTCATTCTCCATTACGGTTGAAACTGCCTTTTTTATCGATTCGCTATCCGTAAGGTCCATTATTAGATGATGTACCCGATCATCTGGTGCAGATTCTTTTCTGACAGTACCATAAACAATATGACCTTCATTAGCAAGCAGCTTTGCGGTCTGCTTTCCAAATCCGGATGAAATACCTGTAATGAGAATGACTTTCTTCATCAGTAAACAGTTTGTAATTTCAAAATTCCCAGCTTTTTTGCGGCTTTGGAAATTTTTTCAATCGAAATTTCTACCTGTTCTTTGGTATGGGTGGCCATCAGTGAATATCTGATCAGGCTATCTTCTTTAGGAACAGCAGGAGCTACCACGGGATTTACAAAAATTCCATCAGCCAGTAAGATCTGAGTGAGTTTCAGTGCCATAATGTCGTCGCGGATGAAAAGCGGAATAATCGGTGTTTCGGATTTGCCGGTGTCAAATCCAGCTGATTGAAAGCCCTCAAGAGCAAAAGCAGTCATATCCCAAAGATGCTTAATCCGTTCGGGTTCATTTTCCATGATTTCAATGGAGGCAAGAACAGCAGCTGTTGACGATGGGGTCATGCTGGCGCTGAAGATTAACGATCTGGAATTATGCTTTATGTAATTGATCACCTCTTTATCAGCAGCAATAAAACCTCCGAGAGAAGCTAATGATTTCGAAAAGGTACCCATGATGAGATCGACCTGATCCGTCAGACCAAAATGAGAAGCAGTACCTGCTCCGTTTTTTCCGAGAACTCCGATGGAATGAGCATCGTCAACCATTATTGAGGCCTTGTACTTTTTAGCAAGCCTTACTAATTCAGGTAGTTTCAGAATGTCGCCTTCCATTGAAAAAACGCCATCTGCCACGATCAGCTTAATACGATCCTTTGGGCATAATTTCAATTTGCTTTCAAGTGCATCCATATCGTTATGGGCATATTTAAGCACTTTAGAAAATGAAAGTCTGCTGCCCTCAATGATTGAAGCATGGTCGAGTTCGTCGAGGAAGAGGTAATCATGGCGCCCGGCAAGTATAGATACAACTCCAAGGTTTACCTGAAACCCGGTGCTGTAACATAAAGCTGCCTCTTTGTTCACCAACCGTGCGCATTTGTTTTCCAGTTCGAGGTGGATGTCGAGTGTTCCGTTCAGAAACCTTGAGCCGGCACAGCCAGAACCATACTTGTCAATTGCAGCTTTTGCAGCCTCCTTGACTTTCGGATGGTTGGTGAGACCAAGATAGCTATTGGACCCAAACATTAAAACTCTTTTTCCATTAATAAGTACTTCAGTATCCTGATCGGATTCAATTACCCTGAAATACGGATAGATGCCAGCCTGCATTGCTTTTTGCGGGGCGTCATAGCCTGAAAGTTTGTCTTTTAGAATTCCCACAAGTTAAATTTAGAGTTGTCCTGATTTTAATTTAAAAATGCGAATATATACTAAAATGATGTGTTTCAATATGATATGTCAAAAAACAAAAAAATATGCAATATGGATGATTTTCAAAAGTAATTAGTTCGTTGAATTTTTAGCATAAAAATGCAATTTAAATTTCTAATCCCTGTTTTTTCGTTTAACAAAGAAAGAATTTTAAGGTCTTGACAGACTTGAAAAAATACAATTCTGTTTAGTTTCTGTTAAAATTGGTGTATTGAATTAGAACTAAAGAAGTCAGCCTATTAAAGGTAAACCTTTAATCATTAATAATTATCTTGCAGGTATCAAAAGTTGAAAATTAGTAGATAGATTTGAATATTGAAATCGCATTCAGGTGTAAATTTATATCGTTTATTCTGTTTGGCAACCTACCTTATCCAGTTTTTGAGCGAAAACAAGAAGTGTTAATTTACTGGTAAGATAATATATCTAAAGATATAGATATATGTATGTAATAAAAAATTTGTGTATATTTGCACCTCAAAATTGAAGACAATGAACACAATTGAAATAGCAGGCAGATATTCCGCTTTGGCAAACGATACATGCTGTTTGTCGTGTGGAGGTGCAGCCGATAAAAGTGAAGCAGAAACCGGGGAAGTTTGCATTGATCTGGGAAGCGGACGAGGAACAGATGTTTTGCGTCTGGCTGAAGAAGTTGGACCAAAAGGTTTTGTTTACGGTATCGATGTAACTGAAGAAATGATTCGGAAAGCTACTTCAACAGCCATAAAAATGGGTGTTGAAAATGTGAAGTTTATTCAGTCTGATTTGGAACAAATACAATTGGAGGATGAAGTAGCCAACTTGATTATTTCAAATTGCACCCTTAACCACGTTAGCAATAAAGCTAAGATTTGGGCCGAAATCTATCGATTGCTAAAAAACGGCGGACGATTTGTGATCAGCGATATTTATTCAAGCGAATCCGTTCCGGAGGAATATGCCAACGATCCTGTTGCTGTTGCCGAATGTTGGGCCGGTTCAATTACTAAAGAGGAATACATCGCTATTGTTAAAGCAACCGGATTTAAAGATTTTCGTATTCTTGAAGAAAGTGTCCCCTATCAGAAGGGGAAAATTGAAGTGTCGAGCTTTACGATATCTGCTACAAAAGATGAGTATAGTTGCTGTTAGGAGTTCCAGAAGCCCCCTTCCCGTTCCCCCAAACGGGGGAAAGTTTTGGGCAATGATTTGCATTTATACCCGCCCTGAAAGGGCATTTTAGCAATACCCCAGGGCAAAGCGATTCCGAGAGGAACGAATCGGGAGAGTGTCGCCCTGGGTAAAAAGAAGAAATCAATACAACCGTCCGCGGTAGCAGATGAATAAAAGAGTTTTCCATCTTTCGGACGGAATGAAATTCGACTTCAAAATTGAAGTTTTATCAAAAATGAAAAGTCTGAAAGTATTCAGTCATCGAAATTTAATTTAAATTCCATTTTGAGTACTTTTATTCTCTATAGTTTAATCATCAACAAAAATTAAGTTTTATGAAGAGTCTGGTAAAAAAAGACAAAAAAGGACAGATTAAACAGGCACAATGTTGTGCCAAACAATCACAGATTATTGCCGGATGCCACGATTAAGGCGTCCGACCTTTTAAGGTTGAAGGGCCCTATCCCAACCCTTCCCCGGAAGGGCTGGGAGACGGCTGCAAAGGCTCATTCCTATCAAATTTACATGAACATTTCATTTATACAATGCCTTAAAGTTCCCTTGTAGGGGATTTAAAATGTTTTACCTATTCTTCCATGCAAATCTCCAAATACAACATCACATCAAAAGTTAAGGATTCTGATACCTGGTTCGTAGTGAATGCATTATCCGGCCAAGCAGATATACTGGACAAGGAAACTTTCGAACAATTGCAAAATGCTGATGAAAGTAATCAGGAACTGATCGAAAACGGTTACCTGGTCGATCCGGTTCAGGAAAAAAAACTGTTTCGTGAAAAATATCTTCGATTTCTGGATGATCGTGAGAAAGATGAAATTCAGATCTTCTTTGTGACCAACTATTCTTGCAATTTCGATTGTTCGTATTGCTATCAGGCGGGCTACGAACAGTTGCCGGTTGCTCTGTCCAGAGAAGTGACGGACTCGTTTTTTGAATATATACTGAATGAATTTCCGGGAAGACGAAAATACATTACCCTTTTTGGAGGTGAGCCTTTTTTGAATGCACCGCGCCATAAGGAAAACATCGAATACATCATCCGGAAGGCAACTGAACACAAGCTGGAAATTGCCGCTGTAACCAACGGTTACCATTTGGAAGAATACATGGAGATTCTGAAAGGCAGCAACATTCGTGAAATTCAGGTTACTCTCGACGGAACAAGTGAAATACACAACAAACGGCGCTACCTGAAAGGTGGAGATCCTACTTTTGATCGTATCGTTCGGGGAGTTGACCTTTTGATTGCAAACAATATTCCGGTTAATTTACGCATGGTGGTCGATAAGCAAAATATTGAAAATTTGCCCGATTTGGCTCAGTTTGCTATCGATAAAGGCTGGACGGCTTCCTCATTATTTAAAACGCAATTGGGCAGAAACTACGAACTGCACGAATGCCAGGTTAATCAGCAAAAGCTGTATTCAAGGCTCGAATTGTATCAGGATTTATACGAATTACTGAAGAAATTTCCACACATCAGTGAATTCCACCAGCCGGCATTTTCAGTCTCAAAATTCTTGTTCGAACAAGGTGAAATGCCTGCCCCGCTTTTTGATGCCTGCACGGGTACCAAAACCGAATGGGCTTTCGATTTTACCGGAAATGTGTATGCCTGCACAGCCACAGTGGGAAAAAAAGGCGAAAGCCTTGGTACTTTCTATCCTGAAATCAGGAAAAACACGAAAGCTGTTGAGGAATGGCAGGAGCGCGATGTTTTATCAATCCCGAAATGTCAAACATGCAACATGAACCTGATTTGCGGCGGTGGTTGTGCATCAATGGCAAAAAATTACAGCGGAACGTTGAACAGTCCCGATTGCCGTCCGGTAACCGAATTACTGGAACTGGGTATTGCTAACTATTTTAATAATTAAACCATGAAAGAAATTGTTGCAGCAGATTTTGAAAAGGAAGTACTGACCGGAGGAAATATTCTGGTTGATTTTTATTCAACTGAATGTCCTCCCTGTGAGGCAATTGCACCCAAACTGGAAGGATTGGAAGCCCTCTTTGGAAAGGAAATCAAATTTGTAAAAATCTTCCGCCAGGGCAATCGCGAACTGGCTGATAAATTAATTGTGCAATCATCTCCAACCCTGTTGTTTTATCAGGATGGTGAAGAAGTTTGTGGCCGCCTGACAGGTGGGGTTAAACGCTCTGAGATTGTCCGTGAATTAAAACACGTACTCGGAAAGGAACGGGTTTCAGATATTATGAAGACTCAGAAACCTTCCATTGTACAGGCAGATGTCGCTATTCTGGGAGCAGGCCCCGGAGGTTTGACTGCCGGATTATATTTGTGCCAGGCCAAAATCGATACGGTTTTGGTTGATATTGCATTGCCGGGTGGAAATGTTTCGACAACGCACATGGTTTCGAACTACCCCGGATTTATTGATCCTCAGCCAGGATACATGCTATCGCACAACATGTCGGAGCAAACCAAACGCTGCGGAACCACTTATAAAGTTGCTGTTGATGTAACACATGTCGATTTGGACAAAAAGGAAATTACCATCGACGGACAGGAAATAATCAAGGCCAAACGAATTATTATTGCCACCGGAACTTCTCCTAACCGGATTGGAATTCCTGGCGAACTGGAATTTAAAGGACAGGGCATATCGTATTGTGCGACCTGTGATGCCAAGTATTTCCACGACAAGGAAGTGGTGGTGATTGGTGGTGGAAATTCTGCCATAGAGGAAGCTGATTTTATTTCAAAATTCGCTTCTAAAATTACAATTGTACACCAGTTCGATAAGCTTCAGGCCAATAAAACTGCCCAGGAAAAGGCTTTTGCCAACCCGAAGATCAGTTTTATGTTTGAGCATGAACCACGGGCTTTTAAAAAGGCCGGCGATAAAATGATCGTTGAGGTGGAAGACCTGAAAACCAAAGAATTAAAAACGCTTACTTCAGACGGAATATTTATTTTCATTGGCCAGAAACCAAATCTCGACATGTTTGGCGATATTTTAAAACTTGATCAGTGGGGTTATATTCAAACTGATGAGGATATGCGTACTAATATTGATGGGGTATTTGCTGTAGGAGATGTGGGTAGCAAGAAATACCGCCAGATTACTACAGCCATTGCTGATGGAACCATTGCAGCCATCGCCATTACCCGCGAAATCGGATAATTTAAAGTTTTAGGGTTAAATTAAATTCGGAAATTCCGGCATTCATTTTCCTGAAAAGGGTAGTGATGCCGGGATTTTTTTTAGTGATAAACCGTTTAACAGCGCTGATTGAAACTTATTCTCCCTGTTCTGGCGGTCCTGCTTCTCTTGCCGATTTCCAAAGTAATATTCCGTGGATGTTGAAAGATCAGATTAAAGATTTTTATCTTTATCGACTAAACCATAATTGTCCTGAACATGAAAGGTATTTCATTTCTATTTCTTCTTGTTTATTATGGAGATATCGATCCCGATAAAAATGATTTTTCTGATGGTATCCATCCGTTTTTTTACCGTGATAAACAAACCAGGCCCAAATCAAACGAATGGGGTTCAATTGCTGCCTGGGCCTGGGGATTATCCCGGATTATGGATTGTCTGGAAAAAGATTCGCAGGTTGATTCAAAAAAAGTGGCAGTTTTGGGTCATTCAAGACTTGGAAAAGCAGCTCTTTGGGCCGGGGCAACCGATCAGCGGTTTGCAATGGTCATTTCCAATGAATCGGGTTGCGGTGGCGCTGCCCTTTCGCGACGCTCATTTGGAGAAACTGTCCGAAGTATCAATACTTCTTTTCCTCACTGGTTTTGTGATAACTTTAACCATTACAACAACAATGAAGAGCAGTTACCGGTCGATCAGCACATGTTACTGGCCTTAATTGCTCCGCGACCGTTGTATGTTGCAAGCGCCGAAGGCGACAAATGGGCCGATCCGAGAGGTGAATTCCTATCGGCAAAATACGCTTCTGCCGCCTATGAATTACTTAGTCTGCAAGGTCTTCCGGTAAAGGAAATGCCTGAAGTCGATCAACCGGTGATGGGTACAATCGGTTACCATATCCGCTCCGGAAAACATGATCTGACAATGTATGACTGGAGCCAGTATCTTAAATTTGCGGATCAACATTTGGGGATGAAAAGCCCCTTTCCCGTTCCCCCGAAGGGGGAAAGCTTAGTAAAGTGATTTGCAAGGATTTTCCTGCCAATTTTAGGCACTTCGGACTTTAAAATACTTTAGGCACTTTTTCCTTTCAGGACTGCACAGGATACACTTTTCAGAGAATGTGACTTACTTTGTTTTTAATAATAAAACGATGAATCTAAAAATATGAGCAAAAGATACTTTCTGGCCTTCGATATTGGCGCTTCCAGCGGACGTGCAATTCTGGGTACTTTGATAGATGATAAACTAAAATTGACAGAAATACATCGTTTTGTAAATCAGATGCAATTGCTCAACGGACATTACTTCTGGAATATTTTCAGCTTATTCAATGAATTAAAGACCGGTTTGAAAAAGTGTGTGATGGAATTTGGAATTCAGACTGAATCGATCGGGATTGATACCTGGGGGGTTGATTTTGTGCATCTGAACAAAGAAGGTTTAATTCTGTCGCTACCCTTTGCCTACCGGGATTCGCGCACGGATTCCTCCATGGACGATTTGTTCCGGTTTGTTCCGCGGGAAGAAGTTTATGCTCAGACCGGTATTCAGTTGATGCAGTTCAACAGTTTGTTCCAGTTGTTCTCGATGGTGAAAGATCATTCGTCGTTGCTCGAAATCACCGATTCAATCTTGTTTATGCCCGATGCACTAAACTATTTGTTTTCAGGAGTAAAAAAGAGTGAATTCTCAATCGCAAGTACCAGTCAGATGATGGTTCCGGGGACGTGCAAATGGAATTACGGCTTGATTGAAAAGGCAGGAATTCCCTCTGGAATACTTCCGGAAATAATACTTCCGGGAACTATTCTTGGGGTTATTCAGAAAGAAGTTGCCGAAGAAACCGGGAGCAAACCTGTTCCGGTTATTGCTGTTGCCGGCCACGATACAGGATCTGCAATCGTTTCAGTGCCCAGTATCCTGAATAATTTTGCATACATCAGTTCCGGAACCTGGTCGCTGATGGGAATCGAGAGTCTGGTCCCGATCGTTTCCGAACAAACGCTTCAACTGAATTTCACCAATGAGGGTGGGGTAGATGGCACCACCCGGTTTCTGAAAAACATCATGGGGATGTGGTTGATTCAGGAAGTGCAACGAATCTGGAACGGACAAGGAACGGTTTACACCTGGCCCGAAATGGTTGAACTGGCCCGGAAATCGGAACCCTTTCAGTTCCTGATCAATCCGGATGATACATTGTTTCTGAATCCGAAGGATATGACTCAGTCGGTCAGGGACTTTTGCTACCAGACTGCACAGGGAACACCACATACTCATGGCGAAGTAATCCGTTGCATTTATGATAGCCTGGCCTTGAAATACCGATATACATTGGAACAAATCCGTGAGGTCTCCGATCAGCCGGTTGAAGTGATTCACATCATTGGCGGTGGCGCCAACAATCATTTTCTGAACCAGCTCACAGCCGATGCCACTGGTATGCGTGTTGTGGCAGGTCCGACAGAGGCCACTGCCATTGGCAATATTCTGATTCAGGCTAAAGCGCTCGGTTATGTTGGTTCGCTCAGCGAGATACGACAGATTATTGCCAATTCATTTGAACTGGTTCATTTCGTTCCGTCATTCGAACTCAACTGGGATGAAGCCTACAATCAATACCTTAAAATAATGGTTTAGTATGCTCCCCAATGCAATATGCCACCCTTGCCAAGCCCTGCAAATTCAAATTGTTGCGCCTTATAAATGAAGTTTATCGGGAATACCTGAAAATAACGCACATTCTGGTTGTTTAGCTTTACAGGTTTCCACTCACCCAGCAAGGTTAAAAATGATTCGAATACCATGCTATTGATGTTTGGTCCCAGTCCTTTCAGGATTTTAATGCCTTCTATTTTTCCATTTTCCATAACTACAAAACCTACAATTAACGTAAGCCAACTATCAAGAGCTTTATTTGGTGAACCAACCTGGATAATTGAATTGTTTTTCCCAATAACCAGACTTAGATTTATTGCAGGGGTAGGCGTTATTAAGAGATCAATATTGTTGTTATCAAGAGAAATAACTCTAAAAATATAACCAAATAACCCTGAATAATCGTTCGGTTTTAAAAGATCAATTCTATAGTCAAATGAAATTTCGAATTCGTCACGAAAATTTAATAATTGATCAGGAGATAAATCTAATTCTGTTCTTTTATCCAGAACAACATCGTGGCTTTGAAATTTTAGTCCATAAGTTTGTGAGAAAGCAATATCATTTATAATGAATAAAGCAAAAAGCACTATAAATCTAAAAATAGGGGCAAAGCTATTAAAGTTTGATTTAGCTATCATCTAGTAGTCCTAGTTTAATAGGTTTTTTAAAAGAGGATATAAATATAGTTTTTAAAAATCTAATTTGAATTTTTTGAACCTAAAATATTTCGGGAATGGTTACATGGCAGGAGGTTTTGGAAATTATATCAACCTTACCAATGTAACCGAAATCGGAATGATTGAACTTCCTGAGGAAAGAATCCAAAAATGAGCAACACAGCCTTGATTGGAGCCAAAATGTTCATGTTTGCCAACCATACGCTTCACCAGGATATCCTTGCCAAAGCCAAACACATCAAACCGGAGGGTGATCCAAACTTTCAGGATATTTATGTGGATAAAATGCTGCTAAAATATCACACAACATTAGACCAAGATCCAATTCTCTTAAAACCTTCTTTGCCTCTTTTTATTTATAATTAACTAAACTAAAAGAACATGAGCAATAAGAACACCTCGAAAAACGGAAATACACTGATTATTCCATTACTGATTGCACCTGAAATAGCGTAAAATACTTTGGTACTTAGGTACTCTGTTACTTTGCAACTCGCTTTTGAAAGACGTATTTCTTATTTCGAACTGATGTTATTCGATCACTATTGAAACTACCCTCTCCGGTAATTATCCAAACAAGATTCATCTTTCGAACCAACAAACCAAAAGCATCCATTGTGAATTGAATGATTTGACACCTCAAGATCAGATTCCTTGCCTAGATGTAAAAAAAGTTTTTGATTTGAGAAATGAAAGCTACATGCCATTGAATAGATTCATTCATTCATTTGGTACCTAAACCAGTTGAATAAAGAAAAAGCTAAATACGATCACAAATAGCTTTTGGATTTAATATATTGGACTTATCCTTTTTTACTTATTTCGAGTAATCCATTTTGATTAACAACAGAAATGTCTTTTTCATGCAATTCAATCAATCCATCTTTCTCAAAATTTTTCAACAATTTCACCGCACTTTCGGTCGAAATTCCGGCAAAGTCGGCGATGTCTTTGCGCGAAAGCAGTTGAAAGACTTCCGGATTTTCAGCCTTAAGTCCATCGATATAAAGCAAAGTATCGGCAATACGTCCATTCATCTGTTTGTACATTACTGTTCGCAACGTGTCAAACAGGTTCGCATTTTGCTCACAATACCGTTTAATCATGTTGAATCCGAATTGTCCGTTTTGCTTCACGACTGTGGTAATGGCCTCTTTTTCGACCAAAAAAACCTGACAATCGGTCAATGCCACTGAAGAATAATTGAACGTATTTTTGGTGAAAATTGCTGACAGGCCAACAAATTCACCGGGCTTAATAATCCTCAGGTTAAAATTTTTTGAGCCATCGCCTTCTATGTATTGCTTTGACAATCCATTGATTACAAACAAGGCATACGAAGCAAATGCCCCTTGCTTTGTAAGGTTATCACCTTTACGGAATAATACCTGTGTTTTACTTGCCCTTACCAATTCGGCTTCTTCAGGCGAGAGCATTTGAAAACAGGGCGCCTGGATATCGCAAATAAATTCCTGGTCAGTTTCGAGAATGGGCTTCATAAACTTTATTTTCCTGAATTAGAACTGTAAAGTTAGGATTATACTTCGACTGGACATAGCCTGCGTTATTAATTGTTGAAGTGTCTTAAATCCCGGTCTTTTATGAATTAATACTCTCTCAATCTATGCCTGCTCAGTATGTAAATCAATAAAAAAGTTGTCGCAGTTCAATTCAGCAGCCGATGTGCTTCACACCGAAAATCTTTAATCCTCTTGTTTTGTAGTGTAGTTTTGTGTCATAACAATTAAAACAAAAACAGTCATGTTGTACACCAATTTAAAACACATTGAAAGCGCGGCTGATCATGCACAAATAATCAACGAAAACGAACAAGTAACGATCATCTGTGGACGAATGGGGCCCATGTGTATTCCGGTTTATCGGATTGCAGAAGAACTGGAAGCAGATTATAAACATGTGAATTTCTATGATATGGAATTTGATAATCCTGAATCGCATGTCATTCGCAATTTGCCTGAAGTCAAAGGTTTTATGGGAATTCCATTTACCATTTATTACAAAAACGGGAAAGTAATGAAAGCCACTTCAGGCATTCAGACCAAAACCCAGGTGACTTCTATTCTAGACCAGGAATTTGCCGCAACCGTACCAGCTTAATATATCCAAATAAATAAACAAATTAATTATAGAACAATATGCAAACTACATTGATAATAATCGGGCTTTTAGTTGCCACAATCTTTATTTTCCGTTTTATCGCGATGGCGAAAATGAAAAACACGCCTTTGGTGGCTGACCATGCAAAAGTATTGACCCTTACCGAAAAGAATTTTCAACAACAGACTAAAAACAAAGTCGTATTGGTCGATTTCTGGGCTACCTGGTGCGCTCCCTGCCGAATGATGGCACCTGTTTTAAACGATGTGGCTTCAGAATTAAATGGAAACTCACATGTGGGTAAGGTTGACATTCAGCAATACCAGCAACTGGCTAATCAATTTAAAGTCAGGAGTATTCCAACCTTGATCCTTTTCAAAAACGGCAAAGAAATTAACCGTTTTGTTGGAATCAAATCAAAAGATTTTTTACTGAAAGAGATAGCCAAAGTAGGATAGTTAAAAAGAGTATCTCAAAAACAAATTGAAAAGAATATGGAAAAGATATTAATTATAGGAGGAGTTGCCGCCGGAGCAACCGCGGCAGCCAAAGCACGCCGCATATCACCAACCGCTGAAATTGTGATGATTGAAGGCGGACCGGACATTTCGTTTGCCAATTGCGGATTACCGTATTACATTGGCGGAGACATCAAAAGCAGATCGAAACTCATCCTGCAAAGTCCCGAAAGTTTCAAAGAACAATACGACGTTGAAGTACACATAAATACAGTCGTTTCGTCAATCGACAGTACGGCGCACCAGGTGAAAACCATTGACAGCCGCAGCGGAGAGCAGAAAACATTTCAATACACCAAATTAATATTGGCACAGGGTGGCCGGCCCATAAAACCAACCATACCGGGTGCCGATCAGAACCATGTTTTCACCCTGTGGACTTTGGATGACATGGATCAGATTTCGCATCATCTGGAAGTAAAAAAACCTAAAACAGCTGTTGTTGTGGGCGGTGGATTTATTGGTCTCGAAATGGTGGAAGCCCTGGTAAAAAGAGGATTAAACGTGAATGTGGTGGAAATGATGCCGCATGTGATGGCCATCATGGAAGCCGAAACAGCAGGATTCATTGAGTATGAAATGCTTTCATACGGTGTGGGTATTCACACAGGTGCAGGTGTTACCGAAATTGGTTCACGCTCGGTTAAACTTGACAATGGGAAAATACTGGATGCCGATATGGTTTTGCTATCTATTGGCGTTCGTCCAACGCTGCAGCTGGCTAAAGACGCAGGTCTCGAAATTGGAGAAGCTGGTGGATTGCTGGTCAATTCAAAGTTGCAAACTTCCGATCCGGACATTTTTGCGGCAGGCGATATGATCGAGATTGAACATCGCGTAAACGGTAAAAAGGTACGCATTCCATTAGCTGGACCAGCAAACCGCCAGGGACGGATTGCCGCTGAAAATGCTTTAGGCGGAAATCACCCTTACAAAGGTGCAATAGGAACTTCGGTGGTTCGCGTTTTCGAAGCTGTGGCTGGGATAACCGGTTTTTCTTTGAAGCAGGCACGGGCTGCAGGACTTGATGCCGATTCAGTTGTCGTTCATAAAGAACATCACACGTCCTATTATCCAGGTGCAGAAACAGTAACCACCATGTTGATCTACGACCGTAACACCGGAATTATTCTGGGTGGACAAACTGCAGGATACAAAGGTGCAGACAAACGTCTGGATGTGATTGCAACTGCAACAGCCGCAAAATTGACACTCAGTGATCTGGCTGATATTGACTTTGCCTATTCGCCACCAATCGGAACAGCCAACGACGCGATTAACATGGCTGCATATACCGCAGAAAACCGGATTTCCGGTTTCAGTCCATCTGTTACCGTTTCGGAACTTGATGCTTTTGTTGAAGGGAAAAACCCCGTTTTTGTAGATGTTCGCGATGTTTTCGCTTTCGAAAAAAGTCATGTGAAAGGAGCCATTCATTTGCCTCTTGAAATTCGTGCAGAACAAATCAATAGTATTCCTGAAGGCCGTCCGGTGATTGTTTACGACGAAACCGGAAAAAAAGGACATCAGGCGCTTCGCACCTTGTTGGGCGCAGGCTTTAAAGATGTAACCAATATTTCCGGCGGACATACCTCAATGCAACGCCAGGCACGAACCCTTGGTTTTAAAGACATAAATATTAATCTTTTACCTGTTGAGCCAAAATCTCTGGAAAAGGAAACTTCGACAACTGAAAAAAAAGCAGTTGAAAAGGTCAAAGATGTAAATTCTCCTATCGTTGTTGATGTGCGTACCCCCGAAGAATTTGTGGAAGGGGCTTATCCCGGTGCAATCAATATTCCCTTGGATGAATTGCAGATGAGAGTTACCGAATTAGGAAGTAAGTCGCGTGAAATAACACTTTATTGTGCATCAGGAGCGCGCTCAGCTTACGGACAAAGAGGCTTGATGCAAATGGGTTTTACCAACGTGAAAAACGGTGGTGGAATCATGCAAATGATGAGACAGCGATAGAAGTAAAAACCAAAAATTAATAAACGAACCGATGAAGAAAGTTATCATTCTGGGCGGTGGTTTTGCCGGCGTACAAACAGCCATTGAACTGCAGAAAAGCGGAAAATTTAAAGTCACTTTGGTTTCCGACCGGGACTATTTATACATCTATCCAATTTCTATTTGGATTCCGGTTCGAACTGCTGAGTTTGACGATGTGAAAGTACCCCTGGCTGACATCCGGAAGAAATAGGATCGTTTGAAGTCATTGTTGATGCTGTAAAAGAAATCCATGCCGCCGATCGTCAGGTGGTTTGTGAAACACAGATTTTGAGCTACGATTATTTGGTGGTGGCTTTTGGCGCTGATAAAATGAAACACAAGGGAGTTGAAAATACCCTTTCGATTTGCGGCAAACCTGAAATTTCACTGGCTATTCGTGATGGATTGGATCAGTTGATTGAAAAAGGAAGTGGAAAGATTGCGGTTGGTTTTGGAGGAAATCCGAAGGATAAATCGGCAGTTCGCGGAGGCCCTGCATTTGAGCTGATATTCAATATACATAACCTCCTGAAAAAGAAAAAACTCAGGCAAAATTTCGAACTGACTTTCTTCGCGCCAATGGAGCAACCGGGTACAAGAATGGGACAGAATGCCTTACCCATGTTGAATAAATTGTTCGACAGATACCACATTGAAAAACGGTTTGGTAAAAAAATTACCGGATTTGAACCTAATTCGATCGTTTTTGAAGATGAATCAAAACTAAATGCTGACCTGATTTTGTTTATCCCGGCATCGGCTGGCCACCGTGTTTTACAATCCAGTGATTTGCCATTGTCTGATGCAGGTTTTATCCGGATTGATAATTTTTGTCAGGTGCATGGCTATTCAGAAGTTTATGCCATTGGTGACATTGCAGCCATGGAAGGTCCGGAATGGATTGCCAAGCAAGGTCATGTTGCCGAATTAATGGGCCGAAATGCTGCGTTTAACATTCTCGAAACTGAAAAAGGCTCAGAGAAAAGAAAAGGATATCAGGAATCGTTAAATATTTTATGTGTGATGGATACCGGAGATGGAGCAGCGTTTGTTTTTCGGAATGATAAAAAATCTTTTCTTATCCCAATGCCAATCGTTGGTCACTGGATGAAAAAAGGTTGGGGAACTTATTCCAAATTAACCAAAGTTGGTAAATTTCTACGTTTGCCAGGCATGTAAAAATTAGTGCTAAAATCAAGAGAATGAGAAAAGTTTTAAAAGTATTGGTTACTAACCGAATGATAATTTTGTCGGTGTTGGGCGTTTCTTTATACCTGGCTATATCGAAATATAATATTTCGCTTTGGTATATTGTACTGGCCGGAGCGATAATGGGAGTAGTCTTCGGAAAAGTTTTTTGTCGATGGGTTTGTCCGATGGGACTGATTATGGAAATGATGATGAGTTTGGGTGGTGACGATGGTAAAATCAAACAAATGTACCAATATCACAAAATCGGATGCCCGATTGCCTGGATTTCAGGATTTTTAAATAAGTACTCCATTTTCAGGATTAAACTGAACGAAGATACCTGCAAAACCTGTGGCATTTGCGATAAACAGTGCTACATCGTGGCCATGGAACCAGCAAAATTCAGTTTGTACAAATCAAAAATGACCGCTCCGGGCGACAGCTATACCTGTTCAAAATGTCTGAAATGTGTGGCATCCTGTCCAAACGGAAGTTTAACATACAAAGTTTAAAAAAAGTTGAAAGCAAACTTTGAATCAATTATTAGCGATACGAAACCAGTTGTCGTTGACTTTCATGCATTGTGGTGCGGGCCGTGCAAGGTGCAATCGCCCATTTTAAAAGAGGTAGCAACCGAATTTAGAGATCGGGTTCGGGTGATCAAAATTGATGTGGATCAAAATCAGGAAGTAGCTAACCGATATCAGATTCGGAGCGTTCCTACACTTATGATTTTCAAAAACGGAGAAATCAAATACAAACAATCAGGAGTGCACACTAAACAACAATTAATGAATACATTCTTAGTACATGACAAAAATATAAATATCTGATTATCAGCAAAACGAGTTCTTTAAAATTTAAATAATACCCTGAATATCATTATCTTACAAGAAATTACCACACTTCTAAGTAAGAAATATGACATCCAAGGTAGGCACCAAAAGTAGTGAATTAGTAGCCATTTTCCATGAATTGCTGGGCTGGAATTTGTCCAGTACTTCAAAACTATCGTTGCCGAAAAGAATGTCAACGCGTTCGCGGGCTGTTAGCTTGCCTTTGGTGTATTGACGCTCAGAGTATTTCTCATCGTATTATTCCGCGAGCTTTTCGTTTCGTTGGTCAAAGCGAATGAATGCGGGTCGCTTGTCTTGCATAGTATGTCCTGAAAATTTTAAAATAATCAGTTGTACCTGAAAAACAGCAGTTGAAAGATGTTTGGTGACATGGTTCATCTGCTGATTCAGAATTGGCCGGCACGAATACTGAAAGCTGAATTTCAGTTTTTGTCCGGCTACATAATACTATCAAGACAAAATCACGAATTGAGAGTAACTGACTTCCTCAGTATTTTAGCGGCTTCAATCATATTTTCGAGCGCCTTAACGGTTTCGGGCCATCCTCTTGTTTTCAGGCCGCAATCAGGGTTTACCCAAAGGTTCTCAACCGGAATGTAGCGAGCGGCGGCATAAATCAGGTCGCACATTTCTCCTACCGAAGGTACCCTCGGCGAATGAATATCATAAACTCCGGGGCCAACCTGATTGGGATAATACACCTTCGCAAATGCTTCCAAAAGTTCCATCTGCGAGCGAGAGGTTTCAATGCTGATTACGTCGGCATCCATTTCAACAATGGAATGAATAATGTCGTTAAACTCGGCGTAGCACATGTGGGTGTGGATTTGCGTTTCATCACGCACGTCCAGATAGCTTAATTTGAATACTCTGACTGCCCATTCCAGATAAATGGGTTTATCTGCTTTTTGCAGGGGCAATCCTTCGCGCAAAGCCGGTTCATCAATCTGGATGATTTGAATTCCCTCTTTTTCAAGGTCAAGGACTTCGTCACGAATGGCCAGTGCAATCTGTGTAGCTGTTGATTCGCGCGGTTGGTCGTCGCGAACGAACGACCATTGCAGGATGGTGACCGGGCCGGTGAGCATTCCTTTTACTGGTTTATCGGTCAACGATTGGGCATAAACCGCCAGATCGACAGTCATTGGTTTCTTGCGCGAAACATCGCCGTAAATTACAGGAGGTTTCACCCCGCGCGACCCGTAACTTTGCACCCATCCGTTTTGGGTGAAGGCAAACCCGTTGAGCTGTTCTCCAAAAAATTCAACCATGTCGTTTCGTTCAAACTCGCCATGTACCAGCACATCAAGCCCCATTTTTTCCTGCCAGCGAATGGTCGCTTCGGTTTCTTTCCTGATAAACTGATTGTATTCTTCTTCACTGATTTCACCGTTTAGGAACCGACGACGGGTTTTACGCACTTCGGCTGTTTGCGGGAACGAACCGATGGTTGTGGTTGGAAACGAGGGAAGTTTCAGACACTCCTGCTGCTTTTTAATCCGCTCCGGAAAAGCTGTTCCCCGCCTTACTTTTTCTAATTCACGGGGAACACTGCCAGTACGCTTTCTCACTTGTTCATTCCTGACCCATGACGAATTGGCCCATTCTGCAAGCATTTTTTCATTCTCGCTGAATTGGTGGAGAGAATCGGCTGATGAAAAGTTACCAGCCAGATCAGCCAGGGTTTTCAGTTCATCCAATTTCTGAACGGCAAAAGCCATCCGGTTTTTCACTTCGGAAGGAAGTCCCCGGGGATCGGTTTCGCTCTCCAAATCATAAGGAACATGCAGCAACGAACAGGATGGCGCCAGTAAAACCCTGTCAACACCTAAGGTTTCAACAGCTTTATTTATGAGTTCAAGCGACGACTTCAGATTGTTCTTCCAAATATTCCGACCATCAACCACACCCAGAGATAAAGACATCGATGATGGAATCCGTTCGAGCAATCCATCCAGCTGATTAGGTGCCCGAACCAAATCGACATGAAGTACTTCAAGCGGAAGGCGCGAAATGACATCGAAGTTGTGACTGATGCTCCCGAAATAAGTGGCCAGTATAAACCGGATTCCGGGGAATGAGCCAAACAGCTCGGTGAAGGTAGTGCGGTAAAGCTGCCGTTCGTAATCAGTCAGATCGGTTACCAGGAATGGTTCATCAATTTGGATACAATCGGCCCCTGCATTTTCCAGTTTGCCGATAATTTCGATGTAAACAGGGAGCAAAGAATAAACCAACTGAAGAGGATTAAAATCTTCGTGCTTTGCTTTTCCGAGCTTCAGGAACGATAGGGGCCCCAAAAGAACAGGCTTGGTTTTAATGCCGAGTAAAAGGGCTTCACTGAATTCATCAACCACTTTGGAATCAGAAAATGTGAAATGCTGGTCTTTTTCAAATTCGGGTACCAGGTAATGATAGTTGGTGTCGAACCATTTGGTCATTTCCAGCGGAGTAACATCGAATCCGTCTTTTTGGTAACCGCGGCATAGGGCAAAATACAGGTCGCGTGCCGAAAGTTTGTTTTTCAGGGAGGCAAACCGGGGAGGAATAACTCCAAGGGCAAAACTCCAGTCGGCAACCTGATCGTAAAACGAAAAATCGTTGGATGGGATCAGTCCGATGCCCGATTTTTGTTGGATTTGCCAGTTCTTTTTGCGCTCGGCCTGTCCTGTTTCTTCCAGTTGGCAGAGCGGAATTTTTCCGGTCCAGTAAGCCTCACAAGCTTTTTTTAATTCACGGTTGGCTCCAATACGAGGGAAGCCAAGATTGTGTGTAAGCATAAGTCAACATTTAAATGGGTTAAAATTAGATTTTGATATGCTTACGCGGGTAAATAAACAGAAAGGTGTACGAAAGAAAATGTGAAAGAAGAAATATCTTTTTTCGTTCCTGACCATTGCTCTATACCGCGAAAGTAATTGTCGTTCATGAAATAAGACAGGTCTCCTGGCTTGTCCGTTTTGCAACGCCTTCCCATTCTGATTTTGGTATCAGAACAGTGGCTTTAAGTTACAAAACTGTTGTTGGACTTTACAGTTGCGCGACAGCTCACGATTTAAACGTGATTCCCTATTAAACCCGTTTTACGGGGTATCCTATTCCCAAAATTTAAATGAACGCGGTGGCGAAAGTAGAGTAAAAAAGGTGAAAAACCAAGAGAAATCATCATCAGTTTATAGCATGTTTTAAGCGCTACAACTGATACACCCCTCATCCATATTGCAGGTTGGAGCAATTATTGTTTCTGTGTTTGCTTCACTAAATAATTGTTTGTCAACCAGCTGTTCCTCCATTTTACTACCCTGCTTTTCAACGGTAAACTGCACTGCCTGGGTGGCAGCTTTGGTCCGAAGGTAATACATGCCGGTTTTTAACCCACTTTTCCAGGCATAAAAGTGCATAGAAGTGAGTTTGCTTGTATTAGGTGTTTCAATAAATAAATTGAGCGATTGAGATTGGCAAATGAATGCTCCCCGGTCGGCAGCCATATCAATAATAGTGCGTTGCTTTATTTCCCAAACGGTTTTATAAATTGCCTTCAGGTTTTCGGGTATTTCAGGGATATTTTGTATAGAGCCATTTGCGGCTATAATCCTGTTTTTCATCTCATCATTCCATAAATTCAATTCTATTAAATCTTTAAGCAGATGTTTGTTTACCACCACATATTCACCGCTCAAAACCCTCCGCACATAAATGTTGGAAGTATAAGGCTCGAAACACTCGTTATTACCTAGAATTTGAGACGTGGAAGCCGTTGGCATTGGGGCTATTAAAAGAGAATTCCGTACCCCGGATTTTATCACTTCATCTTTCAACCTGTACCAATCCCATCGTTTTGAAGGTTCAACGTTCCACATATCGAATTGGAAAATGCCTTTCGAAACAGGCGAACCCGGGAATGTTTCGTAATGTCCGTGTATTTTCGCCAAATCCATGCTCGCGGTCATGGCTGCAAAGTAAATGGTTTCAAATATTTCTTTGTTCAACAGACGTGCCTCGTCACTTTCAAAAGGCAATCGCAGTAAAATAAAAGTATCAGCCAGCCCCTGCACGCCAATCCCAATTGGCCGATGGCGCAAATTGGAAACTCTGGCTTCTTCCACCGGGTAATAATTGTTGTCGATTATCCGGTTCAGGTTTTTGGTTGCTTCATAGGTTACTTCGTATAATTTATCGTGGTCGAATTTACCATTGTTACAAAACCTTGGCAAAGCGAGCGATGCAAGGTTGCAAACTGCCACTTCGCCCGGCGAGGTATATTCTATAATTTCAGTACACAGGTTCGAGCTTTTTATTGTTCCGAGGTTTTGCTGGTTCGATTTTCGGTTGGCAGCATCTTTATAAAGCATGTAAGGCGTACCAGTTTCAATTTGTGCTTCCAGTATGGCAAACCAAAGTTCCTGGGCTTTGATTGTTTTACGGGCTTTACCTTCGGCTTCATACCGTTCGTATAGTTGTACAAATTGTTCTCCCCAGCATTCGTGAAGTCCGGGTGCTTCGTTTGGACAGAACAAGCTCCACTCGCCGTTGGCTTCTACCCGCTCCATAAAAAGGTCGGGTATCCAGAGGGCATAGAATAAGTCGCGCGCGCGCATTTCTTCCTTTCCATGATTTTTCTTTAAATTCAGGAAATCGAAAATATCGGTGTGCCAGGGTTCAATGTATATGGCAAAAGAACCTTTGCGCTTGCCCCCGCCCTGATCAACATAGCGTGCCGTGTCATTAAATACTTTGAGCATGGGAATAATCCCATTACTTGTTCCATTGGTTCCTCCAATATAACTTCCGGTAGCACGTATATTGTGTATAGATAGCCCAATGCCTCCTGCACTTTGTGATATTTTGGCTGTTTGCTTCAGTGTATCGTAAATACCATCAATGCTGTCTTCTTTCATGGTAAGCAAAAAACAACTGCTCATCTGGGGTTTGGGCGTTCCGGCATTGAACAGGGTCGGTGTGGCATGTGTAAACCATTTTTCACTCATTAAATGATAAGTTTTAATGGCGCTTTCAATGTCGCTTTTGTGAATTCCTACTGACACCCTCATAAACATGTGTTGTGGTCGCTCAACCACCTTACCTCCAACTTTTAGAAGGTATGATTTCTCCAGTGTTTTAAACCCAAAATAATCGAAGCTGTAATCCCGGTCGTAAATAATGGTGCTATCCAGCAGCTCCGAGTGCTGATCGATTATTTCCCATACATCCGGCGCAATTAAGGGTACTGGCTTACCCGTTTTATGGTCTTTATATTCGTAAAGCTTTTGCATGGTTCCGGAAAAACTTTTAACCGTATTTTTATGAAGGTTGCTTACGGCAATGCGACTGGCGAGCAAAGCATTATCAGGATGTTTAACGGTGAGTGATGCTGCTGTTTCGGCTGCAAGGTTATCTAATTCTGTTGTGGTTACCCCGTCAAAGATACCTTCAATCACTTTTCTTGCCACCTCAATCGAATCTACAAACCTCCTGTCAAGGCCATAGCAAAGTTTTTCGATACGTGCGGTAATTTTGTCGAATTTCACCGATTCACTTTTGCCATTTCTTTTTATTACTTGCATAGCGATATGTTTTAAAGGATTTTAAGATTTAAAAATCTTCATTTAAGGTAAATGTTTGTAACTCTTTTAAGCCAGCCATTACACCAGCTTTTTGGTAATCGCCAACCCGTTTTTCGAAAAAGTTGGTTTTCCCTTCGAGTGAAATCATTTCCATAAAATCGAAAGGATTGGCGCTTTTGAATATTTTCGGGTATCCCAGCTCACCTAACCAGCGGTCGGCAACAAATTCGATGTATTGCTGCATCAGGGTTGCATTCATGCCAATAAGCCCGACGGGTAAAGCATCGGTAATAAACTCTTTTTCAATTTTCACGGCATCGCCAATAATAGTTTGCACTTGTTCTTGTGTCAGTTTAGTTGTGAGCATACTGTAAAGCTGACATGCAAATTCGCAATGCAATCCTTCGTCGCGGCTAATCAATTCGTTGCTAAAGGTAAGCCCAGGCATTAACCCTCGCTTTTTTAGCCAAAAAATGGAGCAGAAGCTTCCGCTGAAGAAAATGCCTTCGACGGCAGCAAAGGCAACGAGACGTTCAGCAAAACTCCCCTGTTCTATCCAGCGTAAAGCCCATTCTGCCTTTTTCTTTACAGCAGGCACGGTGTCAATGGCATGAAATAAAAGATCTTTTTCTTTTGGGTCGGAAATATATGTATCTATTAAAAGTGCATACGTTTCGGAGTGGATATTTTCCATCATTATCTGAAAACCATAGAAGCAACGGGCTTCAGGTAATTGCACTTCGCGCATAAAATTTACTGCAAGGTTTTCGTTTACAATACCGTCGCTGGCAGCAAAAAAAGCCAATACACGCGATATGAAATGGCGTTCCCCATCATTCAGCACAGACCAGTCTTTAAGGTCACTGCTTAAATCAATTTCTTCGGCAGTCCAAAAACTTGCTTCGTGTTTTTTGTACATTTCCCATACTTTGGGATAATTAATGGGTAGAATCACAAACCTGTCCTTGTTTTCTTTCAGAAGCAATTCATTTGTATTTTTCATGTTACATTGTTTTTCAAGTTAATTATAAGAACTTAGGATTTCGCCATCACGAAAGTCGTTTACCGTGTATCGTGAATTTTTGCCCAGATAATCCAAAATAAAATTAAGAATGTCAGAGGTATGGATGCCTGGTAATTTTGTAGTACGGAACTCGGTTTCGATATTGGAGTTTTTAAGCATATCAATAGAAGCGATAACCTTTTCAGTAATACCATCAGATTCACCGATGCCTGTTATTTGAGAATAATTCGTCGCATTCAATGTTGTTTTAATATCCATCGCAATATAATCGGCCAAGCTTTCTTTGATGATATGTTCCAGCATTGAAGGATTAGAACCGTTGGTATCTAACTTTACCAAATAACCCAGGTTTTTAATCTTTTTTAGAAACTCCGGCAAATCCTTATGAATGGTTGGTTCGCCGCCAGTAACTACCACTCCGTCGAGCCAGTCTTTTCGTTCCTGCAGATAACACAAAACCTCATTAACAGAAATCGCCTGATTCTGGTGAAACAATTCGGGCAATACTAAACCGGGATTATGGCAATAGCCACAGCGGAAATTGCAGCCTTGAGTAAACACAATAGCTGCAATTTTTCCGGGATAATCTATGAGACTTTGCTTTACAAAACCACCTATCTGCATAATAAAAGGGGTTATACTTCTACCACTTCCGGAATGCGTACCAGTCCAGCTTCTATTTTAATTTCAGTATGTTGCTGGTCGAACAGTTTCCGTTCGCGGAACTCTTCCTGTTTGCCGTCGTTCCACTGGTCAACCGGGCGCAAATACCCCACAATTCGCGAAAAAACAGTGCATTTCTGTTCTATTCCGGCCTCCTTACATTTCGGACAGGTTTTGTGCTCGCCGTAGATGTAACTATGCTGTGGACAAATACTGAAGGTGGGTGTTAAGGTCACATACGGCAGGCGGAAATGGTGCGTAATTTTGTAGATCATCTGTTTGACCGAAGCAATTGGCAACTGGCTTTCGCCGACAAACGCATGGAAAACCGTTCCTCCGGTATATTTTACCTGAAGGTCGTCTTGAAGGCTAAGAGCTTCAAACAAATCGTCGGTATAACTGACCGGAAGTTGGGTCGAGTTGGTGTAATATGGTTCTGCTCCACCTTTTACAGCAGGCTCATTGGCCGTCAGGATGTCGGGGTACTGCATTTTGTCGATACGGGCCAGGCGGTACGAAGTTCCTTCGGCAGGTGTGGCTTCGAGGTTGTAGATGTGGCCTGTTTCCGACTGGAAATCCTGCAAACGTTCGCGCATAAAGTCGAGTACTTTCAGGCTAAAGGCATGACCTTCTTCCGAAGTCAATCCGGGACCAAGGAAATTCAGGCAACATTCGTTCATTCCAACTAGCCCGATGGTTGAAAAATGGTTGTCCCAGTAGCAGCCGTTCTTTTTAAACAGGTGGCGAAGGTAAAATTTCGAATACGGGTAAAGTCCTTGTCCGGTGAGTCGTTCAATCACTTTCCGTTTAATTTCGAGACTGTTTTTAGCAAGTTCCATCAGGTGCGACAGGCGTTGGAAAAAGTCTTCTTCCGACGATGATTCGTATCCCAGTTTGGGCAGGTTCATGGTAACCACACCCACTGAACCTGTCAGCGGATTAGCCCCAAACAGTCCGCCGCCACGGCTGCGTAATTCGCGTTTGTCTAACCGCAAACGGCAGCACATCGAACGTACATCATCGGGGCTCATGTCCGAATTTACAAAATTTGAAAAGTAGGGAATCCCATATTTGGCGGTCATTTCCCATATTTTGTCGTAGGCTGGGTTGTCCCAGTCGAAATCTTTGGTGATGTTGTAGGTTGGTATCGGAAACGAAAATACACTTCCGCTGGCATCGCCTTCGAGCATCACTTCAGCAAAAGCCCGGTTAAACAGTTCCATTTCGGCTTTGAAATCGCCATATACTTCGTTTTGTATTTTTCCGCCAATAATGATTGGCTGATCTTTCATATTGCCCGGAACTACCAGGTCGAGGGTGATGTTCGTAAACGGGGTTTGAAAACCAACACGGGTAGGCACATTAATATTAAACATGAATTCCTGAAGGCATTGTTTCGTTTGGGCATAGTCCAGCCCATCGAAACGGATAAACGGAGCAAGGTAAGTGTCGAAACCCGACAATGCTTGTGCACCGGCAGCTTCGCCCTGCATGGTGTAGAAAAAGTTAACGATTTGTCCCAAGGCCGTACGCAAGTGTTTGGCCGGTTTGCTTTGGGTTTTACCTTCCACTCCACGAAAACCGCTGATGAGCAGGTCTTCTAGATCCCAGCCAACACAGTACACGCTGAGAAACCCCAGGTCGTGAATGTGGAAACGTCCTGTTTTATGCGCCTCGGCAATTTCCTGAGGATAAATTTGCGTCAACCAGTACTGCGAACTCACCATAGTAGAAATATGCTGGTTCAAACCCTGTAGCGAATAGGATGAATTGGCACTTTCTTTCACCCGCCAATCGCGCAAACTGAGGTAATCTTCCATCAGTTCGATGTTCGAGAAAATGGCCTTGGTATTCCGGATATTCTGGTGTTGGTAGCGGTAAATGATGTACGCTTTGGCCGCTTCAAATTCGCTATTGGCAAACAGGGTACGCTCTACTTCGTCCTGAATTTCCTCAACTGCCGGCGCCGTTTTTCGGTCAGAAGTTTTCATAAGTTTATTCACTACCTGACCAGCATACCTGACGGCCAGTTCACGGTTGGGCTTTCCGGTAGCCCTTAACGATTTAAAGATTGCGAAAGTGATTTTTTCGGCATCGAAGGCAACAATGCGCCCGTCACGTTTGACTACTGAAACGATTTTTGTTTCCATACAATTTTTTTGTTAGTTCTTGTTTGTTCAACATGAGCCTAACAGGAATAACGGATGAAAGAGGAAGTAAACTGAGGTTTTCAAAAAAAGAAAACAGCTTGCGTTTCCGGATTTCAGCCAGACTTTTATTCCCGAAAGTCTTCTTGATAAAATATCGGATTGCGGCAGGTCTTCTGGCTTGTCCGGTTTCTGAAAGCCTTCCCGCCGGTCGGTTGACCAACAGTGGCTAAAGTGATTTCAGAAACGCGTTGCGGACTTACAGCTGCGGGTACAGCTCCGGAATTTTTGTTGGATTTAACCATCAAATCACCGGATTCCCTTTTCATCGTGGTTTCGCGAAAGCAAAACACACGAACCTACAATCGTGGCACAAGTATAAACGATTTTTAGTAAAATACTGAATTGAATTATCAACAAATTGCATAAAAGCAGAGTTCTAAGCCTTTATTTAAGGGATTTTATCTCTGTTGATAATTCTAATTTTCCACTTTTGTTGATTTGCAGTCTTCCGTTTGAAATTTCATTATCTTTTGCTATTAAGTGCTTTGAAGAAACAAGCAGCAAAGACACGGTTTCGACGAAGGGCTGCTATTGAACCAATCTTCTCGCATGCCAAACACGACCACCGCATGGCAAGAAACTACCTGAAAGGATTTACCGGGGACCAGAACAATGCCCTGATGACTGCCTCAGCCTTTAACTTCCGCAGGTGGCTGCGGAAAGTTAAACTTTTGGCCGATTTTTTGGCCGAATGGGTTTCTCAATACTTGCACAGAACAAGCTTAATACTATTTTTGATGCCATAACAATGGAAATTTTAATACCTATTGAAACTTATGTATCTTGAAAAAGCATCTCTCGTGGAAACCAAAGAAGAAATGACAGCGACCATATTAAACGATTATTACCTGGTTTGTTTGAGCCGGCAGTTGAGCCTTTTGGGAAGAAGGGAGGTCCACAACGGGCGGGCACATTTTGGAATCTTTGGAGATGGTAAGGAACTTGCCCAGGTTGCATTTGCCAAAACATTCCGGAAAGGCGACTGGCGATCGGGGTACTACCGGGACCAAACATTTATGCTGGCGCTGGATTTACTGAAACCTGAAGAGTTCTTTGCCATGATGTACGGTGATACAGACACAGATTTCAACCCTTCAACCGGAGGACGAAATTTCAACAATCATTTCAGTACAACAAATATAAATCCCGATGGTCAAATTCAAAACCTGATGGAGCAATTCAATTCGGCTTCAGATGTTTCGCCAACCGCAGGGCAAATGCCCAGGTTGCTGGGGCTTGCCCAGGCCTCAAAAATGGTAAGGCAAAATCCGGAATTGAAAAAACACCTTCGGAACAATGTAGATGGAAATGAAGTGGCTTTTGGTTCTATTGGCGATGCCAGCACCTCAGAAGGAATGTTTTTTGAAACGATTAATGCTGCAGCGGTTATGCAGGTTCCGTTGGCAGTGGCTGTCTATGATGACGGTTTTGGAATTAGTGTGCCGATTGAGCTGCAAACGACAAAAGCAAGCATCTCAAAAGCATTAAAAGGTTTTGAAAATGATAATGGGAACAACGGAATTTCAATTTATACCTGCAAAGGTTGGGATTACCCCAGGTTGCTGCAAACCTTTTCAGAAGGCATTGATCACTGCCGCCAAACCCAAAATCCGGCATTGTTTCACATTCAGGAAGTAACCCAGCCCCTTGGGCATTCCACCTCCGGATCGCATGAGCATTATAAATCAAAAGACCGGCTTGCATGGGAAAACGAGTTTGATTGTTTGGTCCAGTTTAGAAAATGGTTGCTCGAAAGTGGGAAAGCTGATCAGGATACACTTTATGAAATTGAAAACAGAGCTGCCAAAACCGCTCAAAATGCGCGTGATAAGGCCTGGAAACATTACGTGGATAGTTTTTCGGTGGAAATAAAATCCCTGACCCGTATTGTTGATCAGATTAATCTGAAATCATTGGGAAAATTAAATTGTAAGGATGAGCTTGAAACCCTTACAGCCAAGATATTCCCAACCAGGCGTGCTTTTTACAGTTTTGCCAAGCGGATACTTTTTGAAATGCATGGAGTAAATGGCCTCGCTCATGAACGAAATGAACTTATGGAATGGTCCGGAAAATTCGGGGAACAAAACAGAAAGTTTTACAACACAAACCTTTACAGGGAAGGCAAAGATTCGGCGCTTCAGGTAAAAGGTGTCTCTGTCAAGTATCCAGATAATCCATTGCAGGTAAACGGTTCGCAAATTCTTAATCAGAACTTTGATGCACTGTTCGAAAAATACCCGAACTTAATCACTTTTGGAGAGGACACCGGAAAACTGGGCGATGTAAACCAGGGGATGAAAGGCATGCAGGCCAAATACGGGACATCCCGGGTTTTTGATACCGGAATACGGGAAACGACCATTATCGGACAGGGAATCGGATTGGCACTGAGAGGGTTCCGCCCGATTGCAGAGATTCAATACCTCGATTATTTAATCTACGCGCAATCAACCCTAAGCGATGATCTGGCCAGTATGCAATACCGCACTTTAGGGAAACAGGCAGCACCGCTTATCATTCGAACCAGGGGGCATCAATTGCAGGGAATATGGCATGCGGGTTCGCCCATACAACTCATCCTGGGTTCCCTCCGGGGAATTTATCTTTGCGTTCCGCGAAACATGACCCAGGCTGCCGGTTTCTACAACACCCTGCTCGAAGCAAATGATCCTGCCCTGGTGATTGAACCATTGAAAGGATATAATCTGAAAGAACCGCTGCCATCAAACATGGGAGAGTTTAGAGTACCGTTGGGTGTTCCTGAAATCGTTCACGAAGGAACGGACGTAACCGTAGTGACTTACGGATGGAATGTGCATAATGCGTTGAAAGCGGCTCACCTCCTGAAGGAAATCAAAAATATTTCGGTTGAAGTTATTGACGTCCAAACCCTAATGCCTTTCGATGTGAATCACCTGATTCTCAAATCGGTAAAAAAGACCAACAAAGTGATTTTTATTGACGAAGATGTTCCCGGAGGGGGCACCGCCTACATGATGCAAAAAGTATTGCAGGAGCAGCAGGTATTCAATTACCTGGAAACCGCCCCACGGACTTTGTCGGCCATGGAACATCGTCCGGCTTACGGAATCGACGGGGAATATTTCACGAAACCAAATGTAGAATTGATTTTCGAAAACATCTATCAAATGATGCATGAGGTGGATGTAAATGGTTACCCTTTGCCAGTATCTACCGCATCTGAAGGCTGCACTACCGATTAAGAAAATCCTCATCATCTTCAATCTCGGAAAGGAGGCAAGGGGAAGAAAAGTATAAACGGGTTGGCTCCTGAAATGGTACTACAACTATCTTCTGTTTTACTTCAGGCTCATTGGGCGAATCAGATGTTTTTGTATCAAACTTTCTCCTGCTAAGTACTTCCTCAGACTTCTCTGTATTACTCATTCTATTTTTCATGATATAAATTTTAATGTATTTTTTCTTTTCAAATACTTCTCTTACAATCTTTTGCTAATATTATTGTTCCCGTCAACCTCGAATTTAAACACTTTAAAAAGATAGGCAAAAGCTGGAAGCAATAGTAGAATGCAGGATAAGTGCCCAGTAAGCGTTGCCCAGGTTATGCAAATTCCATTCGGGTTATTTTATTCTTTCCTTCCATTTCGTTTTTGCTGTGGCGCAAACCTTATTGTTACTTTGCGTCTTTATAGTATGAGAAAACGAATGGTCATTAACATCAATCTCTGAATAAGACAAAATTGTGTCACCATATTGAGCTTCTGAAATAAA
>JAUXUF010000219.1 GCA_030684645.1 Bacteroidota bacterium | reverse complement strand
CAAGAAACTTTGTTCGTATGAATTGTTTTTTGCAGACTTTTCAATAGAAAAAGGTTTGCACGTTCCAAAATATCAAATAGGTGGTAACGCTTATCCAACATTAGAGCTTTTTGATGACAATTTTGAATATATAAAAACAAGAGCAAAAAGCATTCAAAACCCAAAATACATTGCAAAATACAACCACTTATTGTGGTTGAGTCCGCAAAAACATATTGATTTTGCTAAACAAGCAATTGAAAACTATTTATTGCTTTTACAAAACACTTCCTTTTCCGTTGATGATAATTTGCAATGTCTTTCGTTTGCCAAATATTTCAAAAATCTTTTTGTGTTGAGTCAAACAGTAAACTACAAAAGAGATGAAGTTATCCAATATTTTGTATCGCTTTTGGAAAGTGGTAAACTTAATGATTTTACAAAATATTCGTTGATGGATTTCATTATTACAAACGGAAAAAAAATAGATCCTTCAATAACACAAACATTTTATGATTATTCAAATACTGTAATTGAAGATTTAGAATCAAGGGTTTTAGAAAGTTACCTTAATTTGCTTATAATTTTAAGTCAAAAACTAAATATATCACCAAGCATATTTCACGAAAAATTAGGAGACTATCATATTGCACAACTCAAATCTGAAAAAAATCAAGGGTTTATTGCTCATCATTATTACGCAAACGCATTAGAAGAATACAAAAAAGCGAATAATAAAGAAAAAATAGAGCAAACTGCGGTTTTATTGGAACAAGCAAAAAAAAGTATTGACCTTAAAAAAGTTTCTTTTGAGATTGAAGATGAGCATTTTAATACGATTCTAAATCAATGGTGGGACTTTATCAAAGCAAAAACAAGCGAAATTGTCGGAAAGTACGATAGCAAGGTTATTTATGAGTATTTAATTTTAGATAATTTATTTCCAAAAGCCGATAAACTTAACGAAGAAGTTAGTACGCCTTTTCTTGACTTGGTTACAACTATGGCGTTTGATATCAATAAAAACATAAGTAAGAAAAAAACAAGTGGGATAAATCCTTACCATCTTCATATTAGCAATTTTTCTGTTCAACATATTTGGCTTGTATTTTCTAAAGGAATTAAAAGCGGTAAAATTTCATTTGAAAGTTTAATTGATTACTTAAAAAACAATTCTTGGTACGGACAAGATTTTTCTTATTTAGATACAAACAACGAAACCCAAGGTTTTGATTGGATTGAACTGCTTTCCCCAGCTTTACAAAGTTTCTTTATTCAAACGGAAATTGACATAAAAACAAACAAACACAACTCCCAAGGGTATATTTTGGCAATAGACAGTTTTGTGTTGAAGTTTGAAGGTTTACTACGTGAACTTTCAAGAATGATTGGTGCTCCAACAATAGAA
>JAUXUF010000194.1 GCA_030684645.1 Bacteroidota bacterium | reverse complement strand
TATTGCTAAAGAGCCGTCAAGTTATGGCCGGGATATGTTTGAGTCCAGAGGATACGATTTTTATGGTTATCGTGGTAATGATGGTGAAAGTACAGGAAGTGGTGGAGGCCATTGGGATCCCATTCAGAAAACTGAAACAATTCCTGCATGGATTGAAGTGTTAGGTTTTAGGGTACGTAAACCTTCTATTGAGAAAACAATAACCACTTGGACTTTGGTATCAGATGCCTCAGGACAAGGTGGTTGGGATTCAAATGGTGATGGTAAATTTCAAAAAAGCGAGGCTGATAGTTGGTGGCTAAAAGGTGGAGGTGATGTTTCGGTAAACAATGCTAAAATTAATTGGTCTGGGCTAAAAATACCCAATGGAAAATCTATTGGGGATGTATTTCCTATAAGTACGACTGATGCTTTTCTCAAACTACCTTATGAAACAGCAGCAACATACGGGGGAACTTCTTTTAAAGTGATAGGTCCCTCACAAGTAATGGTATTAGACCAATTATATCATTATAAATATAGACCTAATAATTCAGCAGAAAATATAATTAGGAATTTTATGAATTGGTATGGGAAGCCTGAAGGGCAAGGAACAGATTTTATGATACACTATTATAACCCAAATATTCAGATAAAATGAAAAAATGGATTATTGCAATTTTTGTTATACTTCTCTCAGTAGCATTATTTTTTATTTGGGGAGTCGATGAGCAAAATTTAGGAGATAATTACTACTATTTACCAAAGTACGAAGCTATTGATGTAGGTTATCCTGGTGGAGCTATTATTTATAAATCTCCACAAAAAAATTTAATCAGGAATATAAAAGTTCATGGAAATGTATATGAAGTGAGTTTCAATGAAGATTTTATTATAGCCATTCAAAATGCAGACACCTCCTATCTTGAAAAAGCACACTCAAGTATTGCGGAAAAGAATTCTTTGAACTATTTCATTATTGTAAAAAAATCAGACTTGATATACGGTCCCTACAATAATAAGGATTATTTACAAAAGCGAGAGGAATTAGGCGTTCCAGACAAATTAGAACTTGAAAAACAATAACAAAAAAGCCCGGTTGCCCGGGCTTTTTTGTTATAATGTAACAATATTTTTACAAGTAATCTTTAACCCGCTTTTTAGTAAGCCTGACATCAATAAATTTTAAAAACCAAAAATTTAAGACTACGACACCAAAGGCCGGTTAATTACTGTAAGCGAAACCATTGCAGGTTCCAATTTTTCCATTAGTTTTACCTACGATTCGTACGGAAGGTTAAGCACCCGTACCCATCCCTCCGGAATTGCGGAGACCATGGGTCAAAACAGTTACGGGTACCTGGCCACTATTTCGGCAGGAGGGTCAATTAAGTATTCCATTACAGGCATGAACGCACGCGAGCAATTGATAGCAGCAACCTATGGCAGTGGCGCCATACTGAGCGCAAGCTTCGGGTTCGATACCTATGTTTATCCCAGTTCAACATCGGCGGGTACTGTGCAGGATTACCGCTATTCGTTCAACGCTTCAACCGGCAACCTCAATTCGCGTCAGAACTTTAAACGTAGTTTATCCGAAAGTTTCAGTTACGACACCCTCGACCGCTTGTTAACCGTAACCGGCCCGCAGAACCTGACGATGACGTACAATGCCAACGGGAACCTCAGCACCAAATCGGATGTCGGAACCACTTCCTTCAGTTATGGCGCCAACGCCGGACCGTACGCACTTACCAGTGTAACTTCCACGGGATTAATCCCTTCCGATACCCAAACGGCCACTTATACCTCGTTTGAAAAAGTAAACACACTCACCGAAGGGGTTTGTTCGGCAGCGTTTGTTTACAACAGCGACCAGCAACGTGCCAAAATGGACATTACCCAAAGCGGCACAAACATCCTGACCCGTTGGTATGCCGGAAGCAGCTACATGAAAGAGACTGCCGATGCTGGGCATGGCAGGGTTGAAAACAGAAAATATGAGGCAATCAGCAATCTGACTTTTATGGACGATAAAGAACAATGGCCGGGGATAAAGTCAGTTGTAAGGGTCACATCACAACGCTACATAAAACAAACAGGTACAACATCTAGTGAAACAAGATATTACATCGCATCGGTAGATGCTGACCCCATCAAACTGAACCATGCCATACGTTCCCACTGGAGCATAGAAAATAACTTGCATTGGATGATGCTTACAGAGAAAAAGTCCTGAAATGCTAAAGGCGATTTCCCTGAATTAGTTATGGTACAACTGATCCCAATTGAGAATTCTGAAGAAATAGATCCGGAGTTTAAGCAAATTTATACCGAAGCATTTCCTCCGGAAGAACGTAGAGATTGGCAACAATTGATTGATTTATTACCTAATTCAAAATTCAAAATCTATAAGATCAGTTTTCAGAATCGATTTATTGGCATCATTTCAATTTGGAAATTGGCAGGATTTAACTTTATCGAACATTTTGCAATTCGTGATTCAACCGGGAAAAGAGAAGTTAAAATGCTACTAATGAGTTATCCTGAAAAAATACACAAAAATGAATTTGAAAAGATTAAAACACAAATTCATCAGGTTGTTTCCCAGTATTGGAAATAAATTGAAGTCTCAATTTTATCAAATTGTTGATCAAACATCCAAATCCAAGTATTGAGACCTGAAGCCAAAGTGTTTTTGTATTTTTACACTCAAATTAATCCATTCCATTGAATTTATTTTTATACTCATGAATGCACTCTATTTACTCCTGTTTGAA
This sequence comes from Bacteroidota bacterium, assembly GCA_030684645.1. GTDB lineage: Bacteria > Bacteroidota > Bacteroidia > Bacteroidales > Prolixibacteraceae > Aquipluma. The sequence goes on along the minus strand of JAUXUF010000194.1, from coordinate 14,963 downwards.
ACATTTAAGGAATTGAATTTTCTGGAATTATATGCCAGACTCACTGCCGCTTTAATTACTTTTCTGGCATTAATTTTTATTGCCGTCATCGTACATTGGATCACAAAGAAGATTGTCATTCAAGTGATTCACCGCCTGGTTGAAAACACCAAAACTGAATGGGATGATTATCTGCTGAAACGAAAAGTCTTTCATTCAATTTCACATGTTGCATCTGCTTTAGTGTTCTATTATTCAGCAAATTTTTCTGAAATTCCAGAAGTGACCAAACTACTGACAAGTTTCGCGTCCATTTATTTTGTAATCATTTTTGTACGGACAATCTCAGGAATATTGAAAGCTTCGAATGATATTTATCTGACAACGCCCTATTCAGCAAACCGTTCGATAAAAGGATACATTCAACTGGTGATGATTTTTGTATATTTTGTTGCTGCAATTTTTGTGATTTCCATTATCATCGGTAAATCTCCCTGGTATTTATTTACTGGATTAAGTGCAATCGCAGCGGTTCTTTTACTTGTCTTTAAAGATACTATTATGGGTTTTGTAGCGAGTATTCAACTGTCGGCCAACAAGATGCTTAAGCCAGGCGACTGGATTGAAATGCCAAAATACAATGCAAATGGCACTGTGATTGATATTTCGTTGAACACGGTTAAAGTTCAAAATTTTGATAAAACCATTTCAACTATCCCGACTTACTCTTTGGTAACCGATTCGTTTTTGAACTGGTCCGGAATGGAAGAATCAGAGGGAAGAAGAATAAAAAGATCGATTAACATTGATATGAAAAGTGTAAGGTTCTGTGATGGGCCTATGCTTGAGAAATTTCAGCGATTTATGCTGATCAAAAACTATGTGGTCGAAAAACACAAAGAAATCCGTGAGTTCAATCAAAAACTGGGTATTGATGATGAAATGTACCCCAACGGTCGCCGTTTGACCAACATAGGAATTTTCAGAAAGTATCTGGAAGCATATCTAAAAAATAATCCTAACATTAATATGGATATGACCTTTTTGGTCAGACAATTACAGCCATCTGAAACAGGCTTGCCTATCGAAATTTATGTATTTAGCAAGAATAAAAACTGGAATGAGTATGAAGGAATCCAGGCTGATATCTTTGATCACATTCTGGCCGTAATTCCTGAATTTGATCTTCGGATATTTCAGTCACCTTCTGGAAACGACATTCAGGATCTGTCAGCTAAATTTTCAAAAGACGTATGGGATACTCAGTCACATTTGAAGAAGTAATCGAGGTATTGAAATCAAATTTTTATCTGATTTCATCCTGTTCCATTAATTCACGATAAATGGTGATTTTAAGACATTTGCTTTCAGATCGTTACAAACTTGATGTTTTTAAGTAAGAATATTTAAAATTTATCTATTTTTTATACTTTTACGTTTCAATTTTCAACCGACTGTTATAATTATACCTTATGAATGACCTGCATATTGAACCACTTCCGAATATCGATGAATTGGACGAAAAAATACTCAAACTGATTACAAAGAATGCAAGAATTCCATTTCTTGAAGTTGCCCGTGAATGCGGAGTTTCAGGAGCTGCCATCCATCAGCGGGTTCAACGGTTGTTAAACCTTGGTGTAGTTTCAGGCAGCGAGTTTATTGTCAATCCCCAAAAGCTGGGATATTTTACTTGTGCTTACATGGGAATTCACCTGGAAAAGGCCAAATTTCATAAGCAGGTTGTTGAGGAACTCATAAAAATTCCAGAAATTGTTGAATGTCACTACGCCACCGGATCGTATGCCATATTTATCAAGGTTCAGACGAAGACCAACAATCATCTAAAAAAGCTAATCGATGAAGATCTTCAGGAAATTGAAGGGATAGCCCGCACCGAAACATTCATTTCGCTTGAAATGGAATTTAAGCGGCAAGTTCCAATAAAATAATACGGTTATTCATTCAAAATATTATCATGACATTAAGAAATCAACTGGACGATATTGATTTGAAAATTCTGGATATCATTTCCAAAAATGCCCGTATCCCGTTTAAAGATGTGGCGTCAGAGGTTGGAGTTTCAAGAGCCGCAGTCCATCAGCGGGTGAATAGAATGATTGATCTGAATGTAATTGTCGGTTCGGGTTACCATATTGATCCAAAAAAAATTGATTATAAAACTTGTACCTATATCGGAATTTTTCTCGAAAAAGGAAGTTTGTATTCAACAGTTACCGAAAATCTCAAGCTAATCCCTGAAGTTGTTGAATGTCATTACACTACAGGGCAGTATGCAATTTTCGTAAAGGTTTATGCCAAAGACAATGAAGACCTTCGGGATATTTTGAGTGATAAGATTCAAAAAATAAATGGAGTTGCCAGTACTGAAACTTTTATTTCACTCGACGAAACATTCAAGCGCGAAGTTCCTATTTTTTAGCGCCTTGTATCACTCCGTTTTAAACGCAAAATTACCAGGCGAAATTCCTACTTCGAATTCGTTGGTCAACTTTCCGGATGGCGCATACCGGCGAACAATTCCATTCTGCTTGTGATCAATGGCATTTCCTACATCAATTTCTTTCCTTTTTAATCCCAAAATTGGGAACCTATTAAGTCGAAAAGATATTTAAAAGATCGGAAAATTGGTTATTTTTGCATGGCATTAAAAGCTGCAATCATCTATGTTTGAAAAGCTAATTCATCTGGAAGGGATTGATCCACTGGAATTTTTCGGTGTGAACAATGCCAAAATGAACCTGATCAAGTCTTTTTTTCCAAAATTAATTATTGTCTATCGGGGTAACGATGTGATCGTCAAAGGTGATGATGAAGAAATTCTTCGCTTCGAATCGAAGTTTCATCTGATCATCGATCATTACAATCAATTTAATGTATTACCTGATGATGTGATCAGTCAGGTTTTTCTGAACGAATCAGAAGGAATTTCGGACGGCCTGGATGAAGATAAGGATGTTCTTGTCTTCGGAATCAACGGGAAGGCTATTCGTGCCAGGACTCCAAATCAGCGATTATTGGTTGAAGCATGCCGGAATTCTGACCTCATTTTTGCCATCGGACCGGCAGGTACCGGGAAAACATATACCGCGATTGCCCTGGCCGTCAGGGCCTTGAAAAACAGGGAAATAAAACGGATTATTCTTAGCCGTCCTGCTGTTGAAGCCGGTGAAAGACTGGGTTTTCTTCCGGGAGATATCAAGGAAAAAATTGATCCATACCTTCAACCTTTGTATGATGCCCTTCTGGATATGATCCCGGCGAAAAAGCTGGACGAATTTATGAAGGACGGAACGATCCAGATCGCACCGTTGGCTTTTATGCGCGGACGAACACTCAGCAATGCATTTGTAATACTCGACGAAGCGCAAAATACAACCATTAATCAGTTGAAAATGTTCCTGACCAGAATGGGCCTCAATACCAAATTTGTGGTTACCGGTGACATAACCCAGATTGATTTACCTTCACAAAGTCCTTCAGGATTGATTCTTGCACAAAAAATATTGAAAAATATCAAGGACATTTCCTTCATCCAATTTGATGTGAGAGACATTGTCAGGCACCGGTTGGTGCGCGATATTGTGATTGCCTACGAAAAACATCATGCCCACGAGCTATCCAGACGTGAAAAAGAAAAAGAGAAAATTACAACAGATAAAAACGAAGAAAAATGAGCAAAGCATTAACGAGAACCGATTTTAATTTTCCGGGTCAGAAAAGCGTTTATCACGGCAAAGTGAGAGACGTTTACAACATCGACGATGAATATTTGGTGATGGTGGTTTCTGACCGTATTTCGGCCTTCGATGTGGTCTTGCCGAAGGGTATTCCATACAAAGGTCAGGTATTGAACCAGATCGCTGCAAAATTTCTGGATGCCACCAGCGATATTGTTCCAAACTGGAAGGTGGAAACTCCTGATCCGAATGTAACCGTTGGAATTCATTGCGAGCCGTTTAAAGTGGAAATGGTTATCCGCGGTTATCTGACCGGCCACGCCTGGCGCGAATACCGCAGTGGAAAACGGATGTTGTGCGGAGTGCCGATGCCCGATGGAATGGTTGAAAGCCAAAAATTTCCGGAGCCTATTATCACACCAACAACTAAAGCTTCTGAAGGGCATGATGAAGATATCACCAGAGAAGAAATTATTGACCAGGGAATTGTGAGCAAGGAAGATTATGAAATGCTTGAAAAATATACTCGTGAAGTATATCGTCGCGGAACAGTAATTGCAGCTGAGAAAGGATTGATCCTGGTTGACACCAAGTATGAATTTGGGAAAAATGACGATCGGATCTTTTTGATTGACGAAATTCACACGCCCGATTCATCGCGCTATTTTTATGCCGAAGGTTATGAAGAACGTTTGGCAAGAGGTGAAAACCAGCGGCAGCTTTCAAAAGAATTTGTGCGTCAATGGCTGATCGAAAACGGGTTCCAGGGACATGAAGGCCAGGTGGTGCCTGAAATGGATGATGCTTTTGTTCAATCCATATCAGAGCGTTACATCGAACTTTACGAAAAAATAACCGGAGATCAATTTGTAAAATCCGACTTATCCAATATTCAGGAACGAATTGAAAAAAATGTTCAAAATTTCCTGAACGACCTGTAAAAAAGATGGCTGCCTGGAAAATCCGGGCAGCCACTTTTCATTTATATTACCGATTGATTGATTTAAAATCTGGCGGAGAACCGAAATTCGATTGGTGAAGGAACTATGACGTAGCCTCTGCGTGACAGTTGAAAGAACAGATCGCCATTTCTGAAAAATACCTGGCCACCTATATAAACCCGGTCGCAATCAAAAGGTAAATCCCTGAAATACACGTTACGTGGAGGTTCTATCCTGCAATACCCTATTCTATCGTTATATCTGTAAAAGTTATTGCCTGAATAGTAGTAATTGCCGCGGGAATGTTCGAAAACCATCGGGTTACGATCAAACCGGTTATAAACCCGGCCATATTGGGAATGATTGTAATAGTTCTGTCTTGAATATCCATTCCTTTGGGAATATTGCGGACGGTATTCATCGCGATTGTCACGACTTTCATAATTTCGATTGTCACGATTTCCTTCTTTCCGTTCCCTCCACTCGTTATTAGCCGTTCGTTCCTGATTCCGGTCATCTTGCCGATATTCATTTTGATCATGGTCACGTTCGTTATCTCTTTTTCCTTCATTCCGGTGATTTTGTGCACCTGCTTCAAGTGATGAAGCGATCAGAACCAAAGAAAGTACTGCAACCGGGAAATACTGTTTTAATATATTTATAGTTTTCATGGCCTTCTGTTTTAAAAGTGTATATTCAAATTTTTGAACTTTACCGGTAATTCGGTTAGGCTTAAAACAAAGGTTGTGCCAAAGTGGGAAAACTACCAGTGAAATCTAAATCTTGCTGTATTACTCAACTTAGTGCCGAAGAAGCAAAACCAATACTCCTTCGTTCTCCCTCAGATTCAAATAGAACTTACACTTCCCGGCGGACTTCTGATTAAAATCTACTAAAGCCATGCCTGGACTGAGCGCAAATCTGCGGTACTTTTTGTGTTGCACATGTATCGACATACGAAACGGCTTCGATGGTTTAGCAGGAATAGTCAGAAATCATCAGGGAAAAGGCCCCATCACGGGCGATGTTTTCATTTTCCTGAATAAAAACCGAACCCATATAAAACTGCTGTATTGGGACGGCGACGGATTTGCCCTTTTTTACAAACGATTAGAGAAGGGAAAGTATGGCTTAAAGCGCATTGTGAGCCGTCCAAAGAATTAAAAAGAGAGGAGCTTTTAATGCTCTCGAAGGGCTTTCGTTCAGCGAGATGAAAAGAAAAAAGAGGTTCGAAATGAAGTGATTATTTTACAGATATCAACTGTCGATGGTCTCAATTCAACTGTCGACAATCTGACTTCTACCATCGAAGATCTGAAATGCTAAAGGCGATTTCCCTGATAACTAATTGCTCTTTGGGTGATTCATGAAAAGTTTAATCGTCAATTTTTGAACGATTTTGTTTTATTCTGGCTTTTATTCGTTTTCCAGTTAATCTTTTTTCGATCGAACCTTTGGTTGGTCTGGTGCTTTTACGATGCTTTACAGGCTTTAAAGCTTTTGAAATGAGCAGATAAAACTTAGAAACTGCATCTTCCTTGTTCGAAAGCTGTGAACGGTCGCGTTGAGAAACTATACTTAATATACCTTCGGCGCTTATTTTTGAAGAGAGTTTTGTCAAAATAACCTTTTTCTGTTCGTCTGATAACAAGGCTGAGTTTTGAACATCAAACCGTAGTTCAACTTTTGAATTCACCTTGTTTACATTTTGTCCTCCGGGACCACTGCTCCTTGATGTAAGATATTGAAATTCAGCTGACAAGTCAGGGACATTGAAATTTGGTTTTGTCATAAATACTTATTCTTCAGTTTGCGGACTCCGTTTTACCTTTGGTTTCCGGACTGGCTTATTCGAGAAATAGTACGCAACCTGTTCGATAGCTTTCTGAATGCTGACGTTGATCGGATTGTAATCGTTAGCTAATTGACTGTCAATAAAATAAACCTGATAATAATAATCTGAAACAACAGGTATATTCATTCCGTTATTAATTCGTTCCATCGAAAGTTTAAATTCTTCCGGATATTCATTTTTCATGAGGGCGCAGGTATAAACAGCTAGTTTGGTGTTTTTTACCTTTACTGCTGAATTACCGAAAAGACGGCAAATTAATCCACGATGTTCGTAATTGGAGCAGCCTTCTGTAACACCCTGTATCTGAGTCTTAGCCAGATTTATGCAATGCTCCGGATCGGTATCCAAAAGATCAAGAGCTGCTTCATGTAGACTATTTTTTACCAGGTAATAAGCAAGCGGAAGGAATTCAAGAACATTAGCCTCCAGTCCTTTTTTCATACAACACAAGTTGCAATTTGTCAAACAGGTAAGTCCTGATTGCTTGCTAAACTTTTCAGTTTCCTTGTCTAATTGCTTAAAAATGCGTTCAATTTTTCTGATTTTGTCCAGCATAAATATACCTCGTGTAAGAGTGTTCCAAATTTAGTTGAAATGTTGAATAATTATTCAGGTGGAAGAAAACATTGGTATTCAATCAGTGATTGAGAATACTATCTAAACTAATTTCCTCCTGTGCAGAGGCATAAAGCATTACACAAGAGGAAATGATCAAAAATAAAAACCGTCTCATACGGTATCAGGTATTAAAACAATTTTATGCCCAGACTGATTACAAATGTACCATTCTTTGAATCAAATTTTGGCGTTTCATACAAATTGTTGCTCAACGATTCCATGCGGGCATCGAGTGTAAGGAACAGAAAATCAACCCCTGCACCATATTGCCATCCGAAGAAATTATCCTTTATGGCTGTTTCAGTTAATTGACTACTAACCTTTTTGTCGGTTACAAAAGAGAAAACTGGTCCGGCCATAACGCGCAGATTTAATGCCTTCTGATCAATGATTTTGAGACCAAGTAAAGCCGGAACATCAATGGTTTTTAAATCAAATGAATTAATTGTTGATACATTTACATTGTCAATATATTCTCCACCCTTTGAATTATAATAAGCCTCGGGCTGAATATAGAAACGGCCGATATTAATTCTGGCAAATGCACCAACCAAAAATTTGTTAATGGTTTGTGGATTATAATCATCGATGTTTGTTGAGATTTTCGAAGTATTAATACCAACCTTTGGACCGAAGTCAAAAAATCCCTGAGCATTACCTGTCAAAGTAAATGCCGCTAAAACGATAAGAATTGTAAGTTTTTTCATAACTGCTTTTTTATTAGAACGTTTGTTTACTAATTTCTATTGTTGTCAAATTTCATCTCTTCTTCAAAATTGAGAAATAATTTTCAACATATTTAATGTAAAAATAGGGTAATCCATTGACTGAAATGTTACACTACTATTGAAAAAAGTTGCAATATTCACACTTCATAACACATTTATAATTGGTTCTATTTCGACAACAGGCAATAATCGGACCATAACGTGCCGGATATCCGAATGGCTGAAAGCAAATTCAGGAGTTGTACTATTAGATTTAAGCTTAGGGCAGCAAATAAAAATACTAATTTTCTGCTTGTGGATATCATGGTTTGAAGTTTAGTAAGCTCCTGTAATTACGAATTCGTTCTTACAATGAGCCCCTGTTAATAAATTGCGAGGGTATAACTTCGGCTACTTTTTCTTTGGAAACGATAAAATTAGCGCAATCTTTTCCCATCCGGATAAAATCGGTTGAAATCACACTAATTCCTGAACCGACGATCTCTTTCATCGGTGCGTCGTTGTATGAAATGATACCCACATCAGTACCAATCTTAAAGGAATTCTTTTTACAGTCTTTTACAATTTTAACCAGGTCTGAATCTTTGATCACCAGGTATGCCTGTCCCGGTTGGACTTCACGGTTCTCAATCTGATCCAAAACCGTATGGTTTAGGTGGTTGTCGTCACAAAAACGGTTAAAAGCATCGATTGTTTCAGCCGGATGAGGTGTGTTTTTTGGAAAAATAAGGATGAATTCCTGATATTTATGAAGTAAAGTGAGTCCTGAATTCAAACAATCGTAAACGGCTTGATTGAAATCCTGAGTCAAATAAGATACTTCATTTTTAGGATCGTATCCCATATCCAGAATCAGAAGCTTTTTAGGATCGATTTTACGTACCACATCTTCCATGTTATTGTTGTTGATATTCATAACAATATACATGTTGTACCGACCCAGACTATTTAATATCAGCTGGTTAAATACTTCGGGATTGTAATGGTGAAACAATAGGTCAACAGAATAAGTATCAGGAAGATTGGCCCGTAATGATTTGTACAATTGTTCTTTGAAAGCGCTGAAATCATCGAGCAAAATAAAAACGCGGTACGATTCGGTAGCAACAAAATAGCCTTTGGTAGGAGTGGAAGAAATGATGCTTCTTTGCTTTAATATTGAATAGGCCTTAAAAATGGTATCTCGCGAGATGCCACTTTCTTTGTTCATCTGGTTTACCGATGGCAAAAAATCGCCTTCCTTCAGGATTCCAAGATTAATGGCTTCACTCACCGCATGTATGAGCTGCTGTATTTTAGTTTGTGATGAACTTTCATCGAATTTAAATGTAAATTTTTCCATCCGGTTTATTTTTTGTAAAAGCCTGAATTGGATCGACAATTCAGGCTTTCAATCATTTGATCATGCGAAGTTAACAAGTGTGGCAAAATATTAGCGACTGTTTAGATTTTATTCAGTGGTTCCGCTAGGAACCAACGGTCGGTAGAATAAATGCAAAAAAACCTGTCTTTTGTCCCGTAGGGGACAATCCGGAGGATTGATATCAACATATCTACCGAGCGATTTTCCCTATGGGAAATTTTTAAACAACCACTAGTCAATAGATTGCTTTGTTTAATTATCTAGTTAGGCTTCTAACTTTAGGCATTCCGAACTTTAACACTTTTATTTGTACAAAGGGCCGTATGTTGCACAGGCACGGTAATCTGCTCCTTCTTTTTCGGTTCCAAAAGCTGACCATGCACTTGGTCTGAAAATCTTATCTTCGCTCACATTGTGCATATTTACCGGTATCCGAAGAATCGATGCCAGGGTAATCAGGTCAGCGCCGATATGTCCGTATGAAATTGCCCCGTGATTGGCGCCCCAATTAGCCATTACGCTGTAAACATCTTTAAAAGCGTCGTTATCAGCCAAACGTGGAACAAACCACGTTGTTGGCCAGGTTGGATTGGTGCGTTTATCTAAAACCTGGTGAACATCATCAGGAAGCTCGACGGTCCAACCTTCGGCAATCTGAAGAACAGGTCCAATGCCTTTTACCAGGTTAATTCTAGACATGGTAACGGGCATTTCTCCGGCAGTTTTAAATTGTGATGAATAACCACCTCCTCGGAAATAACCCAGATCAGCAGGGCACCACCGTGTGTTTTCGAGGCAGCCAGCAGCTTCTGATTCACTTATTTCCCAAAATGCTTTCATCGATGGATTTCCATCCGCATCTTTTTGTTGGGCTGTTGCATCCAGAGTTGTTGAGCCTGAATTGATCAGGTGGATAATACCGCCACTTGCTTTTCCGGTTAACTCTTTCCCTGTTACCCGTTTCACTGCATCGGGACTCCAAAAGGTCCGAACATCCGAAAAAATTTGTGCAGTATTGGTAAGCAAATGGCCAAACAACATGGATGCTCCATTCAAACTGTCGTTTTCAGTTGCAAACACAAATGCCTCACGAATCCCATTCCAATCAAACGAAGAATTTAAGATGGCTTCCGTAAAATCAGCATTCGGATAATAGTCAGTCCATTGGCGCTGGCCCTGGAATCCACCCAGAATGGCATTTCTGCCTTTGGCTTCTTCCCCAAATCCCATTTCTTTGAGCTTTGGATTTCCGGTCATTAAATCGCGGGCAATGAGTGTCATTTTTACAACAATTTCCCATTCCCAGTCTTTCCGTTCGCGTGTCGATTGTTTGGCAGCACGGTTGGGATCATCGCCCTCCAAACAGTTGGATTTGGTCCAGACCATTGCTTTTGCATATTCTTCCTGATCAAAAATTCCCTGTTCAATCCGACGCAGGAACTCAATTGATTCAACAAATTCAGTTCTGATTCCCAGATATTCCTGGAAAAAATCAGGATCGACCATCGAACCTGCAATCCCCATCGAAGAATAACCGATCGACAAATAGGATTTTCCTTTCATTTGCGCTGAAGCCAGAGCAGCTTTTACAAAGCGGATGATTTTTTCCTGCACATCTTCAGGAATATTAGTATCGCCCGAATCCTGCACATCGCGGCCATAAATTCCAAATGCCGGAAGCCCTTTCTGCGAATATCCGGCTAGAGCAGCAGCAAGGTAAACAGCGCCCGGACGTTCGGTCCCGTTGAAACCCCAAACAGCTTTTGGCAACAATGGATGTGTGTCCATCACTTCGGTTCCGTAACACCAGCAAGGAGTGACGGTAAGCGAGACTCCAACGCCTTCGCGTTCGAATAAATCGGCACATAATGCAGCATCAGCTACCCCGCCAATAGTCGTGTCGGCAATCACACATTCCACTTTTTCGCCATTGGGGAACCGAAGAGTTTCTTCAATGAGTCTGGCTGCAGCTTTTGCCATGTTCATGGTTTGCACTTCGAGCGATTCGCGCACGCCCATTTCTCTTCCGTCAATCACAGGCCGGATGCCCACTTTGGGCAAACGACCAATCAATCTGTTGTTTAATTCCATCTTTCAGATATTTTTCAGGTATATTTTAAAGGGTTTTATGTACATTTTTGATTGTCCTGTACTGTGCTGCTAAGTAAATACTTTTTTTCAGAATTTTAAATGTTGGCAAACACATTTCAATTATGCTATATTTGTTTTTCTGAAAAAATCTGACCTATGCTTTCAAAAATCAAACTTCACTGGCAAATTCTGATCGCCCTGTTGCTGGCAGTCTCTTTTGGTTATTTTCTCCCCGGCTGGGTGCAGTATATTTCGTGGATGGGGGTCATTTTTCTTCGTGGCCTGAATATGGTGGTTATTCCGCTGGTTTTAAGTTCTATAATAAGTGGAGTTGCCAGTATTGGCGGCGGTTCAAGCCTTGGTCGAATTGGATTTAAAACCATTTCATTTTATGTGATAACCAGTTTAATTGCCATTCTGACCGGATTATTTTTGGTCAATCTGTTTCAGCCCGGAGTTGGGGCAAACCTTGGAACAGCCGAAACCATTCAATCTTTGCCAGCTGCCAGTAATTCGGTGAGCGATATCCTGATGAGGACTATCCCCGACAATGTATTTGATGCGATGGCGAAAGGACAAATACTTCCGGTAATCTTCTTTGCCATACTTTTTGGTTTTTTTATTACCCAAATTCAACCTAAAAAACAGGAAATACTAACAAAATTCTTTGATTCGATATTTGAAGTGATGATGAAAATAACCATGTTCATTATCCTGTTTACACCGCTTGGAGTATTTGCCATTGTATCAAAAGAGGTTGCTAGAAATTCCGGGTCACTGGGGAATATTGCCGGAAGCCTGGGGATTTATATGCTGACGGTCATGATTGCGTTAATTGTTCATGCCGGAATTACGTTGCCACTGGCAGTAAAATTCATTGGGAAGGCCAATCCATATCAGCATTTCAGAAATATGGCGACCCCTTTACTAACAGCCTTTTCAACTTCTTCGTCGAATGCAGCACTTCCTTTATCTATGGAAGCTGTTGAATTCGAAGATGGCGTTTCGGCTAAAATCACCAGTTTTACCTTGCCATTGGGAGCAACCATCAATATGAACGGAACAGCACTTTATGAATGTGTAGCCGTTATATTTATTGCACAGGCTTATGGCATTAATCTGACTGCGGGACAACAGGCAATGGTTGTTTTAACCGCACTTTTAGCAGCCATTGGCTCTGCAGGAATTCCGATGGCCGGACTGGTGATGATGACCATCGTGCTGACAGCCGTTAATCTTCCGCTGGAAGGAGTCGGCTTGATCCTTGCCGTTGACCGTATTTTGGATATGTCGCGAACTACCGTAAATGTTTGGGGTGACACCTGTGCTGCTGTAATCATCGCCAAGTCAGAAGGGGAGAAGCTGAAGGTTTGAATAAAAATTAAATCTGGCTAATCCTGCTCAACAAATAATGGTCAGCCAGCACAATAGCGGCCATCGATTCAACAATCGGCACTGCACGTGGCAACACACAAGGATCATGGCGTCCTTTCGGATTGATGACGACTTCATTTTCAGCACGATCAATTGTATTTTGTTCTTTTAACAGGGTAGCGATTGGCTTAAACGCCACATTAAAGTATATGTCTTCGCCATTCGAAATTCCGCCTTGAACGCCACCGGAATGATTAGTTTTGGTTCTCACTCCATTTTCGGTTTTAATAAAAACATCGTTGTGCCCTGAGCCTGACAACTTAGTTCCTTCGAAACCTGAACCATATTCAAATCCTTTAACGGCATTGATTCCCAACATGGCAAAACCCAAATCGGCATGTAATTTATTAAAAACAGGTTCGCCCCAACCAGCAGGAACACCTTTGATTACTCCTGTTACCACACCGCCAACGGTATCGTGATCGCGACCAGCCTCTTCAATCCGGGCAATCATTCGTTCGGCTGTTTCAGCATCCGGGCACCGAACAATATTCGATTCGGTCTGATTTAAATCAAGCTCGGTATAGGGTTTATTAACCTGAATGGTGCCAACCCTTGAAACGTAAGCCTGAATAGAAACACCAGCTTTTTTCAGTAGTAATTTAGCTACAGCTCCGGCAACTACACGTGCAATGGTTTCCCTTGCTGATGAACGGCCACCACCGCGATGGTCGCGGGTTCCGTATTTCTGGATGTAAGTATAATCGGCATGCGACGGACGAAAAACATCTTTCAGATCGTTGTAGTCAGACGAATGCTGATCTTTATTCCGGATTTGAAAAGCGATCGGTGTTCCCTGTGTTTTGCCTTCAAAAATTCCGGATAGAAACTCAACCTGATCACTTTCATCTCGTTGAGTTGTGATTTTGGATTGGCCCGGTTTGCGCCGGTTTAGCTCATTCTGGATAAAATCCAGATCGATATCCAATCCGGCAGGGCAACCGTCAATAATTCCGCCAATGGCTTTTCCGTGCGATTCGCCAAAAGAAGTTAACCTGAAAATTTGTCCAAAGCTGTTCATAGAAATATTTACAATTAAACGATTTACGATTTACAATTATACTTTGTGCCTTCGCGTCTTTGTGGCTAAATCAATTGGTTAAAAACGAAAAATGTTGTCCCAAAATACGAAATTTTGAAACAACATTTTGAAATTATCTGAATGAGCTGATTAACAGCCGCATCCGCAGCCACATTTACCTTCGGTGCTGCAACTGCCCTCGGCATATTCTTCATCATCGCAACCGCAGCTTCCGCTTCCACAGCTATCACCGCCGCTTCCGCAGCCACAACTTCCACCGCCTAAAGTAGCGGCAATTTCTTCGTCAGTTGCTTCTCTTACTTCAGTAATCTGGCCTTTGAAAAACAAATTTTCACCAGCTAACGGATGGTTGAAATCCATTTTTACGATATCGTCAGTGATTTCCAGAACCAAGCCATTCAAACGCTGGCCACTGGTACTCATCATCGGAACAGAATTTCCAACAGAAATAACTTCATCATCGAACTCGCCTTCAATAAAGAAGATGTGTTTTGGAAGGTCAACGATGGCATTTTCATCCAGTTCGCCGTATGCATCAACATCCTGCAAACTGATTTCAAATGAATTTCCCATTTCAAATCCTTCCAGATGTGATTCAAATTTGGGAAGCATGAGGCCTGCACCAAACACAAAACTCATTGGTTTCTCAATCGTTGCCTGTTCAATCATTTCTCCCTCTGCATCGTCATAGTGTAAATCGTATGTCAGGGAAACCATTTTGTTTTTTCCTATTTTCATAGTTTTCTGTTATTTTTTTAAAAATATTGAATAATTGTACAAAGAAATAAAATTCACGGGTAATACAAAAAGTATCTGACCATTCATTCTAATTAGTTAAAGTAAACATCAGAAACGAACTTTGGTTTATTGAAAAACCAGTTTGAACTGAATTTAATTATATCTGGCATTCTTTTTCGATCAGTTTCAGGTATTAATAGCCTGAAACTGAATAAATAAGCTTCTGTTTGATTATTTTTTTAACAGTTTCGAATTGAACTGATTATTCCCTTCTGTATTGAAACTAAATGCAAAATCTGCCAGAAAGGTTTCAACTTTTCCGGTCAGCTTGTTTCCTGAATCAAAACCTTCGATGGTAAGAATCAGCCAGTCGTTGTCGTTTCCGCTGGGGCCTCCAAATTTTTTAGCAAACGGATCGCCGTTTTTCATCGAAAGATAGGCATAGGTAGAGTTTGTAACATAAAATCCGCTGA
>JAUXUF010000171.1 GCA_030684645.1 Bacteroidota bacterium | reverse complement strand
CTGATGAGTTATAGCTGATGTTATTGATGATGGGTTAACCGTAACAGTGTGTATGGCAGTTGCCGGCCCGTCACTTCCTGTGGCACTGGCTGTGATGGTGGTTGTTCCGCTCCAACCTGCTGAATAAGTTACTGCACCTGTTGCTGCAACTATCGTATTACCACCTGCTAAACTCGCGGCATCCAGGCTGTAAGTAATTCCTGTTGAGTTCGACGCTGTCGTAGTTGTTGTTACGGTACCTGATCCCTGGCAACGTATTGATGTTGCAGGTGAAAATGCATTGATAATTACAGTTGGAGTTACTGTTACCAATACGAATCCTGAATTAGCTGAACTGCAGGCTCCACTTTGAACTACCGCCCTGAACCAGGTGTTGGCAGTGAGGTTGCCAATGGTGGCACCTGTCAATGTCGTTGACGTGCCTGTAATGGTGACTGGTGCAGTAAATAAGGCATCAGATGATTTCTCCCATCTGATAACAGCGCCTGTGTTGCCGCTCAAAATCAGGTCTGCCGGTGAAGAACCAAAGCATATCGTTTGATCCGAAGATACTGTTCCACCTATGGAGGTAGGATCAACCATCAGGGTAACATCCTGGGTGAATGTTTTATTACAATTTGGAGTTGTACTCGTTGTCGTGATGCCTGTTATCTGCAGGATTTGCCCATTGTTGGCAGCAGTCAGTGCTGCCGAGGTGAAGCTTGCTGTTCCTGAACCGTTTGCCAAAACTCCGGAAACTGCTGTTTGCGCAACACCGTTAATCTTATAATCTACTGTGGAGGTGCTGCTTGTCAGCAATCCTGTTAAATTGATGATTGCTGATGATCCTGCACAAACTGTTGCAGCCTGAGAAGCTCCGGTTAAAGTTGGTGAAGCATTTACAGTGATTGGTTTCGAATCGGAAGCCTGAGCACATGCGCCACCGGTGGTCGTTAAAGTAAGAGTAGCTGTACCAGTATAACCAGGCAGTGGTGTCCATGTGGTAGTTGAAGGCGTTGAGCCTCCGTTATTTGAAAAACTTCCTCCTGCAGCGCCATCAGACCAAACTGCCGAAGTTGCTCCTCCTGAAGTTGAACCACCTAAAGCAACTGATGTACCTCCCTGGCAAACATCTGGCATTACTGCCCCAATACCAACCGTTGGCAAGGTATAGACCGTTACAATTCGGGTTACTGGAGTTACTGTACATCCGGGAGAAGAAACGTCATAAGTCATCGTAACAGTTCCGCCACCACCACCTGCAATAGCTGTCACTAAACCAGTTGCAGGATGTATAGTGGCTATTGATGGATCCCCGCCGGTCCAGGTTCCACCGGATACAGTTGAAGTAAGCGTAGTTGTACCACCAGCTATGCAAATATTCTGGGTACCTGCTAAAACCCCCGCATCTGTCGGGCAAATCCATGAAACAATGACCTGCCCGGAAGCACCAGTACCACCCGTTCTGATGGTTGCGCTATTTGTAACAGCACCACTACCTCCACCGCCAAAATTATTTCCGGAATTTCCATCGCTACTCCCACTTACGCCTGTTCCGCCTGCGCCCCCGCCTGTTCCTGATCCGGCAATTCCAGCAGTTAATCCTGAAGCATTTCCACCATCACCACCATTTCCCGCACCGCCACCACCACCGCCAGAATCTGTAGTTCCGCCATTTGCTCCATTACCACCAGCATATTTTGTGGTTCCAGTCGATGCGAGTATTGTTCCACCAAGCCCACCTGTCGAAGAATTATTTGTACCACCATTACCGCCAGCAGCAACAATTGCAGCACCATTAAATGATGAATTGCCGCCAGCGTTGCTCGCAGTGCCTGCCGCTCCAACAACAATAGTGTAAGAATTACCTGGTAAAACAGCAACACTGCTACTGGCAAAGGCACCGCCGCCGCCGCCACCACCTTGTGCGCCACTTGTGGAAATTGAACTACCTCCACCACCTGCTCCCCAACATTCAACGGTTATACTTGTCACTCCGGCCGGAACCGTAAATGTACCGTTAGTCGTGAATGTTTGTGGAGATTGCGCATTGCCATGACCAGCAAAGGAAAACAACAAAACTAAAACAAAGGAAAAACGGGAATACTTTTCAAGTCGACATTTAAAAAAACTCAAAGCTGTAAGTACATCAGAAACAATGGAGCACAAAACTTTCTGGAAATGAGGGAAGAAGGAAATACCTTGAAATACAGGTTGATTTTGAGGTTCAGGAGTTGAAAATTTGCAACAGGAAAGTGAAGAATGGGATTTATTTTCGGAGAAATCAGTTGTTTCGTGTACTAAAGCTACAAACTGTCCGTTTGTTTGGAAGGAAGAAAGATTTATGATTGGAGAAATTGCAGTGTAAGAATCTTTAAAACATGCAATGAAATATGACCATACAGGAAACCTATCATTTCTCAGATGGAACATGTTAAAAATCCATGCATCCGCAGAAATAACCAGCATCAATATACCAGCAATTATCTCTCTGTACAAATCCATATCTACTGCATATCCAACTAACATAAACTTATCCAGCCTGAGAAATTCGATAAAAATTAGTTTTCGAGCTGCATGAACAACCGAAAGATTTTTTCAAATTTCTAAACCTTCAATGCATTAAATTAATCATCGTTCTTTAACTTCCCGAAGGCCATTTTACTGGCTTTTCCTTTTCCTTTTTACGAGTCGTACTAGTGTAGATTGGTGCAATACGATTTAAAGCTATATAAAATATTCCATATCTTAATGAATCCCAGGCATCCAATATCGCAATCAAAAATTAAATTTTTGTTCAAAATGTCTATCTGCGAAACCTGATGCACCATATTTTAATTTTAAAACATGAATTAGCCCTCATCTTTCTGTATAACAGACAAATACAATTTTATTTCAGTTGTTAATTAGAAATTACTTTATAAATAATTACTATTTAGAATGGATATAAATTGGACTTTGCCTGAAGAAATTTTCGTTTTTATTTTTTTTATCCAGCTGGAACACTGATTTTGGAAGTTTTCAGAGTATAAATCAGGGGACGTTGTGAACAGAAATCGAACACAATTCGAAAAGTTTTCATCGAAAAATGAAGCCTTAATTGGAACATTTTTATTAAACCAGAAGTTCAATATGTTATGGAATTCCAAGCATTATACCGTAGTACATTTCAATTGCGAGACTATTTACATAACATATCTTTATGAACAAGCGATCCGGAGGAGATTAAAATCAGAGCTTCTCGAAGCAATATAAAATTTGGAATATTTAATTATGTGAAGTCATTCTGAAAGGAGTAAAAGTAGATGACAAAAAAATCAGATTTGCTGGATGAAGGATAAGCTGAAAAGGTATTATTCGTCCGTTAAACTCGGCAAATGAAAGTTGATAATCCAGTTTTAAATTGAACAAATTATAGGATCAAAAAAATTAGGACGAAAAATGAAAATGACCAGGAAAAGTAAACCGGATCCTCGCTGATTGATTTCAGAGGAATAGACTAGCTGATATGAATTCGCTGTATTTGGCGAGTTCGGCTCCTAAGTATAAAAATCCACCGCCTTTTTGGTTTTGAGAATTTTAGAAGTTATGTAGAACGACAATTTTACTTTTTGAGAGGTTAATATCGTACCCGATAACAATTTCGTGTGTTCCAAGCTGGTATTTACGAATATCGCTACTCAAGACATAATCGGCAGCATAACCAATCTTCAATTTATTTTGCATCGTGTACTGACAGGAAAAACATGCTTCTCCATTATTTCGCAGACTTATGCCCAACTGAAGGCCTACGGGTAAATAGATCAGTGCAGATGCATCAAAATAAACGGGTTTCCCAGCTGTTCCGATTATCAGTAAATCCGAACGCAGACGAATGCTTTGTGGCAACTTGAAGACATACCCTCCATACAGGTAAATGGTTTGAAATTCCTTCGAGGACGAAAATGTATTTCGGTTTACCTTGAAGGTGTTGTTTATAATTTGAGGTACGGAAATGCTCATGAAAAAATCCTCACTGAAATACACTGCACCTAAGCCAAAAACAGACATATTGTACAAACGTACATCTGTTGTGTACTCAGGATCAGGAATATGATCGGGATAAGTCTGGTAGTCACTCAGATTATTGTCGAAATTAACGATCCCTGCCCGAAGCCCGAAACGCAAATAATGATTCAGATTGAGACGAACCTGGTAGGAATAATCGCCCGTAAAATAAAAGCGTTTCTCCCTTCCAAAATTCTTTCGCTGAATATTCAGGCCTACTCCACTTGTCTGATCTATGAAAGGAGTGTGATACGAGAACTGCTGTATTAACGGAGCCCCGGTAATCCCTACCCAATTTGTACGGGTTGCAAACATGAACCCTGCCTGATCCCAAATACCAACAAAAGCCGGATTTAGGGTATGCATATTGGTAATATACTGTAACGACCATGGAAACTCCTGTCCCCAGATCTGTTTTTCTGTCAGTGGAATAAGAAACGACACCAGAATGACAATACGGAAAAGTCTTCGAATCATAGCTTTTTATTTAATTTAATACGACACAAAAACAAAACTCTTTTTCACCTCACCATTGCCCATGTAAAGGATATAAAAGTACGTTCCAAGCGGCACCATTCCCCGATCTGCCGCTACCGACCGGTTGTCTGTTTTGCCGTCCCACCAGGCACGCTCAACGCTGCCCCAAACCTCAAGATTTCCGTAGTGATCCTTTTCAAAGACCTTGTTACCCATGCTATCGAAGATATAAATCCGGGCATTCGGATAATGATTGATACAGAATATCTGGAAGTAATCGTGAATATTATCGTTGTTTGGAGAAAATGTATTCGGAATAAACAGGTCACAATCGCGGCCAAAGTCCAGGTATTCGGGCTGTCCGTCAAGATCAAGATCATCGTTGCTAAAGTCTCCGTCTGCGTTCAGGTCTTCAAACCTGGTCAGGTAGATGTCATCATCATCATTGTTATCGCGCCAGTCGGGAGTACCGTCTCCATCGAAATCCTGTATGGTTGCATTACTGCCGGTCACATTTTCTGATGTGGTAAACCGGTTGACGGTATCAAATCCGTCATCCAGCCCATCGAAGTCTGAATCCTTGCCAGTCAGGATATGATCCGGCTTTCCATCTGCATTTGCGTCATGACCTTCGATGTAATCCGGAACCAGGTCATCATCCGAATTAGTGTCCTGGAAATCCGGAATGCCGTCACCATCCGTATCTGACGGAACAATTAAAGTACCTCCCCGATCAGTATCGTAAGCATCATCAATGCCGTCTCCGTCGGCATCCTGGTTCTGCGGAAGAATGTATTTAACAGTACTTTGCGCTTCAATGTTATCCACGATACCATCATTATCCGCATCAATGTCCAACCAGTCCGGATGACCATCTCCATCTGAATCTGTGATGAGATCTCCTTCGTTGACATTCAGTATGCCATCACCGTCAGCATCCGGATCGAGATTATCTGCCACACCGTCACAATCGAAATCCGGGAAGATGGTAATTGTTACTTTGGCCGTGTCACCCAAATAATGGTTCACATCATAAAT
>JAUXUF010000158.1 GCA_030684645.1 Bacteroidota bacterium | reverse complement strand
ATTTATTTGGAGTTTCAGCTAATCAGCGGGCGCTACCACTGTGGTCAGCCGGGCTGAGCTGGAACGTGGAACAAGAAAGTTTCTTCCCCTTTCGGGATTTATTTTCTTCGTTAAGGCTCCGTAGCACTTACGGCTATAATGGTAATATAGATAAGGGAGTAACAGCATATACTACTGCTTTATTTAATAGCGGCAGTAATAGTCTGACACGATTGCCTTATGCACAGATCACGAATCCGCCAAATCCTGATCTGAGCTGGGAAAAGGTGAAAATATGGAATGCAGGGCTGGATTTTAGTCTGAAAAATAATAGCATAAGCGGAATCTTGGAAGTTTATAGTAAGATAGGTGAAGATCTTGTAGGAAGCATGATTGTTCCGGCTAGTTCAGGGATCAGACAGTTCAGAGGTAACACCTCTTCAACCCTCACCAGAGGTTTAGATGCACAGATTAGTGCCAATATATTTAAAGGCAAGGCTTTCAGCGTACAAAGTACCTGGTGGGCAAGCTTACTCAAAGAAAAGGTAACCGCTTACGAAGTGTTTGCGCCTTTACGTTCTTACCTGCAATCCGGTGATGGAATAACCAGCGGTAATCTTCCTTTTGAAGGGCGCCCTCTTTATGCAGTTTACAGTCTTCGCTCAGCAGGGCTTGATCCGGCAAACGGAGATCCAAGGAGTTACCTTAACGGGCAGATAAGCAAAGACTACAATGGGATTATGGCCGGTTTGAAAGCCGATGATATTTTATATCATGGGCCGGCCAGGCCTTCCTTTTTTGGAGCATGGCGAAATCAGATTGGCTGGAAGCGTTTAACCCTTTCTGCCAATATAAGTTACCGTGCTGGATACTATTATCGCCGGAATTCAATTACTTATGGAAACAATATGGGTTTGGGCAGGCACAGTGACTTTGCACAACGATGGCAAAAGCCAGGCGATGAACAGTATACACAAGTCCCTTCTGTATCCTTAATCACAAACATTAACCGGGATTTTATTTACCAGTTTTCTGAAACGCTGGTAGAGCGTGGTGATCATATACGTCTCCAGGATATACAGATGACCTATACTTTACAACAGAGGCATTCGCCAAAGATGCCATTCCAGTCGGTTCAGCTATATGTTTATGCAAATAACCTGGGTCTGTTATGGAAAGCAAGCAGCACACCTTATGACCCGGATTACCAGGATGGGACTCTCCCAAGAACTATTGCGGCTGGTTTAAAATTCACCCTTTAAGATCATTCAAATGAAAATAAAATTTATATTGTTTTTCTTGTTGGCCGGAATTCTGGGCAGCTGTGAGAAGGATTTTCTGGATAAGAAACCAGATAAAGCCCTGTTGATCCCAAAGAGACTTTCAGAAATGCAGGCTTTGCTCGATAATTACCAGTTAATGAACCGAACACCTGGGATAGGCTTCTTAAGTTCGGATGATTTTTACATTACAGATGCGGGATATAATGCATTCGGAACCCCGGTGGAACGAAACGCTTATATATGGGCGAAAGAAATTGAAGAAGGTACAGCCCTGCTTGATTGGAATGTGCCTTATCAGCATATTTTTTACTCTAATATAGTACTCGATGGCTTGGACGACTTAACAGATGAAGATAAAAACGAACCCGGCTGGAATAACGCCAGAGGAACAGCTCTGTTTTTCAGGGCGTATGCTTATTTTAATCTTCTTCAGTTATTCAGTACTCCCTATGATCCGGCTAAAGCAGGTCAGCTTCCGGGCGTTCCTATTTCCGTTTCATCAAAAATAAAACAATCGCTGATCAGGAATTCGCAACGGGAGGGCTATGATCTTGTATTGAAAGATCTGCTTGAAGCTGCCGATCTATTACCAGTTAACCAACAGGTGAAAACCAGGCCAAACCGGACAGCTGCATTGGCCTTACTTGCCCGCACCGCGCTAACGATGAAGGACTATGATCAGGCCGCGAAATACGCCGCAAGTTCTCTTGGCCTAAAAAGTACC
>JAUXUF010000142.1 GCA_030684645.1 Bacteroidota bacterium | reverse complement strand
TCATTCGTAATGAGCAGGTCGGCGGTTCGAGTCCGCCAAAAGGCTCCAATCAGACACACAAAACCCTCTTGAATAAAGTATTTCAGAGGGTTTAATGATTTTACTCGAACAGGTTTTGCAGCAAGTGTATCTTAATAGCTTATGCGTTTAGCAGGTTTTGTTGACTTGTTAACAGATCTTTAATAATCGCATTGATCGATCGTCCGGTCATTTGTGCTTTTAATGCCAATTGACTGTGCAGCTCCGATGGAATCCGGATATTAAGTGTTCCGCTATATGGTTTTTGTGGTTTAACTCCTCGCTCTTTGCAACTTTCGAGGTATAAGTCAATTCCAGACTCAAAATCAGCTTTCAATTCCTCCACTGTTTTGCCTTCGTAGGTTATACCGTTTTTATTCATGCCTATTACTTTACCGAACAAACAGTTGTCTTCTTCGCTATACTCGACAGTCCCTGAATAGCCTTTGTGTTTTAATGTTCCCATAATGTGATTTATATGATTTTGTTCAATGTTAGAAATTCCAAAACTTGCTTCATGGCATAGCTTTTTATTGCGCTATCGGGGTGCGGTTTATGAGCACCGTAAGAGAGTTCTTTCTCATTGTTGACAAACTCAACACGTGAGCCGGAAGTTTTCCCTTTTTGACTGACCTCAAACCCAAGAACCCGAAAAAGGCGTGTTAGTTCGTCAAACGTAAAATCTTTGGGTTCCCTTTTAAATCTTTCAATTAGTTTTTCCTTTGTTCCCATTCACAATTGTTTGTGCTGCAAATGTAACTATTATTAGTTGCATATAATAGTTTTCATTCAAATATATTTGTTGAATAACAATACCAAAAATATGGGACATATAATTGTACCTTTGGATATTGATTTCTTTGTTTATGATATTAGACGTTAAAATGGTCAATCATGCCAGTTCTCTAAACCATCATGCTTATGGATTACAAATCCGCGGCAAAAAATCGCAAATTGCAAATTTGCACCAGCCTTCACAACTTTTAAGGCATATCCGGAAGATGATGGTTTCGTAATGAGCAGGTCGGCGGTTCAAGTCCGCCATGAGGCTCTGTTTGAATTTAGTTCTGTCAGATTTTACGACAAATTTTTTATGCTGGTTATCCGTCCCACCCAATAACATAATATAGGAATACGAATTTTTTACTTCTGCAAACTTCTTTTTTAAATTTCAGTCCTATTGCGTGATGGTAAAAAGAATATTCACTGTTGAAAAGGAAGACTGCAAGGCAGAATAATCAGAAATCCGTTTCTGTAATCGCTAAAGAGGAAGCTAATGTGATATTCGTTCCTCTTTAGCGGGTGTATGTGCGTGTATATTAATGCCAGGCACTCAAATATTTAATAGATAATTATTTTCATGGCTGCCCTTTAGTATCAAATTAAGTTTTTCACGTATCTTAAATTGTTGCCCCTTTGTTGCTATTGTCCCTATCCTGTCATTGCCAATATATACAACAACATAAGCATTTGGTGATATTCCTTTTCCCCTTAACAACCGGCAAGTTTCCACTGCATCAAAATAGGAATCATAATCTCCTGTTAAATAATGATATGACCCGCCAATTGAATCAATCCAGACTGCCATGTTGCTAAATAATTTTTTTTGTTTGTTATCCATAGGTTTCCGAAAAGAGCCTAACTCGATCTTAAATGATACTTTCCCCGGGAAATCCTGCATGGGGGGAACCTCTTGTATGATTTTTGCATTTATGGTTTTCGGGAAAGCATCTTCAACATGGTATTTCTTCCTGAATTCATTAAGTCGGGTTGCGGCCTCATCGAACGAAGAAAAGTCCCCTACGCCATATTTGTACCATCCATTCTCGTGAAATTCAATCAAAGGGGAATCTAAATGATACATTAGCAATAAGGCTTCTGTGTTTATCGGTTCCTTATATGATGCTGCCACCTGAATTACGTGCCGGCCATTTTCAGGCATGAAAGCTTTCTTCTCCTCTGGCCGTGCAGGTATGATAATTGAAGTGACATTTGAAGTATCTTCTTTAATTTTAATGGTTTTGAGGACAAATTCCAGCCCGTCAACGATGTCCCCGTCAATTATGCCCGAAATATTTACAGGCAAAGACCCGGGAAATGCAACCATTTTTATTTTTCGTAACTGGATGGTATCAGGCCGGGCAGTATAGGAACCGGGCGCCAGGCCCAGATAACTAAAATAACCATCGCTTTCTGTGAGCGTATGCCCTGCAAAAATGGAATCATTACGGTAGAAATTCACGGTGATGCGCCCTAATCCATGCTTCCCTTTATCGTCGTTAAGATAAACCATTCCCGAAGCTTCACCCATTACAGCAACGGGGATCTCTATCAATCTGGAATAGTTCGGATCAACTCCCACTTTTAAAGTATGATTTTTGATTTGCCAGGCAATGTTATCAAAGCTGGAACGGTCGATCTCAATGTAATAATCCATATAAGGCTCAAGATCGGATACATGGATTGTCGTATCACGGGGATTATAATTAATACGCACTCCTTCGATACGGATTTTGAGCCCGGCAACTTTGGGCTCTTCTTTTTCCCTTCGGCCATTGCCGTTTAAGTCCAGGAAAGGAAGGATTATCAGCCTGCCTTTTCCCACGCTGGTACGGTCATTAAACCCCAGGTAATTTGTTTTACTGTCATAGATCAAACTACCCCGGGCCGACTGGACCATGGAGACCGGGCTGTTACTTCCTTTTCTGGCAGAAAAAGCAGTTTGGGCAAAAGAAAAATTGTAGCGCAGCCCCATACCTATATATGAGGTACTGGCATCCAAATACTTCTCGTATGATAAACTCATAAAACCCCTGTCAAATATCCGCTTTTCCAACTCACCCCTCACCGACGTAACCTTACTACTGTTGTAATCATATTGTACCTGGTGCTTGAAAACGAATTTTGCCGGAAACCTGAACGTTTGCGAAAGAATGCTGTAAATGTACGGGTGCGCCCGACCGGCGGCAAACAACCCATAGGTTGTGAGGTTGTTGCTTACGCCTGAAACCATGCCGGAAAGCAACAATTGGACATTTGTGATCCGGGTTGCAGGCATAACAATCTGGTTAATGGAAAACATGGAAAAAGCAGTGAAATTTTTCAAGCGGAATGGCATGGTCAGTATAGCTTTTCGCTCTTCCAGGTAATTATACCGGATCGCAGTTTGGCCTTTTTTATATTTGACATAGTTAAGCTCAAGCTGTAGGTTGGAAGGCAAACGACAACTTAATATACCCTTGTACCTCACACCATGGGTGTATTCACCGGAGAACAGCAGGTTAGTGAACAAGGTCAGTAAAACATTCATAAAAGGCATATAATTGCCCTGTGCAACAGATGAAAGGTATTCAATTCCCCCGCCCACGGTCAAACGCCGGTCCAGTCCATAATTGAAGCTTGCACGCGAAAACCGGCTGTTGAGGCCGTCTTCGACCATGCCGGCACTGACAGTATATTCCAATTCATTTTTGGGAAGAAAGTTGAGTGGTATGTTGAAGCTTTTCTCCCTGGCCTGTTCTTCCCCCCATGGCCCGAAAAAACGCAGTTTTATATCTGATTTACCATAAATCAAAGGTATTTCGAAGGTAAAAAAGCCCGAGGCATCAGCCTTTACATAATTTACCAACACATTGTTCACGTAGAGTTCTACCATCCATCCGGGCTCAGTAAAATCGCTTAGCGTATAGCTGCCAAACGACCGCCTGTAAGTCGTAGGGGCATTGGTTAATTGCACGCCAACAACCGGCATATAAATAGATGAGGTAGCCTGTGGCGCTATATTCCCAACCATTACCTGGCGCAGGGCCCGGTGATCATTATTTGCATAGCGCCACAGGTAATATTGTTTTCTCAGTTGGAAAGGTTCATAGCTATTGTAATTGAGCGAAAGGTTTGTTTCCCCTCCGGCAATCATTGATCCGATTCGCAAGTTAAGCCTGGTATCGCTTACACCTTGACCCTGTTGCTGTGCAATTACTGACCAATCTGCCATTCCCATTTTAAAAAGGGGAAAACTCCGATGGATTGTGGTATCGGCTATTATCTCCCTCTGGAGGGAGGCAAGGTTACGCCTCATTAGTTCCCGTTTCATTTCCCTGATCAAAGGCAGGTCGAGATCGGTGTTAAGGGAAACCGAAAGGCTGCGAAAGTTAAATGTACATTCCAACCCGAATATTTTACCAAAATAATCCGTTTTAAGGTACAGGCCTGTTTCTGTGCCGATCAGGTCATTGGGTCCCAGGGCAAAAACCTTTTCCTGGTAAGTAATACGGTTATTCGGTTTATCTATAATGAAGATGGCTTTGGGATCCATGAAAAAGCCCGATATTGTATCTAACGTGGGCGAAGGGACATTCCTGATCTTTAAAAAATTAAAAACATCAACAACAGACAGGAACGCATCCTTTTCCCGGAAAACCACTGGCACTTCCTGGCCGCCAATGCCAGCCACATTCAGGAAAATAGATATTCCATCATATTCTGCTTCAGTTTTTTCACTGGTGAAGCTGATGGCAGGGAACAATAACATGAACAGCAAAACAGAAGATATAATCTTACAGGCGCCAATAAGGTGTATGTGCCAGGAGTGCCCGGGGTTGGTGTATCCATTTTTGTCTGCCATTGGGG
Organism: Bacteroidota bacterium; assembly: GCA_030684645.1. Classification (GTDB taxonomy): domain Bacteria; phylum Bacteroidota; class Bacteroidia; order Bacteroidales; family Prolixibacteraceae; genus Aquipluma. The sequence goes on along the minus strand of JAUXUF010000142.1, from coordinate 4,872 downwards.
CCCTTTCATGTTTAAATATTCCATCCTGCTTATTGCTGAATAAAAGTTACTGACAATGAACCATTGTAAGTCCCGGAAGGGTTAGCGGCCGGGCTGCCTACTGTAAGCGTTGCGCCAATGCTCACCTGCGTTCGTCCCGGCGGCGCTACTGTTGTTGTAAATGGGGAACCGGTACTGGAACTGCCGACACTAAGGGTCATAGACCCCCCGTTGTTCCCGGTAAGTGTGACATCGGACCCGTTTTGAATGGTAATGACCGTACCAACCGGGGCCTCCACTTCAAAAATAGCCGGTAAAAAGGTAAATCCCCCTATATTGGCTAGTATAACACCGCCTGTAGCCGAACGCGAACTGTTGTGGGATATGGTCACTGTTCCGCCAATATTCCCCTGAAAAAATGCGCCGAAACTCAGGTTTTGCGCCGTAGTAACAGTAATTTGTGCATTTGCCGGCAAATTGCTTAAAAGTAAAAATACGATTCCGCATATAAGCAGGGCAACCTGCTTTCTTTTTAACGATATAGACCGGGCAAGTATCATTACTTAGTTTTTACTGTTTACTACTTTAACGCAACACTAACTCAGCCTCGGCAAGTTTGGCTGATTTTGAATCGGCTGGTGTTGTATATACTATATACAACTTTCCGCTGCGATAATCAATATCCCCTCCTGGTTTGTCCAAAAGAAGCTGGATCCGGCGGATTGCATTGGGGGTATAGACCGCAAGCCCCTTTACAATGCCCACCCGGGTTATTTTACCCTTTGGCGAAATATGATTAACTGTAATATCGCCATAAACCGACATATTCCCTGCGCGGTTTAATGTCATTTTGAGCCTGGAAATATTATTTTCTATTTCAAGCGAACAATCCGAAAGGGTTACTTTTGCCGTAGATTCGCCCACGCGGATGATCACAGGTATGCTAATGCCAAAAATGGGGATCAGCTGCACAGATATAGCTGAATCTTTGTTGGGTGTGGATTCTTTTTCTCCAAGTGGCTTTTCGGTAGGTACCGACCTGAAATATACATGCGAACGATATTCTCCCGTAGCCAGCTGATTGGTCCTGTTGAGCTGTATTTTAACTACCTGCGATTCGTTGGGGGCAAGGGCAACGCTCCTCGGGAACAAACGTAAATAATCGGCGGCAAAATTTTCCCCTGCACCAGGTTCGGTGATTTCTTCAAACGAACCATCTTCCTTCATCCTGTAATTTATAATAGAAATAGCATACCTGGCCGTATCCTTCCCGGTATTGGCCAGGTTAAGGTCATAAGATCTTTTTGGACCATCAAAAACCACCCTTTTCGGGAAGATCATCAAATCTCCCTGAGCTATCGCTGTTGCGGAAGAAAAGACGGAGAATAGAATGAATCCTGAAATAAAATAAATGACCCGAGAAAATGCAGGCAGCTCCCGGAGGAATTTTAGTTTAAACATAAATTTTTTATTTAGGGTGTGCAATAGGATAACCTGTACATTATTCGTTATGTAATAACTCCAATAAAATGTATATCTTGTTTTATTACATACCCTTAACTCCTAATAAAAAACGCCGCAGTATGCAGCGTTTTTTTATTAGAAAGGTATTTTAGTTATAGTTTACCGTTACATCGAACCCGGTAGCATTGGTGTAAGCACCTGCAATCTGGCTGGCACCTACATTTAATGTAGCGCCAACAGTTAGGGTTTGAGAACCGGCTGTTAAAGCACCGGTACCTGAGGGGGTACTGGTAAACGTATTAACAGTCATGGTATTGGTCGTAGCATCGGTAATTATAAGCGATGCTGGCAGCGTGATCGCGTATGTGTAAGCGCCTTCCCCGGAAACAGTAAAAGCAGCAGCAGCAACCGTACCAGCAGTTGCAGGGAGCGTAACCCCACCTGTTGATGTACGCGTACCGGCAGGGGCAAGTACAACCGTACCGGCAGTACCTTTAATAGCGATATTCCCAAAATTCATGTCAACAGTTTTTGTAATGCCAATTGGTGTTACAATGGTAGCCGATGCTGGCGCAGAAGCTGTTGCCTGGGCCATAACTGTGGTTGAAAAACCTGCCATCATAACGATAGCCGCGAAAATCATTAATGTTTTTTTCATTTTGTAAATTTAAAGTGTGTTAAATAAAAATTTGTTTTAAATATATTGATGTAAAAGTAGCGTGCAGGTCAAGGCCAAACAATAGGCTAAGCGCTGAAACACGCTTCATTATTGCGGATTTTGAAGGTGGTCATTACTGAATGGCCGGAGACAAAACCTGATGTGAGTGAAGCAAAAACCGGCAGGCGCCTTCACGATTCCTGACAGGCCAATTCAAAAAAGCTGACAAACAACTTCAGGAACACTGATTCGTCCTGTTTATTACAATTAACTTGTTTGTGTAGGTATTACCGGTCGATTCTTCGCGCAGGCCATTAGCAGGCTGTCGAAATTAGTTTCCCCATTTTCGGTCAACAATTTTAATTTATTGCACATGTCATAAACCGGCCCCCCGGGTTGCATTGCCCCTAACAGGTCCTGAATTTCTGATGAAGATACAGGCTCATTGGTTGAAGTCAATAACTGGATGGCGATAAACCAATATTTGATGGGCAATTCGCTATTTTCCATGATGGTGCCACTGTTGATCGGGGTATGGTTTCCGCAGCAAGTACATTCAAAATAACTTTTCCCGGATAACCACTGATGCTGTTTGTTGCCGCATTTGGTACAGGTAATCCCAACCTTTTCCCTGGCTAACCTGAAATACTCAAGACAATCGGTTTCTCCCGGAAATTGTTGTATGAAACTTAGCAGGTTCATTCTTACCTTTTTTTAACTGGCATCTGTCAACCGTAATTATAAGGTCATTATTTTCTACCATCTTGAAGTTTTGAAATTCAGGAGGGATTAAATCAAGTTGGGATTTTGAGTTCATAAAATATGGATTTAAGCTTTTCTATATTAAATGGCTTGGCCATAAAATCATCCATACCATAAGATAAACATTTATCACGGTCGTTGTCCATTGTATTCGCGGTGAGGGCTATAATCGGTGTTCTTTTATCAATATTATCTGAACTTTCTATTTCCCTTATTCTGACAGTTGCTTCGAGCCCATCCATAACAGGCATCATGATATCCATTAAAATCACGTCGAATTTATACTCACGAAATTTTTCTATTGCTTCAACACCATTGTTGGCAATAACCACTTCGTGATTGTACTTCTTTAAATTAAACGTTACAATACGTTGATTTAAAAGATTATCCTCCACCAATAATATATTTAAATTGTCTTTCATGTTTACTCTGTGTTTGAACTCTGAATTGACATATTAAAACAATCTTATTTTCAGTTGTTTAATATTAGTAGAACGCATGATCCCTCTTGGGTTCAACCTTATTAATCTATCTGTAAATCAATAAGGTAACGCTAAATAAACTAAATATGATACTGCTTTCACCATCTATCCTGTACACCAGCTTCGGGATGTATTGCACCAGAAAATATTTTCAGAAGGGAAAGCAGTATCATATTTTTCATATTAGCATAATTAAAGAATTAAAAGGTTTATATTTTGAATTTTTCATGGCACTGTAACTATGGTATAAGTTGCTAAAATTTGTTTAAACCCTTTGATGCAAAAGTAGCGTGCAGGCCAAGGCCAAACAATAGGCCAAGCGCTGAAACACGCTTCATTATTGCGGATTTTGAAGGTGTTTAATCCTGAATGGCCGGAGATAAAACCTGATGTGAGTGGGGCAGAAACCGACAGGCGCCTTCACGATTCCTGACAGGCCAATTCAAATAAGCCGATAAACAACTTCAGTAATACTGATTCAACTTTCGTCAGCTCGTCGTTAGCCCCCAAATTCTTGGAGGGTGATGAACATTCAACCTTTCAGGGTTTCCAAGGAACAAAAGTCCGAAGGACTTGAATATGAATAACCTCCGGTATAACCGGAGGTACTGAAATACACCCAATTTGGAACCCGGAAGTGCCAGCCTGCCGGCTAGGCAGGGGTTCAACAATGTTTTGAAAGAGATTTAAACAGTCTCTGAGTACAAGTTATATTGATAATGACTAAATTTGGTTCGATAGATGAATATATTGGTATAACGAAATTTTTAAAAAATGTAGAATTAAAGAAATATAAAAAGAAATATAATATATAGCGTTTAGCTGAATTCTGTGTCTGAAACCGACCAAATTTTCAAATGTGAACAGAGATAGTAAGCAAAACGCCACGTCAAGGCGTGGTCGTTGCTTTACACTTGTTCACATGGCTCTTGGTCGGGTCTCAGATACGGGGTAAGCAATTTGGCCACGCTATTTTTTTATAGCCAATGCTTAAAAGACAAAACCCGATTCAGTAATCAACGCAACAAATCAATTGCTTTAAATAACCTACAATTATGAATGATCAGGATGAAACCAAAGAAGGACGGGCACCAGAGTTAATCATTACTAACAAAGAACTGGAACAATTTGCATACGTTGCTTCGCACTATATGCCAGAACCGTTACGAATGGTTGCAAGTTATACAAAGAAGATATAAAAAATGAGGACCATCACCATTCTTTTAATCGAGGACAATCTTCCGGATGTAAGGTTAATCAGGGAAACGCTGAAGGATGTGAGCAATTTTAAATCCAATCTTATTTCAGTGTTAACATTAAAAGAAGGTTGTGAACAAATTCAAAAAAACAACTTTGATATTATTTTGCTCGACCTTAAACCTGACAGTAAAGGGCGGCAAACATTTCAAAAAGTAATTGATTGCAGCAAAGAATTACCTGTAATACTGTTCACCGGCATTGAAGACGAAAAGTTGGCATTAAAACTTATTATGGAGGGTGAACAGGATTATATCCCTAAACAAAGTT
>JAUXUF010000121.1 GCA_030684645.1 Bacteroidota bacterium | reverse complement strand
CCAATTCTTCCCATCCTTAGATATGTATCGGTAAGTTCCAAGTTTTTCTTTGGGGCCAGGCAGATTCCCCACATGGTTTGGGACTCCGCCGAGCTTTGGAGATCTCAACACAAACATTTCATACGGCCATTCTTTGTTGGTTGTATCCACAAGTACGGAAGCATAAACCGCAGTACCCCCAGAATTGAGATCAAAAATAATATTTGTACTATCATATCCGGGCCAACGAACAAACGGAAGCATAGGACGATACCAATTAATTCCATCCTTACTTTCCAGATAAGTCAAACGCCGCTGACTTTCATGTTTGGCTCTCAGCCCCTCAAATGTTACTTCAGCCGGTGTTGAAACTTGCCAGGCCTTCCATAAACCATCAATGGGATCATGCAGAACCGTCCCATGTGCCATAATCCCGCCTGAGTCCCAGGGCATGGCAGGTTCCAGAAGGGGGTTGTGAATATCTGGTATTCCCTGCTCCACCCGCCAGGACACAAGCAGCAGAGAATCAAAATCATCGGGCATCAATAAAGGCAAACGATCTGCTACAGTAGTATCCAAATTGGAGAGAAGCGGGCCATCTCCCTGCCCTCGCACATGAATATCCAAACAAAAAATTAAACATACGGCTAAAAGAAATGTGTTCATCTTCATCCCGGATTTTAAGGCACTTCCAAAAAGTATTTTTTGTGATGCGTTTGTCGAAAAAAGAGTTTTAGCGGAATTTTTCATTCTTGTCTATTTATACGTAAATAAAAAATAATCTATTTAAGCTTCATCTATTACAACATCAGGCTGTGTCTTGACGGAGCACTTGCGGGCCAGGACAAGTCCCAGGAAGCCCCCCAATAGCAGCGCGCCACTAACAAGCAACAAAGCGTAATCATAATTACCCGTCCGGTCCTTTATGTATCCCATAACCGGCGGCAGGGCAACTCCGGCTATATTCGCTATGGCATTGATAAGTGCGATCGCGCCTGCGGCGGCCGCACCACCAGCGAGATATTCAGTCGTTACAGCCCAAAACACGGGAGTAACTGCCCAGTTAAGCCCTACCGCGGCAATAAGCAGCAAATAAGTAGCCGTCAGGTTCCCGTTGTAAATACTAGCAATCAGCAGTACCCCGGAAATCAATAGTGGCAGTCCCAGGTGAAGACGGCGCTCTTGCCGTGCATCAGAATGACGGCCATTCAAATACATTAACACACAGGCTAACAAGAAAGGCAATCCAGAAAGCAGGCTGACAATGAAGTTAGTTTCACCGGAAAGACCTTTTAGAATCTGTGGCAGGAACAATGTTACCCCGATAGTACCGAATGCCTGCAATAACCAGAACAAGCTCAGCAACCATACTTTGCTATCGGAAAATGCCTGATGCCAACCTATCTTATGTCCTCCGGGCGCGTTGGCTGATTCGTCCGCGATGGTTTTGGATAACCATTCGCTTTGTGCTGCCGATAGCCACTTTGCGTCATGCACCCTATCGGGAAGATATTTAAGCACAACAAAACCCAGTAACACCGCAGGCACGCCTTCTACCAGGTAAAGCCAGCGCCATCCTGCGAACCCGAGTACACCGTGCATTTCCAGCAATGCGCCGGACAAAGGCAATCCTATCACCGATGCAAGCGCAGCGGCGATATAAAACAAAGACATGGCACGCGCCCGATTACCGGAAGGGAACCAACGGCTTATATAATATATGATGCCGGGGGTAAATCCAGCTTCTGCCGCTCCCAGCAATAATCGCATTGAATATAGTTGCCCTGGCGTGTGAATGAATGACATACCAACAGCCACCAGTCCCCAGGTCACCATGATGCGTGCAATCCAGCGTCGCGCCCCCACCTTCGCCAGAATTACATTACTTGGTACCTCAAAAATAATATACGTTACATAAAACAGGCCTGCACCCAACCCATACATCCTGGCGGTTAGCCCTAAATCGGCATTCATTTGCAGAGCAGCGACTGAAATATTGGAACGGTCGAGGTAAGCAATCAAATAAAGCAGCATCAGAAAGGGAATCAATCTTCTGGTAACGATGCCGATCGTTTCATCTTTGAAAGCGGGCGTAATATTCACTTAATTAAATTATAGGTTTTAGTTAATCGGGGAAAATTAAATACTTTTGACTATTGTAAAGTATTGTCAAATTTACAATCTTTGAAATTTGAGTTATAGTATAAAAACAGCAAACCCTAATATTATCTTTCCCCGAATTGAAATTATCATGATAAAATAAAACAGAATAGATGAAACCGGTGTTAATGAGACATATTGAAACCACGGCTGAGTCGTTCAAATCATGGACGAATGCAAACCCTTATCTGCATAATCCATGGCATTATCATCCGGAATTGGAAATAACGGTTATTATTAAAGGGAAAGGAACCCTGTTTGTAGGTGATAAAATTTTAAATTACAGGGAAAACGAACTTTTTCTGATAGGACCAAATCTTCCGCATGAGTGGCGAAGCGACATTGATAAAAGTAATGATTATTATTCTCAAAATATCGCCGTACATTTTATTAAGAATTTCCCAGGTATTGATTTTGAGAAGATTATAGAAGCCACCCCTATCAGGAATTTACTTAAACAGTCTTTCATGGGCATAAAAGTGACGGAAGAAAGCACAATGAAATTCGTAAAAGAAAAGCTTTTTTTATTGATAGAAACGAAAGGTATTGAACGTATTAATATCCTGTTTTCAATATTAAATGCTATAGCCACTTCATCAAACTTAGAATTGCTTTCAAGCCATAGCTTTGTCAATTCTATTGATGAGGGACAGAACCATAAAATAATTCAGGTTTATAAATATGTGATATCAAACTTTAAAAACCAGATTCCCATTGATCAGGTGGCACAACAAGTACACATGACCTCTACCTCCTTTTGCAGATTTTTTAAAAAGAGTACCAACAAATCATTTATTCAATATATTAATGAAATCAGGGTGGGATATTCCTGTAAACTGCTAATAGAGGAAAATTATACTATTAGCGAGGCCGCTTACGAAAGTGGATTTGAGAATATTTCCAACTTCAATAAACAATTTAAAAAAATTAAAAAATTAACTCCAACTGAATTCATTGCGCTGCAATCCCGAAAATAAAGAAATCGTGTCTTCTACCATTAAAAAACATCTCAGCGCTCTCCAACTCAACCTGAATACGTCCTTTCTCCGGATTGACATTGGTGGCATAGTTCACCAATTTACCATTCAGGAAGATTTATCAAAATCAAAGGAATGACCGGATACCCCTTCCATATCATCGGCTGAGGGGTTTCAGCACTTGCACACGTTGTCCCCCTATGGGAAAACGCAAACCCCCATTTGCAACTTTGGCTTGTTTACCAGAGATGGTATCCACATAAGTAACACCATTTAAGCTGTTCAGTCTATTTATATTGTATGCCAGGGGATTTCTATTTTCGTTAACCACTATAATCCATATTTCGGTGCCCACCTGTTTAGGCAGTATTTGAATTGTACGGTCTAATGAACTAAATGCTTGTTCCACATCTATGGATAGTTTTACTTTAGCATCCTTTGCACTTAATACAGGTTGCAGGTCAGCTAATTCACGTACTATAGTTAGAATATCCTTCCACAATTGCGAATCTTTTTCTATATAGCCTGTACCAAAATAGCTAATTCCCCGAGCTCCACGTACAATGGCATCATAAGCCATAAAACGTGTTTCTTTTAATGTGGGGCGGGGTATTTCTTTTCTAATTTCTGCAGGTAAATTAGTACGTTCATCTCCCCATCCAAACCCCTGCAACACCATCCATACAGGTTTCCCCGGAGCTGCCTGGCGCATGCGTTTTGTGTAAGCGCCAACGCTTGAAAG
>JAUXUF010000107.1 GCA_030684645.1 Bacteroidota bacterium | reverse complement strand
ATTAAGATTGTGGAGGTTCCCGCTTGCGCTGATCCGACTTTGTAAAATGTGTTAGCGGAGGTTCCCGCCTGCGCGGGAATGACATGCGTTGTTGGGGGGTGAGGAGATTACAGCCTTCGCTGGAATCCGACTTTGTAAGATGTGTTAGCCGAGGTTCCCGCCTGCGCGGGAATGACAAGCGTTGTCTGGGGGTGAGGAGATTCCAGCCTTCGCTGGAATCCGACTTTGAGAGGTTCCCGCTTTCGCTCATCTAACTTTGCAAGATGTGTTAGTGGAGGTTCCCGCCAACGCGGATCCAACTTTGTAAAATGCGTTAGTGGATGTTCTCTCTTTCGCCGATCCGACTTTGTAAAATGCGTTAATAGAGGTTCTTGCTTGCGCCGATCCGACTGTAAGATATGTTGGCGGAGGTTCCCGCCTGCGCGGGAATGACAAGCGTTGTTGGGGGTGAGGAGATTCCAGCCTGCGCTGGAATCCGACTTTGAGAGGTTCCTGCCTTCGCTGATCCGACTTTGTAAGATGTGTTAGCCGAGGTTCCCGCCTGCGCGGGAATGACAAGCGTTGTTGGGGGGTGAGGAGGTTCCAGCCTGCGCTGGAATCCTAATGCGGAACCGTATGATAAATGATGCAGTCCTTTTACTCATTTTTTGTCTTTATGTATTTCGGGGATTGCAATTTTGGGGGATGAGGGAATATTATGTTTACATGCTTACAAATACATATCATAACGTTTTGTACATCGGTTTTACTAACAATATCCGCAGAAGAGTGTATGAGCATAAACGAAAGCTCGTTTATGGATTTACTAGTAAGTATAATTGCACCATTCTGGTATGGTATGAAAATTTTACTGATGTGAACTTAGCTATCGCCAGGGAAAAACAATTAAAGACATGGCAACGTTCCTGGAAAAATAATTTAATTGAAAAACATAACCCTGACTGGCATGATCTTGCAGCGAATTGGTTCATTAAAGGTGGTAAGTAACCTGAACCGATTCCAGCGAAGGCTGGAATCTCCTGCCCCCCCCAACCACGCTTGTCATTCCCGCGAAGGCGGGAACCTCCGGCAACATATCTTACCAGGTCGGATCAACGAACGCGGCAACGTCCACAATCCCCAAAAGATGTTTGTCATTCCCGCGAAAGCGGGAACCAAAGAGCCTTACCGGGCTCTTAAATA
>JAUXUF010000100.1 GCA_030684645.1 Bacteroidota bacterium | reverse complement strand
TATTAGAAAAAAGATCCTGGCCGGTGATAATGGTATTGATTGTTTTGGCGGGGCTAATCGTAATTTGGTACTTGTTAAGGCGCTGGGTAATGCAGGGGTTCAGGTGAGGTAAAGAAGCCGGGAGAGGGATCTTCCGGCTTCTTTGCTTGTTACTTTTCTATCATTCTTTCATCTTATCTCCATTAGTTTAACCACCGAACCGCCAATTGGGGTAGCTGTAGTTTTATTTTTGTGACCAAAATTCACCTGTTAAATAAAAGACGGTATCTATGAAATATAAAATGTCATTTCTAGTCAAGACATTTTCATCATGTAGATCTTCCAGGATAATACCCAAATCCGGATTGAAATAATCATTATTCCGGTTGTTAATAAAACCATTTGATTCAAGAAAGGCTTTAACTTGATCCAAGTCAGTGGATTGAGATATTGTAACAAATGATTGTTGAACAACAGCGTATAAGATTTTATTTTCTTTGGTAAAACCAAGGAGTTCGTATGCCGTATCCGTAAAGAAGAAGTTGTGAAGTAGTAAGTTATAGAAATAATCTTTCCAATGGCTGTAATAAATCGCATCGTTTAGTTTGAGAACGTGATCAGAATCTTTCAAAAAGACCCTTTGTTCTGCGCCTTCACTAACATATTGGGAAAAGTCAATATCGTTTATCCAAAGATTCTTTTCAGAAATAAAATTTCTAACCTCTTTGCTTCTTGTTCCCTGATTTGCTTTGAGTCTTGAGTTTTTGGGCTTGAATACGTGCCATCGTTAAGGTAATTGGCGACTGCTTGGATAGCTGCTCCAAACCTAACCTGGCTCTTTCCTGAAATGACATTGTGTATTCATTTTTTAGATGATTTTGCATCTGCGCAAATATACGTAAAAACCTGAACTATAGAAATCACCTGGGGATTGAATCCTGCATCTACGGGATTTTTTTTTGCCTTCAAACCTGAGCCGTCTTTTAGAGGCCACATGTCATAATAGATTAGCCGACTCCGAAGGGGTCGCATGTTTATAGAAAATCATGCAATCCTGTTTCCCGACCCCGGAGGTGGTCGCATGTGTACCGTTACCACATTCGACCACCTCGGGTCGGGATTTCGGACTAAAATGATGTTCTATAAACATTTGACCCGTTCCGGGTCATTGCAATGCAATTAAAAATAAGAGCTGGGGAATAGATGTGGGTACACAGTAGCCTAAAGTAGGAGAGCATTTACTTTATTCTTATTTTTTGATCGTTTCTATTTCCAGAACATTATTGGTAATGCTGCCAGTAATGGTTACCTCATCGCCGATAAAATTTTCAACTTTTTTAGGA
>JAUXUF010000088.1 GCA_030684645.1 Bacteroidota bacterium | reverse complement strand
GGATTTAGCATGGCAGTATGAAACGTTTACTTTAAATAATGGCTCAGCCTCTGCCCAACAAAGGGGAAATGTTAATTTAAAGCCATCTAAAACTGCTGAAACCGAAGTTGGATTAAATATAGACTTCCTGAAGAACTATACTTTTGAAGCAGTTTATGCTCAATCTACAACAGACGACCAGTTCCTCAATGTTCCGCTTCTGGGTTTCCTGAATAACGGATTTACACGTCAGTTCCAAAATGCAGGATCTGTTGAAAGTAAAACTCTGGAGTTTAGTCTTGGAGCCAACTGGATGAATAAGAAAGATTTCAGATGGAGTTCTAATATTGTGTTTTCAAGGATCAGGCAACAGATCACCGATCTTCCTATCGCACCATATGTTTTCGGAGATACTGATGGCGGTGGTCAGCAGATGTTTTACATTAAAGGAAATGAAACTTACGGCTCAATGTATGGACATACCTGGGTGAAATCATTGGATCAGATGAGCAAGCAATTGCCAACGGGTAAGACAATAGCTGACTACGAGGTTAACTCACGCGGCTTTGTCGTTCCTGCAGGTTCACAAGGCAAGATCACTGAGAAAGCAATCAAGCAATTAGATGATAAAGGTGCTATTTTGTTTGGTAAAATAGGTGATGGTAATGCTGATTTCAATATGGGCTTATCAAATACCCTGAATTACAAAGGTGCAACATTTTATTTCCTTCTTGATCTTAAGAAGGGTGGAGATATCTATAATGCAAAAGGGCAATGGTTAACCAGAGACCTTAGAAATCCTGAAATGGATATGAGTGGTGTGGCGCAAAGCGAGAAAAAAACGTATGATTATTTTCTGAATTTTTACGATGTGAATACCCCTAATAGCTATTGGGTTGAAGATGGAACTTATCTTAAACTTAGAGAGGTTGCATTGGGTTATACCTTCCCGTTGAAGAGCCTAAATGTATTCGGTGGTGTGGTAAAAAGCATAACTGCAAAAGTTGTTGGTCGTAACCTGCTTACATTTGCAGGTTACAGCGGTTATGACCCTGAAGTTGGAACTTTAAGACAGCCATATGACGGTACTTCTAAGTATCCTAACTTCAGAA
>JAUXUF010000081.1 GCA_030684645.1 Bacteroidota bacterium | reverse complement strand
ACCTAAATGAATTCCAGGCCGCTCCACTCCGGGGCCAAGTTTGGTAAGTACGCCTGCATTAAAGGAGAGTTTATGTTCAAACTGAAGCGGGAAACCCGCCTGTTCGGGTGAAAGGAATGCGATCGATATTTTGGGTGAATTTCCCTCTTCCCTTCTCAGGCTGGCCCAGAAAGCGGTATCCAGCATGACCTCAATCTGCTGGGCCGAAGGGGCGGAGGCCAGGTCCTGTTCGCCCCTTTGCATGGCATCTTCCAGGTGACCGGCGAAATGTTTTTCTGCAATTAAGGCAACCGAAGCGGCTGCTTTGTAGGTCGAATCGCTAAGCATAGTTCATCATAAATAAAAGGCTGTTCGATCTGTTTTATTATGATCTAATATACACCGGATTTTTTTAGAGACATAATTCTGAAATAACTTCATAGGAATGAACTCTCGCCCTATGGTCATAAATATGCGAAGTTATCATGATCTCATCAAGCCCTGTTTCAGCTGCCATGGCATAGGGTTGCTCTAATGAAGCTGAAGGCCGGAAGCTTTCCCGGTAAATCTTCAAAGCAGAATGTAAAAGACTGGGTGCAAAATGACTTGCAAATGCGAATGGCAAACCCAATATTCCGGCCAGCTGCGCGCTGTAGGTACTCGATCCCAGAAGCCAGACCGGAATATCCAGACCTTCGCCAGGCACAGCTCTAACGGCCGATCCGGCATTTTCAGGCGACAAATAGGCTCTCAGTTCCATCAGATTTTTAGGAAAATCCTCGCCGGTACCTTCCAGGTTACGCCTCAGTGCCATAGCCGTTAATTGATCGGTACCGGGCGCACGTCCCAGTCCCAGGTCTATCCTTCCGGGATATAAGGATTCAAGGGTTCCGAATTGTTCGGCAATAACCAGGGGAGCATGATTTGGCAGCATAATTCCTCCCGAGCCCACACGTATTGTTGAAGTACCTCCGGCTATATAAGCTATTAAGACTGATGTAGCCGAACTGGCAATACCCGCCATATTATGGTGTTCAGCCATCCAGTAACGCTTAAATCCGAAGTTCTCTGCCTGCTGTGCAAGATCCAGGCTGTTCTTAAAGGATTCGGCTGCAGTTTTACCTGATAATACCGGAACAAGATCCAGAACAGAAAGTGGTATAATCTAAGTGTCAAAATTAGCGCCCGAAAAGAATTCATAAAACTAGTACCAGCTGCTGGCTGAACTCTTATTACTTTCCTCCAGGTCAGGAGTTTTAGGGGCTTTATTCTTTAAGCCGGGTAAGGGATCTCTTAAACTAATTTCTGAAGGCCTGTCGGCCTGGGTCTCAGTTTTAAAGATGAGTTCTTTTTCCGGTTCATTCTGATCAGAAAGCAAAAAGGGGATCTCTTCAATTTCC
>JAUXUF010000080.1 GCA_030684645.1 Bacteroidota bacterium | reverse complement strand
TTACTAAAGCAGTAGTTATGTTTACTCCAATAGAAAGAGTATAAATCAAGGCATATTTTATCAATTGTTTTTTAATTGACTGGTTTTTTGCAGAAAAAGTAATTGTCCTATTCATTGAAAAATTATAGATATCTTGGGTTTTCATGGCTAAAAAAAGAGTTACCCAAGCTGAATGGTTCTATATCTGCCATTGTCATATTAAATGGGTTAAACTCAACAGATGCAACATCAAAAAGTTCAAAAGCAAACCTTACATTGGGGCCGTTATATAATTATCAGCATGATGAGTGGAAAGGTATTTTAGGTGGTTATTACCAAATGGGTAAAACTGATAACAATCTAACTCTTAATGCTTATATGGTGAATGGTTATGGAGAATATCGAAAAAATAAAATGCAGGCAGGTTTAGGGCTTGATTTATTATCAGGCAATTCAGATAAAACCCAACCCACAAAAAGCCGCAATTTTTCTACGCTTTATGCAACCAACCATAAATTTTATGGGTATATGGATTACTTCCTTAATATTCCGTCTGATACTAAACAAAGAGGGCTTGTAGATGCTTATTTACGTATGGGTGTAAACCTGAAAAAAAATCTGGTTACTATTATGGATGTACATTCTTTTTCATTAGCTCATGAAAATAATTCAGGTGTAAATAAAATTAAAAAGGGCCTGGGAAACGAGTTAGATTTTTTATTGGAATACAAGCCTTCTCCGATTATTAATGTTCAGATGGGGTATTCAATGATGTTTGCCTCAAAAAATATGGAATTAATAAAAGGAGGAGATAATAATAATTATAATGGATGGGCTTTTTTAATGTTAAAAGTTTCTCCAACTTTTTTTTCTCACGAGTTTAAAAACTAAAACTATATTAAAATGAAAAGACAAAGTATTAAAATTGTATTAGCTGTAATGGCCTTAGGATTTCTGCTTACAGCTTGCAATAATTTAGAGAAAAAAGGAGGAGATTCTTCTGCTCTTGAAGAAATAAAAGGCGAAGAAGTAGCCGTATTAACTGATGCTCCCAATGTTCCTCCCCCTATCACCAGGAAACATGCCACCAGGGTAATTGTTAACCTGGAAGTAATTGAAAAGGAAATGGAAATGATGGACGGTGTAAAGTATAATTTCTGGACATTTGGAGGCAGTGTGCCCGGAAAATTTATTCGTGTAAGAGAAGGAGATTTTGTAGAGTTCCATTTAAAAAACAATCCCAATAACAAATTGCCGCATAATATTGACTTACATGCAGTAACCGGACAGGGTGGTGGTGCTGCTGCTACTTTCACTGCACCGGGGCATGAAACCCAGTTTTCCTTTACAGCACTTAATCCCGGCTTGTATATTTATCATTGTGCCACCGCCCCGGTAGGTATGCATATTGCAAATGGCATGTATGGCCTTATACTGGTGGAACCGAAAGAAGGCTTGCCAAAAGTGGATAAGGAGTTTTATGTATGCCAGGGTGATTTTTATACAAAAGGTGCTTATGGTGAAGGTGGCTTACAACAATTTAATATGGATAAAGCTTTAAAAGAACAACCGGACTATGTAGTGTTTAATGGTAAGGTTGGAGCACTTACAGGCGATAAAGCATTGAAAGCAAAAGTAGGTGAAACCGTAAGGTTATTTGTAGGAAATGGCGGCCCTAATCTGATTTCCAGCTTCCATGTTATTGGAGAAATATTTGATAATGTTTATCCCGAAGGCGGTTCTGCACTTAACCATAATGTACAAACAACTTTAGTGCCTGCAGGAGGTTCAGCTATTACCGAATTCAAATGTGATGTACCCGCTACTTTAATATTGGTTGACCATTCAATTTTCAGGGCATTTAATAAAGGCGCACTGGGAATGTTGACAGTGGAAGGCGCTGAAAACAAATCCATATATTCCGGGCAACAGGATGACAGGATTTATCAACCAGAAGGTGGCGCTTCTCAATCTATGCCGGAAGTAGTTGCTGCCCCCGCCAAACCTCTTACAAAAGATGAAAGACTTACGCAAGGTAAAGCGCTGTATGCAAGCACCTGCCAGGCATGCCACCAGGCCGATGGTAAAGGTATTGAAGGAGCCTTTCCTACTTTAGCTGGTTCAGATTATTTTGCTTCAGACCCCAATAAAGCTATTAGAGCTGTAACACATGGCCTGTCTGGAAAAATAACTGTAAATGGAAAAGTGTTTGATGGCGTAATGCCTAAACAAACTTTAAGTGATGGACAAATTGCCTCAATAATTACTTATGTACTGAATAGTTTTGGCAATAAGGGTGGAGAGGTGAATGCTTCTGATGTAGCTAAGCAAAGAAAAAAATAAAGTGAAACGCGTACTTACCATATTATTATTAGGCAGCTTTGTTTCTGCCTTTGGTCAGGCAAAACCTTTATCAAAAAATATGGTTCCAATAAAGGGAGGTGTCTATCTCCCTTTATATTCTTTAGATAGCCAGAAAGTTGCCGTAAAAGGTTTTAGCATGGATATTTATCCTGTTACAAACGCTGATTTTCTTTTGTTCGTAAAAAAATATCCGGAATGGAAAAGAAGCAAAGTGAAACCGCTTTTTGCTGACAGTAATTATTTACATCATTGGTTTACAGACTCCACATTTGATAAACAAGTTGCCAATAGCCCCGTTGTAAATGTCTCCTGGTTTGCGGCAAAAAAATACTGCGAGTGGCAGGGAAAAAGATTGCCAACTATAGCAGAGTGGGAACTGGTGGCTAAGGCCAGCAAAACCAAAGCCAATGCAAGTAAAGACCCCGCGTTTAATCAGTGGGTTTTAAACTGGGTGTCTAAACCAAGCTCTTTAGTATTACCAAACGTGGGTTCAACTTTTAAAAATTATTACGGGGTCTATGATATTCATGGATTAGTATGGGAATGGACGTATGATTTTAATAGCGCGTTAACCACAGGAGAATCAAGAGGCGATGGCAGCCTGGATAATACATTCTTTTGCGGTGGCGGTTCTTTTGCTTCAAAAGACATTAACAATTATGCTTCATTCATGCGGTTTGCCATGCGGTCCAGTGTAAAGGCAAAATATGGTGTGCCAAATTTAGGTTTCAGATGTGTAAAATAAATAAAATGAAAATCAATCAAATTATCTCCTTTGCTTTACTGCTTACTCTTCTGTCTTGTAATAATGAGGCAAAAATGGAGTCTGAAAAAAAATGTTGCATTGAAAAGAATGAATTAGCTGCTTCTGCAAAAAATGCAGATGAATCTATCTTTAATGTTTCCAGCACCTGGAAAACACAAAATGAAGATTCCTTCACCTTTAGCAACCTTTCCAATAAGATAACCGTTGCGGCAATGGTTTTTACTTCTTGTAAATCAGCCTGCCCGAGAATAGTAGCGGATATACAAAGAATAGAATCTGCATTATCCCCTGATGAGCTTAAACAGGTTAGTTTTTTATTGATAAGCATGGATCCGGAAAATGACACTCCCAAAAGATGCAGGGAATTTGCCGCGGAGTATCAACTCAATAATAACTGGGCACTTATTAGCGCAAGTGAAGATGCAACAATGGAAATAGCCAATGTGTTAGGT
>JAUXUF010000079.1 GCA_030684645.1 Bacteroidota bacterium | reverse complement strand
AAAGCCAAAGATGATTTTTGTGAATTCCATGAGTGACCTGTTCCACAAAGATGTTCCGGTTGAATATATACAAAAAATTTTCAGAGTAATGAAAGATAATCCGCAACATGTTTTTCAAATTCTAACCAAACGTGCGGATATATTGCATTACTACGATAGTGAAGGTTGGCTGGATTGGGGCCACAACATCTGGATGGGTGTAACGGTTGAAGATAATTCTGTAACCAAACGGATTGATCTGTTAAGAGAAACCGGTGCAAGAGTAAAGTTTTTAAGTTGCGAACCGCTTTTAACAGACTTACCAAATCTGAATTTACAAAATATCGATTGGGTAATTGTGGGTGGAGAAAGCGGCAGAACCCCACGACCAATCAAAGAAGAGTGGGTTTTAAATATTCAGGATCAATGTAACGCACAATCTGTAGCATTTTACTTTAAGCAATGGGGCGGTACGAATAAAAAGAAAAACGGACGATTGCTAAACGGGGAAACTTATAGCGAAATGCCTCAAATCAATAATCTCTAGATGAACGATTTTTTTATTTGACAGTGAAAATGAAAAAGACTATCAACATACATGAATTTTTACCATCAACTATTACAACCCGTATGGCGGTTGAATTATTAAGTCTTGAAGTGCCAAAGGAAAGTCATTCTTCTGTGACTTTTGATTTTACGAACATCGATTTTATTTCACGGGCATTTGCTGATGAGTTGATTCAGTTTATTGCTGATAACAATATTTCTGCTGACTTTCAGCATGCAAATGCAATCATCACTGAAATGCTGGCGGTAGTACAAAAAAACAGGAAGAAGAGAGATTCTTCATTTCATCATATAGCAATCACACCTTTTCTAAATCAAAAGGATTTTACCAAATTCCTTTCAATGATCTGATCTTCAAACGCGATACTTTATTCGGTTAGATTTGTTGAATGTAAACAAACAAAAATACCCGCCAGTTATCCGACGGGTATTTGTATTTCAGGAATAATTTTCAGGATTAAACTGCCTGCACAAGTTCAATGCCTTCGAAACCTTTTTGGACGGCTTCGAGGTTCATGGGAATCAGGTAGTGGTGGCGTGCAGGAAGCGATTTTTGCAAGCCTTTTTCAACGCTTTCCATTTTTACCACTGGCTTGGCTTTCAGGTAAGCGCCCAAAACCACCATGTTAAAGGTTTTTACATTGCCCAGTTCTGCGGCAATCAGGGTTCCTTCAATTTTATAAATGGTAATGTCGGTACGTTTGGGCGGATGAATAATACCGTTTGGATCGTAAATCAGAACGCCTCCCGGTTTAACATGCGGCTCAAATTTGTCCATCGACTGCTGGTTCAGAATAATGGCGGTATCGTATTCGTTCAAAATGGGTGAACTGATCCGGCTATCGCTCAGGATAACGGTGACATTAGCTGTTCCGCCACGCATTTCAGGACCATACGATGGAAACCAGGAAACTTCCTGATCGGCCATCACACCCGAATAAGCCAATATTTTCCCCATCGAAAGTACACCCTGTCCGCCAAATCCGGCTATAATGATTTCTTCGGTCATTGTTTTCAGTTTTTAAGAGGTGTATAGCTTTCAGGATCAGATTTTGAACTGTCTTTCAAATCACCGGGCTGATAGAACGGGAACATGTTTTCGACCATCCATTCGTTGGCCTTTACCGGCGTCATTTTCCAGTTCATGTTACAGGTCGATACAACCTCGACAAAAGAGGTTCCTTTTTTGTCGATTGCTGCCTGAAATGCCTTTGCAATGGCCTTTTTGCATCTGCGAATTGTTGCAGGAGTATGCACTGATTGGCGGGTTACATAAGAGGTTCCGGGTAATTGGGCGATCAATTCAGTTATTTTTAAAGGATATCCGTTTCTTCCGGCATCACGGCCATTGGGAGTTGTAGCAGTTATTTGTCCAAGCAAAGTCGTTGGAGCCATTTGTCCGCCAGTCATCCCGTAAATGCCGTTGTTCACAAAAATGACCACCATGTTTTCGCCACGGTTGCAGGCGTGCAAAATCTCAGCAGTACCAATGGACGCTAAATCGCCATCGCCCTGGTAAGTGAAAACCACTTTATCAGGGTTGGTTCGGGCAATGCCGGTTGCAACAGCGGGCGCTCTTCCATGAGCAGCTTCCTGCCAGTCTATATCAATGTAATTGTAAGCAAAAACAGCACAGCCAACGGGTGATACTCCAATCGTTTTATCCTGAATTCCCAGATCTTCGATTACTTCGGCCAACAGGTTATGCACAACGCCATGGCTACAGCCAGGGCAATAATGCATGGTAGTTTCGGTAATTAATTTTGGTTTTTCGTAAACCAGGTTATTCGGATTAATTATATCTGCTAAGTTCATAAATTATCCTCCTATCAGTTTTTGTTCAAGCGCATTTACCACTTCCACCGGGCTTGGAATAATGCCTCCCATTCTTCCATAATGTGTTACCGGTACCGAACAACCAGCTGCCAGCTGAACATCTTCGATCATTTGTCCGGCATTCATTTCAACAACCAGAACACCTTTTACCCTTAACGATAATGCGGTAATTGGTTTTTTAGGGAATGGGAATAAGGTAATGGGACGTAATAGTCCAACTTTGATGCCTTTGTCGCGGGCCAGGTCAACTGCTTTCTGGCAAACCCGGGCAGAGGATCCAAATGCCACCAACAAATATTCAGCATCATCGCACTGAAAT
>JAUXUF010000078.1 GCA_030684645.1 Bacteroidota bacterium | reverse complement strand
TTTGTGTAATGATGACGGTCTGATCATGAACATTTACCGACAGGGATATCAAACTATGTCGTTTCCAACCAAGGAATTTAAAACCAAAATCTATGGTGGCGAAGTTCACCACAACAATAACCCGGTGATCAACTGGATGATTGGTAACGCCGTTCCACGCCGCGACCCGAACGACAATATCATACTTGATAAGTCGAAATCTAAAAACAAAATCGACGGTATTGTTGCCGCCGTTATTTCATTTGCCGAATATTTACAAATAATCGATAACGAACCTTACAAAGATGGAATCAGAACACTCTAAAATCCCTGCCCACATCCAGAAGCTCCAACAATTCGAAGACTTCTATAAATTTAACCTTGATCTTCGGGTTGATTACGGTACCAACGAACGTGCCTACGATGCTGCCGAAAGAATCTATCTCAGTTATTTTGGCGTGAAGCGTTACAAATCATTTGAATCATACCGGCAGGCTGAAATCAGATTTTTGAAAAAACAGCGAAAATAAATTATGAAAAAGGCAATATTGCACTTGCAAAATAAGCTATTAGATATTGACCAGCATTTAAACGGCAGGTCTAGTTTTTCTCAGAGGATTGCTAAAGATAAAACTGCAATGGATTTAATTACACAACAGATCGTTGAATTACATTCTGATCGTGACGAAATACTTGAAGCAATTGATATACTAAAGCAACATTTGAAAACGCACAACATGTGACCGAGTTGAAACAGATTTAACGGATTGCCGATACACGCAGTTGGGGATTTGAAAAGCAAAATTGTCCACGAAGCATGAACGCCCCAATTGCGGGTATTTGGCTGTTATGGCTTAGTGCTTTGAAAATCTAATTATTAACCATTAAAACTTATAAAATGGAACTAAATATTAAGACCGATTTAACTCAAACGCTTGGTATAAGAGAAATGCACAAACTAATTGAGATAAACATTAAAAGCGGTAAAAAATTTGAATGTATATTTCTTAATAAAGAACAATCACAGCAGGTAGTTGAAAAACTTCAATCATTTATAAACAAACATTTACTAAAACCATGAAATGCTATTATGCACACCCAAAGGGCGAAGAAAAAGTGTTAATTCCAGGATGCTGGCAAGTTGCTATATCTGGAAATATTGAAGATTGCGATTGCCCGGAAAACCCTCATTTGGTTTACATTGAACAGTTAAAAAATGAAGGCAAAATAGAAGAAGCCGAAGCGTACCGGAAAGTTTATAACGAATCTAAATAATGTAAACACATGAAAACAATTAACGAAAAGATTAAAGATCGAATTTTGTGTTATGATATGAATGAACTTGAAGCCAGTAGAAGTGAAATTGATTTTAGAGCTGGTGTTAGATTTGCTCAACAGTGGATTTCTATTGAAAATGATTTACCAGAAATACTGCCACAAAATAAATCTGGGATTATTGAAAATAAAGACCTGCTATTATTGAAGGTAAAAAAACATGATTCCCTTGAATTTGGAGTATTAAGAAAGAATGAAAGTCAATCGATCCTTTTTTGGGATATTCCAGATAAAGGGTCATTTACTTTAACATATGTTACGGAATGGCGACCAATCGAGCGACAATAGCATTAGCCATAACGTTCCCGCCAATACACGTAGTTGGGGGCTTTGAAAGATAATTTGTCAAACCGAAATAAAACTTAAAAAATGAACGAACAACCGCACGCCACAGAAACCCCAATTGACGGGTATTTGGCTGTTATCGCTTCGCTGTTTGTTCAGTCAAATCAACCGTTCATTTACAATGAACACTTAAAAACAATGAACACGATGAGTAATTTTAATCAAACATTAGCCGAAACTAAAAATTGTTTCTCCTACGATTTAAGCCGGAAACAACAAAAGTTTTATTGCAGACTTAAATCAATTGAAAGATTCAATCAAAAGACCGGATTTTCAAATGATAAGGATATTCACGGCCTATTGTGGCATGAAAGAGTAATCCTCGAAATTACCAGCATTGACCTTGATTTTAAGCAATGTTTTGTCAAAAACCCTAACGGCTTGGAATGGCTTACAAAGTTGTCAAATATTGACTATTGCGATGTCGATGGAACCGCGCGTCAATACAGTGGGCGATAACGAATACCTATACAAAACTATATTTAAAATCAATCAGTTATGAAAAAACTTTTAGCCAGTTACGAAGCCGAATTGCAGCTTCGTAACTATTGTTACAACACCATCAAATGCTATAAAGGGCTGGTGAGATTGTATATCATGCATTTCCAAAAGCATCCGACAAAGATTTCAGAAGATGAAATTAAAACCTATCTGCGCGAATCATCTTCACAATCGTTATTAAAACAGCGAATCGGAGCAATTAAGCGATTTTATGAGCTGGTAATAAAAGACCCGCTTAAATTCAAATACATTCAATATCCTAGAACTGAACAGCATTTGCCGGATATCTTATCATTTGCAGAAGTTCAGAGGCTGTTTACTGCCTGTACAAACAAAAAGCATAAGGCAATTTTATTTCTTTTCTATTCAACAGGAATGCGCGAAGGAGAAGTAATAAACCTGAAGGTTAAAGATATTGATAGCGGGCTGATGCAGATACATATTCGCCAGGCTAAAGGTAAAAAAGACCGGATAGTTCCACTTTCGGAGCCAACCCTTAAAGCATTGCGCGAACATTTCAAAGAAGAAAAACCCCGCAATTACCTTTTTAACGGTCAGTTTTCAGACCAATATTCCGCAACTTCAATACAGCAATTTGTAAAGAAATATGCAAACATCGCCAAAATAAAAAAGCGGGTTTATCCACATCTTTTGCGGCATTGTTCTGCAACGCACTCTTACGAATCAGGCACTGATTTAGCAATAATACAAAAAATATTAGGTCACAAAAACCAGAAAACGACGATGATCTATACTCACTTATCAAACAATTTAATTTCAAAAGTTAGAACGCCGGATATGGCTCTTGCTTAATTCACCTATTCCCGTATCTGAACCCTTTTAAAAACCCAACTCAATGGAAAAACAACCTAAAAAAACAGTAACTGCCACCTTTCCCGGAATTGGGAAAGTGGAGATTTCAAAAGAAAGAGCTGATAAGATTCGTTGGCTCCAAAAAATTATCAGAGAACGATCAGAAAAAGTAAACACTTAGTCCTTTTCACGCGCTCCAATTTTCCCAGTACTTAACCATAATGCATAAAAATACGGAATTTTCCCAAGTTTTATATCAAAAGTTGGGAAAACAAACGTATCATTGATACAGTACAACAAACATTTGCGCCCATTAACTTTCCAGTATTAAAATAACCGGAAATTATGGGCGCTTTCGATTTTAAATTATTTGGTCTTCCAATACTTCATTTCGAATCATCTTCGGCACCATCGCAAGAAGCTAGATCCATCGAAAACCCGACCGTTTCACTCACTGATGAATCATCTATCAATGAAATGTTCGGCTTATCATCCAACTCACTTACTCATGATTCGGCTTTAAATTACTCAGCCGTTTGGCGGGCAGTCAGCCTGTTGGCCGGAACCATTGCATTCCTTCCGTTTCAAGTTTACAAAAAGACCGACAACGGGCGTGATCAGCTTTCCGATCATCCGGTAAATATACTGGTACACAGCGAGCCGAACCTCCGCGATACAGCGTTTAAGTTTTTTGAAAACTTGATGGAGCACTTGTTGCTCTGGGGTAATTCGTATTCCTTAATTATTCGAGATAAGCTCTATCGTCCGTTGTCGCTTAAGCAGTACCATCCAACCGATGTGGATGTGTTCGAATACAACAATCAAATCTATTACCGTGTGCGAGGTATCGAAACGCCAGTACTGGCAATTGATATGATTCATGTCAAAGGGTTCGGTTCAAGCCTGAAGGGAAAAGACCCGATCACCGTAGCCCGCGAAAGTTTGGAAACTGGATTGATCATGATGAAATCAAGCAACAGCCTTTTCAAACATGGTCACCTGAACGACCGTTACGTTGCTTCGCCCGGAGTGATGAAACAAGACCAATACGACCGCTTTAAAAAAGACTTTGACAGTAAATATGGCGGCTGGATGAATGGCGGCAAAGCTCCAATCCTTGAAGGTGGCATGGAAATAAAAAACCTTTCCACTTCTCCTGAAAATATGCAATTCCTTGACAGTCGCAAATTTCACCTTTCCGAAGTTTGCCGGTGGTTTGGTGTTCAGCCTCACAAACTGTTCGATCTTACCAGCTCCACCAACAACAACATCGAACACCAGGGGATTGAATTTGTGACCGATACCGTAATGTTGTGGACCAACCGCATTGAGCAGGAATTCAGCCGCAAAATGTTTCGCAACGATGAGCGCCGCTTCACTTATCTCGAATTTAACCTGAACGGATTGCTCAAGGGCGATACCAAAACCCGAAGCGAATATTACAACAAAGCAACTGGTGGCCGCCCGTGGCTTGTTCCTGATGAAATAAGAGAACTCGAAAATATGAAAAAAATGGGGGGCGATGCCTCCGAACTGATCACACCGCTCAATTTTAAAGCTCCGGAAATTGAACCGGAAAATACAAAGAAAGCATGAAAGAGATCCGCGAACCATTAACCGGCTTTATTGCCAGTATTACAGTAAAAGGCAGTGGAGACATCGCCGCAATGATTGAACCATTAACACAAACACCACATCTGATGGACTATTTCTGGGTTGGATTCTTTGGGGCAGTGGGCGGATTGATGGTTAAGTTGATTTGGTCGTTGCTAAAAAAACATTTTCCACAATTAAAAAAATTTGATCAATGAACATACCCGAAATGAAAACAGGAACCCGCGAGCGCAGGTACATTGACCCTGTAACCGCTCACATCGAATTCCGCGAAGCGAACAAGGACGAAATGGTTATTGAAGGAATCCCGATTTTATACGGAGTTCGCACCATCCTTTGGCCCGGCTTTGCCGAAGTTGTTGAACCGATGGCAGCCACCAAGGCATTGGAGAAACGTGAAGCCTATTTATTGTGGCAGCACAAATCGAGCAATCCAATGGCTTCATACAAAAATTCAACACTCAGCCACGAAGAACGTGAAGATGGAGTTCACATTGTGGCCGATTGCTCAAAAACAACCTGGGGGCGAGATGGCTACGAAGCAGTCAGGAACAAACTGATTGACAAGATGTCGTTTTCGTTTACGGTGGCTGATCAGGAATGGGAAGAAGTTACCAATCCCGATGGATCGGTTCTTACGGTCCGCCACATCAAGGAATTCGAATCTATTTTCGATTTTGCGCCCGTCACTTTTCCGGCCTACAACGATACGGAAATTTACACCCGCTCTTATCAGGAATTTAAAGCCGAAACAGCTCCAGAAGTTCCTGAACCGGATGCTGAACCGGTTTTAGTTCCAGAAACAGAATCTTATGCCGCCGAAGCCCGCGCACGCAGGATCAGGCTTTCAGGGATAAATTAGTTATTAATCATTAAAATTATTTTAAAATGAAAAAGTTTGTATTTCTCTTGATCGCCTGCTTTGCTGTTGTACTAACAGCCTTGATAGGCAACCCGCTTGAATTGCTTCAGGTAGGAGTTACCGCAATGGTTTCAATTGCTTTTGTTGTTCCGGCAATTGGCACTAATAGTCAGTCGGCTTTGAAAGAAGCCCGCGAAAAAGCCCAGAAATTATCGGTTGATATGAAATCGCTAAACGATGCTTCGGTATCCGAAAAGCGTTCACTCACCGATGATGAAAATGTAAAGTGGGATAAAATGGACACTGATTTGTCCAACGTTGAAAAGGAAATCCGCAGGCTCGAACGTGCCATTGAAATCGAATCCCGCGCCGGACAGATCGACAATGAACGTCAGGAAAACCGCGAAAAAGGCGAAAGCCGCGATGAAGCCGGAGAAAAGTATTCCGCAGCCTTCCGCAGCTGGATGATGTCTGGCATTGACCAAATGCAACCTGAAGAAAGGGCGCTTTTGCAGAATGCTGAAAAACGTGATTTGTCTGCCGGAACTGCCGCCAGTGGTGGTTATGTAATTCCTAAAGGTTTCATGGCTAAATTGGAAGTTGCTTTACTGGCTTTTGGCGGTATTTACAAAGCTTCAAACCGGATGTCAACCGAAACAGGGAATGAAATCCCATGGCCTACCATCAACGACACTTCCAACAAAGGTGCAATCATTGGTGAAAACACCAGCGTTGGTGCTTCTGTTGATCCAACCTTTGGAAGTATTTCTCTCAAAGCATTCACTTATAGCTCGAAGCCTATCATTGTTTCAAACATTCTGTTACAAGATTCAGTTTTTGATTTGGAAACTTATCTGGCAAACATGATGGCCGAACGCATCTGGAGAGCATTGGAAGAACACCTTGCGACTGGTAACGGGACTACCCAGCCACAAGGCTTAATCACTGCGGCTGCTGCTGCTTCCTTGACAGGTGTAGGCGTTGCCGCTCTTACTTTCGACAACCTTGTTGACCTGCTTCATTCAGTCGATCCAAATTACCGGATCAATGGCACCTGGTTATTTAACGATTCAACTTTGAAAGCTTTACGCAAAATCAAAGATTTGGAAGGCCGCCCAATCTGGCAGGGAAATTATACCGATAATGGTCCATCCATGATTTTAGGACGTCCATACCAAATTTCACAAGAAATGGCTTCAATCGGAGCGTCAGCTAAATCGGTTGTGTTTGGCGATATGTCCAAATTCATGGTTCGCGAGGTGGCCGGTGGAACTGTTAAACGTTTGGTCGAACGTTATGCCGATCTTAATCAGACTGGATTCCTGTTGTTCAAACGTTTCGACGCACGTTTGATCGATGCCGGAACCAACCCTGTTAAGTACCTGGTACATCCAGCAGTGTAGTGTCACCCTGAACTTGTTTCAGGGTCTCATCAAATAAGAGTAGGTTTTTTTTCATATAGGTTTAGTTTAGTTAGGTTAAAAAAAGTGGGTTCTTCATTGAACCCACTTTTAAAAAACAAATCCTTCAGTTATGTATCTAAAGCAAACAATAAAGCCGGTATCAGAGCAAGTTCCTCTTGAAACTTTGAAAGAACATTTGCGCCTTCCTCTCAGCTACACAGCTGAAGACGGAATGCTCAATATATACCTGAATGCCGCCGCCAAAGTTGCTGAAGATCGTACCAACCGACAGTTATTGGAATCAACATGGACGTTTAAATGTGACCGCTTCCCTGAAAAATTTGTCATCAATAAAACTCCGCTAATTGCCGTTGATTCAATTAAGTACACGGATGGAACCGGATTGGAACAAACACTTAATGCATCGCAATACATTGTCAATGCACAGGCCGAACCTTTTGAAATTACACCCGCTTACGGGCTATCATGGCCAACCACCCGCCTTCAGGCAAACGCTGTTGCGGTAACATTCCGGGCAGGCTATATTTCTGCTGAAGAAATTCCTTCCAACATCATTGCCGGGATGCTTCTCATTGTCGACGATTTATTTAAGAATCGCGGCTCTATTGTAATTGGTCGTTTGGTGTCAAACATCCCGATGACTGCCGAAAGCTTGTTTTCAACCGAACGGGTAGCTGTTTTGTAGAATTATAAATTATAAATT
>JAUXUF010000065.1 GCA_030684645.1 Bacteroidota bacterium | reverse complement strand
CCCGGGAAAAAGAAATAAAGAAAATGATAACGCTGACAGGGTTTTAAACCCTGTCAGCGTTTAAGGTATAATTCTTTTCCATAGTTACAAAGACAAGTTCAGTATCGCTTCAGGGTCTGCATTTTTCACCTTTACATAGTTCCACCTGCCATACAGATCTTCCTGATTAACTGATCCCGAACAGGATGCAAGAAAGAGCATCAGAAAGGCAAAAATCAAGGTATCGTTTTTCATATCCGGGTATTTAAGAGTATAAGATCAGGCTATTATTCACAAAAGCTTTACTGAAATTTCCTCTGCCTGTAATTGCCTATTCAGGCAAATTTCCTAAGAAGAAATCCCGGATATTTCCACCCATGATCTTTTCAATATCAGTCCTTGTAAAACCAAGTTTCAGCAGTTCTGCAACAATTAAGGGAGTGCCGGTAACATCAAAATGCATTTCATATGCGCCATCCCAGTCGGAACCCAGTGAAACCTTATCAATACCGATCTTATCTGCTACATATTTAATGGTTTTCGCAGTCGCTGCTGCATCTTTACCGCAAACAGCGGTTTCCCATAAGCCAACACCGACAAGTCCGTTACGTGCCCCTATTTCGACCAATTGTTCATCAGACAGGTTTCTCTGATTATCACACACTCCTTTAACACCCGTATGTGAAACTAAAAGAGGGCGTCGGGAGTATTTAAAAACATCCCTAATGGTTTGTTGGGATGAGTGAGCCAGATCGATCGTAATTCGGAGGCTATCCATTTTTCTGATCAGGCGGATACCCTGCTCGGTTAATCCACCCTTTTTTAGTCCATGTGCAGAGCCTGCCCATTCATTATCAAAGAAATGTGCAAGACCTATATAACGTATTCCTGCATCGTAAAATTCTCCCATATTACTCAGGTCATTTTCAAGACAATGTGCGCCTTCAAGTCCCAGCATACCCGAACTCAGGGACCGATCCTTTTTCCTGTCGGAAATTAACTGCTCCAGCTCATTTTTATTCGTAATCACTCTGAATTTGCCTTCTGATCTTTCGGCCATATCATGCAGAGCCCTGGCTTGATGCAGAG
>JAUXUF010000059.1 GCA_030684645.1 Bacteroidota bacterium | reverse complement strand
TGCATCCAGAAATTTGTCGTATAAGCTTGCGCCGAAGCGTGCCAGTTTAACGAAGTATCTTTCACCTCTGGTTTTCATAGAACCTCCTTTTTTACTGTACTATTTTGGATTCGTGTGTGTGCAACGACATCAACCGAACAGGTTGCAGACCGAAAAACTGCGATGCAAACCAATTTTTCGCAAACATTCCTTAGTTTGCTATTGACGAGGCAATTAAAACCGTTTCGTGTTTTAATACACAGGTATAAATGAAAGAACAAAACTATACTAAAACCTCGTGCCCTGTTTGCAGCATGACCATGTTTGTTGCTTGTTTTCTATTTTCTTGTTTTAAATATTGGCACATAGATAATTCCGGTTTCAATAGCATAAGTGGCCTCGAAAACTACATAACCATTAGGGTAGAAGAAACTTATAGAAGGTCTTGCATACAACCTGACAGGCATTTTTAATTTTCTCATAAAATCATATCCCAAACCTAAAGCTATATTGGGTACAGCCGATGAAACACCTGCTTTTCCACGATTGACGATGTTCCCATTATTATTTAACCAATACTGGTCGTATTGAAATTTTCGAAAGATGTACCCAAATCCAAAATATGACTCGGCAATCAAACCAAAATTAGCAGTATATCTGACTCCTATACGTGGAATGATATTATGAGCAATGTAGGTGTCTTTTTGCCCAAAAAGATTGTAGTTCAACGAAGCAATGACCTGATAATTTTGTGTTGTTGCCAGATAGGTTTCAGCTCCCAATTGTACGCCTGAATTGCTGAATTTATCCCCATAATAACCTATCATACAACCAAATCGTTGGTTTTTAGGAGTAAGATTCCTGGTTAATTCCTGAGCATTAACCTGAAAAGATATCGATAGGACAATGAGTGTTGTGAATATCTGTTTCATTTTGTATTTCCGTATTGAATAAGTGAATTAACGATCAGGTCTGTATTATTAATACCGGTTGTATTGGTTATAACGATTGCGCCAACATGGGTATTTGGGTCAAACATCATATTGCTGGCGACACCCTGCATTGCGCCGTCATGTCCAAGTAAATTGAGCTTACCTATTTCACGGTAGTACATTCCTAAACCATAATTCATTTTGAATCTCCCGGTTTGAAGATAATTAACAGCGGTTTTCATTTGTTGGATCGTTTCAGGTTTAAGCATTTGATAGCCATTAAATGATCCATTCATTATTATTGCCCGGAGAAATTTTGATAAATCGGTTACTGTTGTTCTTAAATTAGCTGCCGGAAGATAGGGAGATGTAAAATGTGGTGATTGGGAAACGCCAGTCAACAGAGGACTATAGGGAATAGCAAGTTCGTCTTGCGGAGTATTTTTAAGGTACCATTCTGATTTTGTCATTCCTAAAGGAATAAATATGTTTGCTTTGCAATAAGCATCAAAATCCTGACCACTGACTCTTTCAACTAAATAACCAATTAATGAAAATCCAACATTGGAATAATTTGCTTTTTCACCAGGAGAATAGTCATAGTAATTTCTGGTTGAATAATACTGTCTCCCTTCAGTAAAAAAATCATTCAGAAAATCGCCCAGGGGCTGTGGGTAATCAAAGCCAAAACAATTCAGGTTAAGCTCACGATTCCAATCATCTGAAATGCTACCCGAATGACAGAGTAACATTCTGGGTGTAATCTTTTGGTTTGGATATGTTGGATTTTTAACGGTAAAAGGCAGATAAATATTAACATCAGCATCTAAATCCAACAACCCTTTTTCATAAAGTTGCATAGCAGCAACAGCAGTTATGGTTTTCGATATGCTGGCAACTATGTAGCGCGTTTCGGGCGTGGCTGTTATCTTTTTTCCCCTGTTGGCATAGCCAATAGCATTTGCCCATAGTATCTCGTCGTCCTTGACTACGCAAAAAGCAACAGAATTTAAGTTCTGAATGTTTTTTTCTGCCTGAATTATTTTAAGCACTTCCACTTGTGAGGAAATATCTACTGGCTCATCATCTTTTTTGCAAGAAAACAGCAACAAAAAGAAGCAAAAGAAATATATGTTTTTATGCATATAATATGATTTTTTTGTACTGGCAACTAACGTTTATACCCGCTATCTTTATTTCCCCTGCACAACCCAATGTTGCTGTATATGTGCTATTTGTGTTGTGTGATATTTTCCTAATAAATATACAACATTTATGTAAATAACCTGGTCACCAGAACTTAAATTTTCTATCCTCCTTTTTGTATCTTCACCCGCAAATCCATCTTCCTCTATGAGCAACGAAAATAGTAGAAAAACCTGGGCGCATCCGTGGTCGTACCGCGAAGGAACGATAATTATCGCGGGAATACTCCTGATTGGATTTGCCCTTCAGGCTGCCAGTGGTGGAACGGTACTCCGGTTTGCCGGTTTTCCCTGGAATTTAATTTCAGGACTCGTTTTTCTGACTTTGCTAATCGTTGCTTTTGTTCTCTGGCAGAAACATCCGATGATGAAAGGATTGGGAAGCGTAAAAGCGGCTTTGCCCGCTATTTTAGGTTTCACCTTCCTTGTTTTGCTGATGGGTTTCGTGAAACAGGATGTGGAACCGAAAAATGAGGTGGTCCGGCTGTTTGGACTGACACATCTGGTCAAAACCTGGCCGTTTATCCTGATTAACCTGTATTTAATGATCTTGCTGGGCATCGTCACTTTGAAACGGCTGAATCCCTTCAGCCTGAAGAATGCCGGGTTTTTCCTCAACCATTTTGGCCTGTTTCTGGTGCTGTTCTCAACCGCTTTGGGAAGCAGCGACATGCAGCGCCTCACAATGAATTGCTACGAAGACCAGACCGAATGGCGCGCGGTAGATGCCTCGGGAAAGACGGTTGAACTGCCCGTTGCGATCAAATTATTGAATTTCAACATCGACGAATTTCGCCCAAAAGTAACCATCATCGACAACCAGACCGGACAGGTCGTGCTCCATAAAGGCAAAAATCAGTTTGAACTGCTGGACCGGAACTCGCTGGATTTGTTCCAGTACCATCTGGAAGTGGAGCAGTTTCTCGAATTTTCAGGAAAAGTTGGTGAGGCCTATTTCCCGGTGAACGAACCCGGCTCAGCGCCTTCAGCAAAAATGAGAGTAACCAATTTGACCGATAAAACTGAAATTTCGGGATGGGTTTGCAGCGGAAGTTACGCCAATCAGCCAGAGGCGCTGAAACTGAACGATACTCATTCGCTGGTGATGCTACCCGCCGGGCCCCGTAAATTCAGCTCCAAACTGAACATACAGACCAAAAGCGGAAAGAATGTGACCACCACCATCGAGGTGAACCGACCGTTCCATATCGACGGCTGGACCATTTACCAGTTGAGCTACAACACGGAAATGGGCCGTTGGTCGAACCTGAGTGTTTTGGAGCTGGTGCGCGACCCATGGTTGCCGGTTGTTTATCTGGGTATTTTCCTGATGTTGGCAGGAGCCGGCTTCCTGTTTATTTTCGGTAAACCAAAAAATGGAGGAACTGAACATGTGGCTTGATTTTCCTACTTATGCGTCGGTAGCAATCGTTTGCTGGCTGGCAGCTTCCGGATTATTTTTGTCTTCAGGCAAAAAATTGCTGAACCAGCTGGCGGCAGGACTTTCATTTGCCGGTACAGCTTTTTTGCTTGTTTTTATAACGATTCTCTGGATTCACATTCAGCGGCCCCCTATGCGCACTTTGGGCGAAACACGCCTTTGGTACGCTATATTTCTCTCCGGAATCGGACTGGTTTCTTATCTGCGCTGGAAATACAAATGGCTGGTTAGTTACAGCCTTGGACTGGCGATGGTGTTTTTGATCATCAACCTGCAGCACCCGGAAACCTATGATAAAACGCTGATGCCTGCACTGCAGAGCCCGTGGTTTATCCCCCACGTGATTGTCTATATTTTTGCCTATGCAATGCTGGGAGCTTCGTCGCTGGTGGCTTTGCGAAACCTTTTTTTTGCACCCACCGATAAAATCATCAAAGGCCCGATACAATTGGCCGATAACCTCGTTTACCTGGGTTTTTCATTCCTGACTATGGGTTTATTGTTTGGCGCTCTTTGGGCCAAGGATGCCTGGGGGCATTACTGGACCTGGGACCCCAAGGAAACCTGGGCATTCATCACCTGGATGTTTTACCTTGTTTACATTCACTACCGTTTCCGTCATCCATCCGAACACAAAAAAGCAATGGCGGTTCTGGCCGTTTCGTTTGCGATTTTGCTGATTTGCTGGTTTGGCGTCAATTACCTGCCAAGCGCACAAAACAGCGTGCATGTGTATTCGGAATAGTTCGCTACTTTTTCAGTTCCATAAACCATAAAATTGTTGATAAACCAACAGGAATGACACCAAAAGGGTGATCATACCCGTCAATGATTTTCAATTCTATTTTATTATCGAGGACCCCTTTGGTTTTAAAATCTGCGTACATTTTCTGGCTAAGGCTGACCGGAATGTATTCGTCGTTTGCGGCATGATACAACCGTGTTGGCGTGCTGATTGACCAGGCCTCAATGCTGTTGGCTTTAAGCGCACTTTTAAAGTTGGAAAATTTGGTGCTGGTAGCAAAACCCGTACGATATTCAGGGGTTAAAAGAGTTGCCATTTTGGTGGTCAGTTGAGAATTGATCGCATCTCCACTGTGCATTCCGTCAAAAAGCCCCGGAATTTTAGAAGCATACGGTTCCTGAATAAAGTCGCTCAGCGGATTAGCTATCAACCCGGTTTTTTGATAGGCATTTAGCAGGTATGCCAGGAAATAGGGCATTGGGTAATCGGTTTTTCCGGTAATAAAATCACTCATGTATTCGAGCGAATAAGGCCCGGCAGCACACGAACTGGCAACGAGGCTGAACTCGGAGGAATAGTCTTTTTCGATCGTTTTTTGAAGCTGCATGGTTGCCCAACCTCCTTGAGAGTATCCAAAAATAAAGAGGTTTTTGGTTGGTTTGGCAATGATTTTTGCATCAGTACCTAATTCTTTTACAGCCCTCAACAAATCGAGAATACTTTGGGTGGTTGATTCGGCATGAAGATAAGGGTGGGCCAGTTGAGATGATGCACCAAAGCCAATATAATCGGGCATCACAACGATAAATCCCATCGAAGCCACGCTTTCCATCATCATAAACATTTCGTTTTGGGGATTTTCAGTCGGTGCCAGTCGGTGCTCGGTGTTTGTTCCGTTCTGAAAGCATAAAATCGGATAGTCGCCAGCTGTCTTGGGCATACAAATCAGGCCGGAAGCCTGAATGTTGTTGTTTTTGAAAGTGGTTTTGTAGGTGATTTTATTTACTTCAACATCACTGTTTGCCTTTGTCCCAAAAATAGAAGATTCAGGACTAATTAATGGAAAGGCAGTTAACTTGACTTTTGCTGCCTCGCTGGTGATAGCCAACTTGTACTCGGATGAGATAAAATAGTTGTATTTGTTTCCCGGTTCATCATTCTTTTTACACGAATTCAGAAACAATACTGAAAAAGCGATGATTAGAAGAATTAAATAATGTTGTTTAAAGTTTTTCATGTTCTTATATTTTTCTGACGTAGCTTACTTTTTTATTTCAAAACCCAATTCAGCCGCCGAATCCCGGAGAAAATCGCGCGTATAATAATCCGGGTCCACAACCGTATTGTTCCAGATCAGAATGTCGAGATCAATGTTTCGGGGTGAGTATTTATCCGGCCCACGATCCCTGCCCATCCGATCTTCCAGGCCTTTGAGGTAGGACGACAATTTATCCAAACCAAGTTTAGTCCGAATGAGTACTGCCCCATTGAGGTAATCGGGTTGATTGGCAATCCCAATCGGTTTAGTATGAACGAATTGTGAAATCTGGACAATTTCAACGCCATTGGCCAATAATGCCAGCATTTCCTGAATATTCAGCTCTGCCCTGATGTTTGAACCGATGCCGATAATACAATCGTTCATCGTTCGGCCTCCATTTCGAACGAAACCGATTCGGCAAAGCGCAGGGCATGAGGTTTGTCAACTTCAACCCTTGCCCAGACCACCCGTTCATCAAGCATGATCAGATCAAGAATATTCTTGGTAAGCACTTCCAGCAATTTGAACCGATTGTCCTGAACCAGGTCAATGATCTGTTTGGTAATGATTTTATAGTTATAAATCCCATTGGGTTCATCAACCAATAGCGCTTGTTCCGAAATATTTGCCTCAATTTCGACATTGATGATTACATCTTGCTTGTTTTCTATTTCTTCAGGATTAAATCCGATAAAAGTTCGAAGCAATAGATTTTTGACACGGATGATAGCCATTTAGGTTTCTTTTTTAATTGGTTGAACCGAGATTTTCACCTCCATCGCAAAACAGAAGCTGTCCGGTTAAATAATCATTATTCAGAATAAAATCCAGACTTTTCAGGATTGGCTCCAATCCTCCCGGTCGTTTCATGGCAATATTAGCAGCCAGTTCCCAAAGGTATTCCTTACCTTTTTCTTCCGGAGGAAGAGTTAATCCGGGTGCGATTGCATTAATCCTGATTTCAGGACCAAATTCAAGAGCAGCCATTTTAGTCAATTCCCACAAAGCTTTTTTGGTTAGCGAATAGGCTGCAAAGCTTGATTGATTAGTAACAATCCGGGTATCCACAAAGTTGACAATTACTCCTGATTTGAATGTCTGGGCAAAGTTGCGGGTAAGAATAAACGGAGCCCTGAAATTGACATTCATTTGCCTGTCGAAGAAATCTGTCGAAGATTTTCCAAGCGATCCCGGTTCAAAAACGGAGGCATTGTTGATCAGTAATCCGATATTCCCCATCGACTGAATAACCCGGGAGAGAAGTTCTTCTACCTCTTCTGTCCGGTTCAGGTCAGCTCTGAAAAGTTCGAACTGCTGATCAGGAAAAGTCTGTATTAATTCATCCCGAAACAGACTTGCTTCCTCTGCCGAGGTGTTGAAATGAATGGCAATGTTCCATCCCTGATTTGCAAGATGAATGGCGATTACCTTTCCTATTCGTTTGGCCGCTCCGGTTATCAATACTGTTTTTGCCATGTTATTCTTTTCGAACAGTCCGCTTGGCCAGATCTTTAAGAAAATCACCTCTAGAAGGAGTTTTTTCTTCCGGATTTGGGGCGGTAAAAATTGCCTTGGTCTCGCTCTTTGGGACCGTAAATTTAGCTTCGGAAAGGATCAGTTCGATTTGTTTTAATTCTGTTTCGCTGAACTTCCTGTTTTTAAGAGCAGCTACATTATCG
Organism: Bacteroidota bacterium; assembly: GCA_030684645.1. Classification (GTDB taxonomy): domain Bacteria; phylum Bacteroidota; class Bacteroidia; order Bacteroidales; family Prolixibacteraceae; genus Aquipluma. The sequence continues at coordinate 29,789 of JAUXUF010000059.1, read as the reverse complement.
TCGAGTTGTGAAACTGAGCTTGCACCGATCAGAACCGAGGTAACCCGCTCATCTTTGAGTAACCACACCAGAGCCATCTGAGCCAGGGTTTGTCCCCTGTTCAGGGCTATTTCGTTCAGCTTTTTCACCTTTTCGAGGGCCGGTGATACCTGTTCAGCTTTCAGAAAACCCCACGATTTGGCCGCCCTTGAACCTTCAGGAATACCATTCAGGTATTTGTCGGTGAGCAATCCTTGTGCAAGCGGTGAAAACGGGATGCAGCCAATTCCTTCTTTTCCCAAAACATCCAATAGTCCGTCTTCAACCCAGCGTTCAAACATCGAATATTTAGGCTGGTGAATCAGGCAGGGAGTACCGAGTTCTTTCAGTATTCTGGAGGCTTCAGCAGCCATGTCGGCCGGATAGTTTGAAATGCCGGCATACAAAGCTTTGCCCTGACGAACGACCTGGTCGAGCGCCATCATGGTTTCTTCGAGCGGAGTATTGGGGTCGGGACGGTGCGAGTAAAAGATGTCAACATAGTCCAGTTTCATCCGCTTCAGACTTTGATCAAGACTAGACAGCAAATATTTCCGGCTTCCCCATTCCCCATATGGACCAGGCCACATCAGGTAACCGGCTTTGGTCGAAATGATGAGTTCGTCGCGATAAGGAGCCAGGTCGAGTTGCATAATTTTGCCGAAGTTCTCTTCAGCCGATCCCGGTGGCAGACCATAATTGTTAGCCAGGTCAAAGTGGGAGATTCCCAGATCGAAAGCACGACGGCATATCTCCCGTCCGTTTTCGAACACATCAACACCACCGAAATTGTGCCATAATCCTAGTGAAATAGCGGGTAGTTTTAATCCCCATTTTCCACACTTGTTGTAAATCATCTGGTCGTACCGGTTTTCATCAGCTGTATAATACATGTTCTTTTGGTTTTAGTTATAAATTCATGTTTAGATTAAGCCAAATTAAGAAATAAAGTTAGTATCAGCTGTTAAATGTCCTGACTTTTTTAATGTAGTCGCGATATTGATAACAATTGCCTTCATATAATTTTCACCTGATTCGTTTCTGGGTTTGTTCTGCTGTATCAAGTGTTTTAAAAGGTCAGTGAACCGACCAGTAAAATTCAGCGTTGTTTCAAACCATTTTATGATCTGGTTTGTTCAGTATAAAGCCATTAATCTAAAAAATGAACGCTCAAAAAAAGGATAAAGATACTTCGCCAATTTACGTCGTTTCCGGAGGGAAAGGACTTGCCGGGAACAATATGGTTCAATCGTTGCTTATTCAATATCCAAACAACAATGTGCCGGTAATTATTGTGCCGCAGATACATGAAAAAAAGCAACTGATTGAACTGGTTAATATGGCCAGACATAATGGAGGACTAATTACTCATACACTGGTGAACCGGGAATTGCGCGATTTTCTAAGGGAATTGTGCCTGGAAAACAAGGTGAGAAATATTGATTTTATGGGAGAATTGGCCGACTACCTGGACGAAACGCTTGAAATTCATTCACTTCAGACACCTGGTCTATATCGGGAAATTAACCAGCAATACTTTGAGCGCATCGACGCCATTGAATTCACCTTAAACCATGACGATGGACTTAGTCCCGACAAATTGCACAATGCTGAAATTATCCTGACCGGTGTTTCGCGTTCAGGAAAAACCCCGCTGAGTGTTTATCTGGCGATGTATGGTTGGAAGGTGGCCAATATACCATTGGTGCATGGAATTGATCCGCCCAAAGAGTTATTCGAAGTCGATCAAAGGAGGGTATTTGGCCTGAGCATCAATCCCGGTCAATTAATATCTCACCGGATGAAACGTTTGCAAAGTATCAACAATACCTCCAATGTCAAATATGTTGACGAACGATTAGTGGCTCAGGAAATCAGAAATGCGAATATGATTTTCGAAAAAGGTGGATTTACCGTTATCAATGTATCGAATAAACCGGTTGAAAACAGCGCCAACGAAATTCTTAATATTTTAGCCACCCGATTCGAATATCGCGGACGTAAACCGGAGTCTCCTTATCCGGCGGAAGAGGCAGATTAGATATGTTTTTTAAACTAGTTATTCTATGGTGCTTGTTCTATCACAGGGTTACTTCTTCGCTTCGCCCTGTGCTGTTACAAGTCGTCCTTCCAGGACTTTTTGGTAATTTGCTGATTACATCAAACAAGGGGCAAAGCCCCGTAATGTATAAGCATAGGGTGAAGTGAAACAAAACCCTATGAATCTAAACATCCTACTCGACCGTTACTGATTTTGCAAGATTACGAGGCTGGTCAACATCACACCCGCGCATAACCGCAATGTAGTAAGAGAACAATTGAAGAGGAATGATTGCAAGCAAAGGTGAAACTGCCGGATGCGATTTGGGTATTTCAAACAGGTCGTTTGCCATGTTTTTCAGACCGCCATCGCCTTCAGTCACTACAGCAATGATGTTTCCCTTCCGGGCTTTTACCTCCTGAATGTTGCTGACAATCTTTTCGTAATAATGATCTTTGGCAGCTACCACAATTACCGGAAGGTTATCATCAACCAATGCGATCGGGCCATGTTTCATTTCGCCTGCGGCATACCCCTCGGCATGTATGTATGAAATTTCTTTCAGTTTCAAAGCGCCTTCCAACGCAACCGGAAACAGCGACCCTCTTCCCAAATAAAGAGCATTGATCGCATCTTTGTATTTGGTAGCAACCTCTTTGATGTGAGGATGTTTGACCAGAATGGTTTTAATTTTTTCAGGAATATTGGCCAGTTCGGAAATCAACTCCAGGTAAAGCTCCGGTGAAATCTGACCTTTTTCTTTGGCTAATTTCAGGGCAAAAAGAGTAAGTACTGTAACCTGGGCCGTGAATGCCTTGGTTGATGCAACCCCGATTTCGACACCTGCATGGGTATAAACACCGGCATCGGTTTCTCGGGCAATGCTTGAACCAACTACGTTGCAAATGCCCAGTATGGTGGCCCCTTTTTCTTTGGCCATACGCAATGCCGCCAGCGTATCGGCAGTTTCGCCGCTCTGAGTGATGGCGATTACCACATCGTCGTGGTCCAGGATTGGATTGCGGTACCGGAATTCTGATGCATATTCTACTTCAACAGGAATACGGGCATATTCTTCGATCAGGTATTCGCCCACCAGCGCTGCATGCCACGAAGTCCCACATCCGATGATGATGATCCTTTTAGCTTTCATTATTTTGGGGAAGACATCCAGTAACCCGCCCAATACAATGTCTGAATGATCAGGCGTGATCCGGCCCCTGAACGTATCTTCGATGGTTTTGGGCTGTTCAAAGATTTCTTTCAGCATAAAATGCTCGAAGTCTCCTTTTTCCAAATCGCCGATACTCATGTCAACTTTCGTAATTTTGAAGGCTACAGGATTATTTTCAACAGTTTTCAGGAGAAGGCTGTCTTTATTGATAATCGCCACATCGTGGTCGTTCAGATATATCACACTGTCGGTATAATTAACGATCGGTGTAGCATCGGAAGCGATGAAGTATTCGCCCTTGCCTATCCCGATTACCAGAGGGCTTCCCTTTCGGGCAGCAATCAACTGGTCTTTTTCTTTTTTACAGATAACCACGATGCCAAATGCCCCGACTACCTTCGAGAGTGCCATCCTGACAGCTATTTCGGCCGTCACCTCTTCGGCATTCCGGTAGAAATATTCAATCAGGTTAACCAATACTTCGGTGTCGGTATCCGATTGGAAAGTAAATCCTTTCTTGATCAGATCCGATTTGAGTTCGGCGTAGTTTTCGATAATTCCATTGTGAACAAGCACAAAGTCGCCGTTCATCGATGTGTGCGGGTGTGCATTGCGGTCGTTTGGTTCGCCGTGTGTTGCCCAGCGTGTGTGCCCGATTCCGATGTGTCCGCTGATATCTTCGGTTGCCACATGTTTTTCAAGGTCAGCCACACGGCCTTTGCATTTGAAAACTTTCAGAGAATCGCTATAGAGAGCCAGCCCAGCCGAATCATAACCACGGTATTCGAGCCGTTGAAGTCCCTGAATCAGGATGGGGTAAGCATTTTTATCGCCGATGTAACCAACAATTCCACACATACGATTTAATTTAGTGTATAGACTTTCAATTGAACTATTCTTTTTCCGTGAAATTCTCTTGAATCAATGAACCACAAGGAACAAGCTTTTAGTTGCCTGTTTTTCTATTCATTGACCAGTGTCAATGCCTGTCGTTCAATCTGCTCCTGCCTGGTGTAAGAGAAATAGAATGCCTATTTTATTTTTGAATAAGTAATATTAAGCCTGATTCCGGTTTTGCTTGTTGCACCTTTTAAAACCACTCTTCTGTATATGGCGCTTCGGAAAGCAGAAGAAAGGAAGAACCCGTAGTTTTCCTTTTTCTTTTCAATCACTTCCTGCATGTGTTTGGCAATGTTAAACCGATAAGTTTTGTCAGCACTGTGATAGGTACCGCCATAATATACTGAAGAGAAAGCAACATCAGAAGGAAGATATTCTTTTCCATCTTTATCGAGAGCAGTCAGAACCAGCTGGTTTGGGGGTAAAAATCTGGTCAGGTCAGAAACCGTCGAATCAACCTGGAAAATAAGTTCTGCCTGATTAATGGCGAAATTGGTTGAATCGCTCCAGTTACCAAGGTTGGGAATTAATATTTTGGTCCGCAGTCCACCCGTAGTTTGCAGATAAATCAAACTATCCTGTACATCTTGTTTATCCAGGTTTGCAGCAAAAGTGGTTGTCGAATAATCGTGTGAAAAACGACCCACCCGGGCTGAATTTATATTTATACTGTATCTGTAATACAGCGAATCAGTACTATTGTTGTGGTAATACATGACCAATCCAGAGAAGACAGAAGGAATAGAATAATCGATCTTCACGATGGATCCGCCAAGAGCCAGATCTTCGGCTTGAATATATAATCCTTTAAAATACTGAAGAAATTTGTCGTTGTCAGACATGGTAAGCGAGTCGGCAGCCATCAGTCTTTTGGCCAGTTTCGGGTCAAGTTTTATGGCAATTTGCTGAATAACCGTGTCTTTTGGAAGTGCTTTTGTTGATCCGTATTTACTTGACAATGAATCCAGCTTGAATTTTGGTACAAAGCTTTTAATAACCATGGCTGAACTTTGGGAAAGTCCTCTAAGGTTTACATCCTGATCATATTTGTTGTCAAGCACGAGGTCGGAGGCAAGCTCATAAACTTTCAATCTTTGCGCGGTCACTATATCTCCATATACTTCTTTGTAATGCAAATAAAGTACAAGGGAGTCAGGTTGTGCGCTATTTGAAAAATCGGGATATGAGTTTAACCGAAGCTGAAAGGCAAAATCGGCAGTGGTTTTTCCGAATATTGAATCATTGTAAGTGCCAAGCAGATTGAATGCAGGCTCATCGGTCCGTTGTTTTTCGTCGGTAACGGTATATGCTTTGATGGTTGCTTTTTCGGTTACCTGGCCAATATGAACCAAATCACCCGGAAGCAATAAACTCTTTCCCAGGTCATTAATATCATTCGTACAACCCCAAAAAGTAATGACCACCCATGCAAATCCAGCTATGAATTTGTATTTTGCCGCAAGTTCTTTTTTCACCAATAATATGTTTTAAATTGTTATTCCTATATTGCTCAATACCTTATTGTACAAGTCATTGTAAGCTTCAATATAGGTATTTTCAGGTTGGTAATCTAAAAATAATTTTTCGTTTGATTGTATATATTCTGTTAATTCGCTGTTAATCTTCGGACTTCCCTGAATCACAGCATCAGCATATTGAATCGCCATTCTACTTACGTTGACATAAGTTGGGTCATCAACCAATTCAGTATCCTCCTCACTAATTTTATTCATCCTTAGCTTATTCCTGAAATTGACATCCAATGGCTTTTTAAAGTCGTCATTATAAATAGAATACACCACTTTTGAATTTACAAACAAGGGATTATCGTTGTATGCCTTCTTAATGTAAAGCGGAACCAATGAGGTCAGCCAGCCGCTACAATGAATTAAATCGGGAGCCCAGCGCAACTTGATTACTGTTTCCAGAACTCCGCGGGCATAGAAAATAGCCCTTTCATCATTGTCGGAGAATTCATTTCCTTTCGAATCTTTAATAATATGCTTTCGATGAAAATAATCTTCGTTATCGATAAAATACACCTGCATTCGTGCTGATTGAATTGAGGCTACTTTAATAATCAAAGGGTGGTCGGTATCATCAATAATTAAGTTCATCCCCGATAAGCGTATCACCTCATGCAATTGATTCCGACGTTCATTCACACTCCCATACCTTGGCATAAAAGTCCGGATCTCCTTTCCTCTCTCCTGAATTCCTTGTGGAAGAAATCTGGATTTTTTAGACATCTCAGTCTCTGGAAGGTAAGGTGTAATTTCCGAAGAAATAAATAAGACTTTTTTCTTTTCCATTTAGATCACCTGAGTTTAATTGTGCAAAAGTAGTAAAATATCGGCAATATTCAATTTCAGGCCGTTACCGTGGTCTTAAAAAAACTTAAGATATGCCGATATGTGTTAAAGATATTTAATACCCACAGGCATTTGAGAGCCAGTTTTAAGGTGTTGAAATACTGCATTTTTTAACCGGATAGAGGTTTTATACGTCAAACTTCAATCTTCAACTCTTTTCCGGATGCTACCGTGTTGAATTATTTATTTACTTTGCACCCTCATTTTTATTCCAAAATGCAGGTAATAAAGCATATAAACGATCTTCGGAAGATACTGTCCGGCAAACGGGAAGAAGGATTAATTATCGGGTTTGTTCCTACCATGGGGGCGTTGCACCAGGGTCACATCTCTTTGGTTGAAAAAGCCGGACAAGAGACTGATTATGTGGTTGTCAGCATTTTTGTAAATCCAACCCAGTTTAACGACAAAGGTGATTTAGAACGATATCCGCGCGACCTTCAGAAGGATGTTGATTTGCTGGCTCCAACCGCCTGTCAGCTTATTTTTAATCCTGAAGCCGACGAAATTTATCCCGAACCAGATACCCGGCAGTTCGATTTCGGAATGTTGGAACAGGTGATGGAAGGAAAATTCAGACCCGGTCATTTTAACGGTGTAGCCCAGGTGGTCAGTCGGTTGTTCGACATTGTTCAGCCCGACAAAGCTTTTTTCGGTCAGAAGGACTTTCAGCAATTAGCCATCATCAACGAAATGGTCAGGAAATTAAAACTTCCGGTCGAGATTATTCCCTGTCCGATTATCCGCGAGGCTGATGGATTGGCCATGAGTTCACGTAACATGCTGCTGAATCCCGGGCAACGTCAAAATTCAGTACTTATTTCGGCCACCTTGTCAGAGGCCACAAACAAAACCACCGAATTAAACGTAGAAGAATTGCGAAGTTGGGTGATTAACCGTATCAACAAGAATGAATATCTGAACACAGAGTACTTCGAAATTGTTAATGAACTGACATTTCAGCCAGTGATGAACTGGAACGATCCTTGTATGAAAGTTGGATGTATTGCTGTTCAATGCGGAAAAACCAGGTTAATTGATAATATAGAATTTAAAAACTGAAAAATGATCATTGAAGTTTGCAAATCGAAAATTCATAAAGTTACTGTAACAGAAGCCAATTTACAGTACGTAGGAAGTATTACCATTGATCAGGATTTGATGGATGCTGCCAATATCATTGAAAACGAGAAAGTTCAGATCGTAAACATCAACAATGGAGAACGCCTCGAAACCTATGTGATCAAAGGCGAACGCGCTTCTGGTGTCATCTGTTTAAACGGACCGGCTGCCCGTAAAGTGGCGGTTGGCGATGTGGTCATTATCATTTCGTATGCGCAGCTCGATTTTGAAGAAGCCAAAACCTTTAAGCCCTGGCTGGTTTTCCCTGATACCGAAACCAACAGCTTAATTTAATTTTAATCAGAAAAAGATAAGTTTAAACCTCATTGCTTCGGTTAGCAATGAGGTTTTGTTATTTTTGCCGAAATTCTTTTTTTCTGAAATGACACCTATAGAAATCATTCAAGCCAAAATATTTGAAAATGATCAGGTATTCAGTCCTGTTTTAAAACAATGGAAACAAGCCGGTGAATCGGTAGTCTTTACCAATGGATGTTTCGATTTGGTACACCGCGGACACATCGACTCGCTGGCAAAGGCGGCTGAACTGGGCGACCGGCTGATTGTTGGTCTGAACTCCGATTATTCGGTAAAATTGCTGAAGGGTGAAAACCGTCCGCTCGTTGATCAGCAGTCGCGGGCTGTTTTGCTCGCTTCGATGCTAATGGTCGATGCGGTAATCCTGTTCGACGAAGAAACACCCTACGAACTGATCGGCAGCATTTTACCAGATGTTTTGGTGAAAGGCAGCGAATACCAGTTGGAAGAAATTTCCGGATACGACATCGTTCTGGCTGCCGGAGGACGGGTTGAACGCATTGAATTGACGGAAGGATTTTCGACTACAGAAATTATTCAGAAAGTAAAAAACAAGTTCCTTGCTACTGAATTAAAGACTGAAAAATCATAAAATGCATTCCGTGAACTAAGCTAAACATCATCCCGATGGCCAAGGTTAAAACCAGTTTTTTCTGTCAGAATTGCGGGGCACAATCGCCGAAATGGATTGGCAAGTGTAATTCGTGCGGCGAATGGAACTCGTTTGTGGAGGAAATTGTGGAAAGGGAAGACAAAAAGACAGCCCCCTTTTTAACCGGAACAGGCAATCAACCACGACTTTTACACGAAGTTTCGTCTGAAAATACCGAACGTATTGACACTTGCAACCACGAACTCAACCGTGTGCTGGGTGGCGGACTGGTTCCCGGCTCTATGGTTTTGATCGGCGGTGAACCCGGTATCGGAAAATCGACCCTGGTTTTGCAGCTGGCTTTGGATCTGAAGAATAAAAAAATATTGTATGTTTCAGGTGAAGAAAGCATTCAGCAAATTAAAATACGGGCACAGCGTCTTCAAAAGGAAAATCCAAATTGCTACTTTTTAAGCGAAACCTCGCTTGAGCACATCATCGCCCAAAGCAAACAAATTGTTCCCCAGTTACTGATTATCGATTCTATTCAAACGGTTTCAACCGAGCTGATTGAATCCTCACCCGGTTCGGTCGGGCAAATCCGTGAATGTACCAATGGAATCCTGAAATACGCCAAAGAAAACAATGTTCCTGTAATCCTGATCGGGCACATCACCAAAGAAGGTAGTCTTGCGGGACCGAAAGTGCTGGAACACATTGTCGATACCGTCCTGCAATTCGAAGGCGAAAATCAGTACATGTACCGAATCCTGCGCGCCATTAAAAACCGGTTCGGGTCAACTTCTGAACTCGGAATTTTTGAAATGGGCAATTCGGGTTTGCGCGAAGTTTCGAACCCTTCCGAATTGCTCATCAACCGCGCTCACGAAGGGCTGAGCGGTACGGCGATTGCGGCGTCAATCGAAGGTATCCGTCCCTTGCTGATCGAGATTCAGGCGCTGGTAAGCACGGCAGCATACGGAACACCTCAGCGTTCCTCTACCGGCTTCGATTTGCGGCGGCTCAACATGTTGCTGGCTGTTCTTGAAAAAAGGGCAGGTTTTAAACTGGCTACCAAAGATGTTTTCCTGAATGTCGCCGGAGGTATCAAGGTTGACGATCCGGGCATCGACTTAACGGTAATCACGGCTATTCTTTCGTCAAATTTCGATCTGCCTATCCGGAAAAACGTTTGCTTTGCCGGGGAGATCGGACTTTCAGGTGAAATACGTTCGGTAAACCGGCTCGAGCAACGCATCGCTGAAGCAGAAAAGCTTGGTTTCGACAGTATTTTTATACCCAAGGCCGGAAAAGGAATCAACCTTCAGAAATTTAAAATTGAAATTTTGCAGTTCAACCGCGTGGACGAGTTTTTCAGACAGGTATTCAGCAAAAAAAGCTAAAGCAACTGATCGTAAAAATTTTCACATTACCTTTGGAACTGAAATAAATGATTGTAAAATGAAACAATTCATTGGAATCTTGATGTTTGCGGCTATTCTTACCGGACTTACATCCTGCTACAATACGTCTATCCCTAAACCGGACAAGCTGATTGAGAAAGAAGAATTTGTAAAGATGATGGTTGATATTTACCTGATTCAGGGAATAAATACGGACTTCAGCGATCCGAATGCCCTGAAAAAAAAACTGACGCAAACAGACCTGTATTATTCGGTATTAAAGAAATATTCAGTTGCCGATACGGTATTTATCCGCTCTCTTATTTATTACTCCAGCCATCCGAAGGAGTATGAAAAAATGCATGTTCAGATCCTGAATAATTTAAACGAAATGGAACTGCAGTTCAAACCCAAGGATAAATTGAAGGTTGGAACCGAATGAGAAAGCTGGCGGCCAATTACCTTGTTTCGGAGTCCGGAATTTTCCTGAAGAATGCGATCCTGGTGGCAGACGAAGATGGTACTGTTCTTCAGGTCATTGATACTCAAGGAGATTTGCGGGAAATTGCACAACTCACCTTTCACAATGGTATATTAATTTGGGGATATGCTTTTGTAAAGACAAAGGCTCAGATCCCTGTTTCTGAATCGCAACAACTGATTCAGTCGGTTATTCTTCGGTCGGTTAAAGGACAAAATCAGGTATCAGTTCAAAATCTGATTGATATGGGTAAACGCGTTCAGGTGCATTTTCCGGAAATGAAAATTCCGGAGATACTGAATGAACTGTCGGAGGTTTTGCTCTCGAAAGGAGGCTTTTCAAACGAGAAAATTCCGGGAATCTTTTTGCTGACCGGAACTGATTTGGTCGGATTGCACTTTACCCCAACAGCCAGACTGAAAAAAATAGTTTAAAAAGAGCCTTTTAACTTTATACTTTTGCCTTTGTACTTTTTACTTTGAGTTTATGTCCACTTTTTTATTTGATCAAATCATATTCGGGCCGGTCAAAAGCCGTCGCCTGGGCGTTTCGCTGGGCGTTAACCTGCTTCCAACCGACAGCAAAGTGTGTTCGTTCGACTGCATTTATTGCGAATGTGGCTGGACCCCCAAAAAACGGGAACAAAAAGCCGTATTGCCAAAGCGCGAACTGGTCAGACAAAAGATGGAAGAAAAGCTGACTGCCATGATCGGGAACGATGAATGGCCAGATGTGATTACTTTTGCGGGAAACGGCGAACCAACTTTACATCCCGAATTTGAAGGAATTATTGACGATACCATCGAACTTCGCAACCGGTTGACTCCCAATGCGCGGATTGCGGTTTTATCGAATGCCACCATGTTGCACAAAGCATCTGTTATCAGGGCATTGCGCAAAATAGAAGATAATATTCAGAAGCTGGATTCAGGAATTGAAGAAACAATCCGGCGAATTGATTGCCCGAATTTGAATTTTAAACTAAAAGAGGTTGTCGAAAACCTGAAGTTGTTTCAGGGTAAGGTGATCGTTCAAACCTTGTTTCTTCGAGGTACATTTCAAAACGAAATCATCGACAATACGACGGAAGCGGAATTGACTGAATGGCTGAAACTGTTGGCTGAAATCGGTCCATCGCAGGTGATGATTTATACGATCGAACGCGATACACCTGCTGACGGTCTCGAAAAAGTGAAGGTAGAAGATTTGGAGAAAATTGCCCTTCGCGTTCGTGAAATTGGCTTCGAAGTTCAGGTTTCTGGATAGATAAATTTACTACTTTTCGCCACCTTATTTTTAAGCAAAACTCAATGTCTAAACTTTCAATTTTCAAAAAATATCCCCGCATATTTTGGATTTCAAATCTTATCGAACTTTTCGAACGCTATGCCTGGTATGGTTTTTATATGGGTTTTGGTCTGTTTTTGGTAGGTTCGAAAGAAACCGGTGCAATGGGTTTTTCTCCGGAACAAAAAGGGATTATCATGGGAACAGGTTCCATGCTGCTCTACTTTTTGCCCATTATCACCGGCGCTATTGCCGATCGGGTCGGATATAAAAAGGTGCTGTTCCTCGCCTTCACTCTTTATATTTCAGGATTTTTCATGATCCAGAATTTTGAAAGTTTCGGAATGGTCTTTCTGTCATTCATTTGGATTTGTGTGGGTGGGGCATTCTTTAAACCGATTATATCGGCCATGATTTCAAAAACAACCAACCCTGAAACGGCTTCAATCGGATTTGGCATTTTTTATATGATTGTGAATATCGGAGGCTGGATCGGACCTTTTGTAGCCGGGATCGTTTTGGGGAAAGGCTGGAACTTCGTATTCCTGCTGTCGATCGCCTCGATTATGATTAACCTGCTCATCACCTTTTTATTTTTCAAGGATCCGCCCCGTGATGCACTTACATCCGGGGTAATTAGAACGATACAACAAGCATTCAAAAATATATTTGTCACCCTAACCAACTGGCGTTATGCGATGTTTTTGCTCATCATGTCGGTATTTTGGGCGGCCTTTAATCAGTTGTATTATTCGTTTCCAAATTTTGTTGTCGATTGGGTAAATACGGCAACTTTATACAATGGGATTCATTCCGTTTCTCCCTGGCTGGCCGAATTGATTGGATCTGAACCAGGTTCCATTGCTTTGACTCTGGGCAGTATGGATGCTTTTTTCATTATCCTTTTCCAAATTGCAGTTTCATCTTTTGTGATGCGGTTCCGTCCGCTGAATGCCATGATGGGCGGTATTTTGGTGTTGGCTGGCGGGCTCGGTATGATGTTTGCCTTTCAAAACGGATGGATGATCCTGTTGGGATTATTGATATTCGGACTAGGTGAAATGGGCAGCTCTCCCAAATATACGGAGTATGTGGGCAGCATTGCTCCTTCCGACAAAAAGGCTTTGTACATGGGCTCTTCGTTTTTACCAATTGCACTGGGGCATCAAATTGCTGGCTTTTTATCCGGAGCGCCATACGAAAAAATTGCCGACAAGCTTTATCTCCTGAAAGCAGAAGTTGTAAAACGTGGCTTAACCATTCCTGAAATTTCGGACTCGGTTACCAAAACAGATTATTTCAAGGAAGCAGCGCGCCAGATGAATTTCACCCAACAGCAGTTAACCGATTTTTTGTGGAGGAGCTACCATCCGCAATCTATCTGGATTATTTTCAGCTCGCTTGCTTTAAGTGCAGTAGTTCTCTTATTTTTGTATGACCGGTTTATTCTTCCGAAAAAATAAAAGCCCCCTTCCCGTTTCCCCACGGGGAAAGCTTAGGTCTCTGGGTTACTTTAGCTTTTGCCCTGAAAGGGCAATATAACAATAGCCCAGGGAAACGCCCTGGGAAAGAAAAAGAAGACAAAACCCGTCCGCGCTGGTATGTTTTTCAAAGTGTTATCCTGTTTTCGGACGGAATAGATTTCGCAGTCATTAATAATTTATAAATTGGTCATAAATAGTTCAACCTGAAAAAATGCAAAGACTCATTTACATACTTTTCCTGATTTTGGCGATGACCCAATTGTACGGACAATCTCTTTCGGACCTGAATTATTCATACAAAACATTGGATACTACCGAGGTGAAAATCCTGAATTTCAGGTTTGAGAGCATGAGTTTTTTTCATGATACCGAATACATGGGCGACATTGTTGATGGTTACACCTGGACAGGAGCCTGGGTCAGACCCAAACTGAGCTACACGTTTTCTGACAAGTTGAAACTGGATGTTGGGGGACATTTTCTAAGGTACCACAGCCGTAATGATTTCACCATTGTCCGTCCCTGGTTTTCGGCTGAATACCAAATGTTTGATCAGATGAAGGTCGTTTTTGGTAACCTGAATGAGAATGGCAATCACGGGCTGGTGAAACAACTTTGGGAACCCGAGCGAATGATGACGGATGCGCCCCGTGAAGGAGTTCAGTTTCTGTACGATTCGAAATACTTCAATATCCAAAACTGGATGAGCTGGGAACAGTTTATTTTACCCGGTGATCCATACCAGGAACATTTTACATTCGGATTGAGCGGCCGTGGCCAACTTTATTCCAATTCAGTTACAAGCTTGAAAATTCCATTTCAGTTGTTGGTTTATCACCAGGGCGGCGAAATTGATTCAAGTCCATTGGGAGTGGTGACTCATTACAATTACGCTACCGGTTTGGAAACAAGTTTTAAGGTTGGCGATCAGTTTTTAAAGAACATCGACCTCAATATGCACTGGGTTGGATACCAATGTCCGGATGGCCCTGCGCCTTATGGTTACGACAATGGACATGGTTATTCGGTAACTATCGCAGGCGACACCCGTTTCGGAAAATTTTCGCTCGACTACTGGAATGCTTACCAGTTTATTGCTCCCTACGGAAAACGGATTTACATGTCAATTTCCGACCGAGACATCAACCTTTCGCAAACCGATCGCTCGCAGATAGCCTTCAATTATATGATGAAACAACCTATTTTGAAAGACATCGGGTTTGCCTTCCAGGGTGAAGCGCTTTACGACTTCCTGACCACCAAATTTTCATTTGCCTTTGGCTATTATTTAATTATTAATCAGGATTTTTTACTAAAGAAGTTTTGAATATTCCATAATGATTTTTAGTAAATATCAAATGATTATTGGCTCTTGTTTTCTGTTTTTATCAACAACTTATCAAGGGGGCAGTTGTTGATAAATACCATTTTATAGCTTCAGAATAAATTGTATTTTTCAAAGGGGAAAAGACTGTCATAATATTACTATTATATTTAAAAAGGATTGTGTCAATTTTAATTAAATTGACACATATTGGTAACATTATAGTAAGGAACATTTTAATTATATTACAAATCAAATATATTTCTTTGTCCAGAATTTAAAATCAATTTTCTATGAAAAAAATCCTAAAAGTTTATTTAGTACTCATTGCTTTGTTTGCAGTTACTTTTTCTGGCTATTCTCAGGTAACAACTTCTGGGATGAGCGGTAAAATTACTTCAGTAAACAACGAACCGCTTCCCGGAGCCAGCGTTGTTGCAGTACATCAGCCTTCTGGTACACAATACGGTACCATTACCAACTCTGAGGGACGCTTCAATATTCAGGGAATGCGTTCAGGTGGTCCTTACCAGGTTGAAGTTTCATTTGTTGGATACAACAAAGCTACTTATGCCGATATTACTCTTTTCCTTGGAGAATCATTTGTTCTTAATGTTAACCTTCAGGAAAACAATGTTGAGGTCGGAGAAGTCATTGTTGTAGGATCCAAGCCTTCTGCATTTGGAACCAATAAAACAGGCGCTTCAACTAATATTTCTAATGATCAGATGACTCTTCTTCCTTCAATCAACCGCAGTCTAGGTGATTTTACTCGTCTTTCACCATATTCAGGAGCAGGAGGTAGTTTTGGTGGACGCGATGGTCGTTTAAATAATGTAACCATTGATGGAGCCAATTTCAATAACAATTTTGGATTAAGTTCAAGTCTTCCGGGCGGAGGTAATCCTATCTCTCTTGATGCTATTGATGAACTTCAGGTTACTATTGCTCCTTTCGATGTGAAGCAAGCTAATTTTGTTGGTGCAGGTATTAACGCAATAACCAAGAGTGGAAACAACACGTTCAAAGGAGGAGTTTACACTTTTCAGCGAAATCAGAATTATCGTGGCAACACTGTTGATGGATACGATCTTGGCGATCGCCCAAAAGAATCAACCGCAACCTATGGTTTTACCTTAGGTGGACCGATTATTAAGAATAAATTATTCTTTTTTGTCAACGGAGAGTATGAAAATTCGCCTCAACCCATTCAACAATGGAAGCTTTCGACCGATGGAGTTGCCAATGCTGATCAAAACATCACTCGCGTTACAGCTAGTGATATGGAAGCCTTTAAAACTGCCTTGGATAAATATGGCTATGATCCGGGATCTTATACCAATTATGATGGCGGTTCTTTAAATAAAAAAATGCTTGCGCGCATTGACTGGAACATTAACGACAACAACAAATTTACTGTTCGTTACAACTACACTAAAAATGTAGCTGATATTCCTACTAATGCAACTTCAACGGCAGCTACAAAGTTGACTTCTGGTCGTATATCTCAAAATGCAATGGCATTTCGTAACAACGCCTATTCAATGGACAATTTGGTTCATTCATTGACAGCTGAGCTTAATACACGTATTAGCAATAATATGTCTAATCAATTATTAGGTACCTTCACCCGTATCGAAGATGTACGTGGTTCACTCTCTTCTCCTTTTCCTCATATTGACATTATGAAAGACGGTGATGCCTTTATGTCGGCTGGTTATGAGCTTTTTTCATGGAACAATGGTGTGAAAAATAATATTACAAGTATTATTGACAACTTAACCTATTCAATAGGTGAACATACTATAACTGCTGGCGTAAGCTACGAAGATCAGTATGTTTCCAACTCGTTCCAACGGTTTGGTACAGGGTATTATCGTTTTAAAAGTCTAGCTGACTTTGCTAGCGGTGCAAAACCAGAATCATGGGGACTTACCTATGGATATGGAGGAGAATTAAATCCAGTTGCTGATCTCCGTTTCGGTCAGGCTTCGATTTATGCTCAGGACGAATGGAATATCAATAAAAACTTCAAGTTGACTTACGGCATTAGAGGTGATTTAACATCGTACCTGAATGACCTGGTTGAAAACACAGAAGTTTCAAAATTAACTTTCCTTGACAATCGGAAAATAAATACAGGCATGTGGCCAACATCAAAACTTTTGCTTTCTCCACGTGTTGGTTTCAGCTATGATGTTCGCGGTGACAAATCATTAAAAGTAAGAGGTGGTACAGGTATTTTTACCGGTCGTATTCCTTTGGTATTTTTCACCAATATGCCTACCAACGGAGGTATGGTACAAAATACTGTAACTCGTAGTGGGTCCAGTGCCGACTTGGCTAAATTGATTCAAGGAGGAAAAATCATCACGGATGTCAATCAAATGGTAAGTGCTCTTGGATTACCAACTGTCGCTACTGCAGCCCTTCCTAGTTCAATTGCAGCTGTTGATCCTGACTTTAAACTACCACAGGTTTGGAAAAGCTCATTAGCAATGGACTATCAAATTCCTGCTTCATTCCCAATGGCTTTAACTCTTGAAGGCATGTATTCGAAAGATATCAATTCTGTATGTCAGGTATATGCTAATATGCCAGATCCTGCAACTGCTGGGTTTGCCCGTTTCAATGGACCTGATAAACGCTATATTTATACCAGTAAGATAATAAATGCCGGTGTAAATGATGCAATGGTACTTAAAAATACAAACAAAGGTTATGGTTATAATCTGAATGCTACCATAACAGCTGAACCTGTTGAGAATTTAAAAATGATGTTGGCTTATACCTACACCAAGGTAAAAGAGATTTCAGGCAACCCGGGAAGTCAGGCCAATTCTGCCTGGCAAAACCAGGCTTCTATTGATGGTCCAAACCAACTTGGATTGCAGAATTCTCAGTATGTAACACCAAATAAAGTTATTGCTTCAATCAGTTACCGGAAAGTTTATGCCAAACACTTTGCTACTAATGTAGGACTCTATTATGGCGGTTACAATACCGGTAGTTACAGTTGGATATATTCCTCTGATATGAACAAGGATGGTGTAAACAACGACTTGATGTATATTCCGGCCAGTCAAAACGAGATTCTTTTCAAAGAAGGTGCAAATGGATTTACCGCTGCTCAGCAAGCTGAAGCATTCTGGAAATTTATTGAACAAGATCCATATTTGAGTAAAAATAAGGGCAAATATGCTGAGGCTTACTCAGCCAAAATGCCATGGGTAAATCGTTTCGATTTAAAACTTGCACAGGACTTTAGAGTAAAAGCTGGAAGTAGTTTAAATACCCTGCAAATTAGTCTTGATATCCTGAATTTTGGAAACCTGATTAATAATTCATGGGGGGTAACTCAAACCAGTGCTCCATCTAACTATGGGAAAGTATTAAAATATGAATCGATAGACGCTTCTAAGACACCTATCTATTCCATGTATTATACGACTGTTGATGGCGTTAAAAAATTGCCTACTAAGTCTTTTAGTGTATATAATAATCAATCAAACACCTGGCAGTTGCAATTGGGAATTCGTTATATCTTTAACTAAGATTTTGGATAATTATCAAAAAGGGATCTCTGCAAAGAGGTCCCTTTTTTTGCTTTCTGCCTTCGACAGGCCCAGGCATCGACCTTCGATGAACTCAGGCACCGCAGGGAATGACATTTTACTGAATCTTCCCAGGTATTGCAAAATTGAAAAGCTCCGGAATACATTCTGCGACTTTTCAGGATTGTAATGCTAATAAGTTGTATTTTACATGAAAGGCAGTTGGATTTATTCTTCGGGATTCGACCGTTTTCCAGGTTTGATTGGCACTACCACAATCTCGTAGCGGCATTCCGGACAAATGTAAGCTTCGCAGCCGGTACAGGCAAAACAGTTGCTGCACGATTTCGGAAGCAGCTTCTTATCCCAGGTATTTCCGCAATGGGAACAGGTAATGAGGGAGTTTTGATCATCCATACCGGGGAACTATTTTCGGGAAGAACTGAGCATTTTGATCAGTTTCACCAAACCAAACAAAAGAACCTGGGTGAAAATGATGGTTGCCCCCGATGGGATGTCAGCAGAATAGGAAATCAGCAATCCAATAAAAGATGCCAAAAAAGCGAAACCTACGGAATAAACCATCATCCGGCCAAATTCGCGGGTCAATACATTGGCTGTTGCCTGTGGAATAGTGAGCAGCGATAAGATCAGGATAATCCCAACCACCCGGATGTTCAGCACGATGGTTAGTGAAATCAGGATCATCAGTAAATAATTAAACAAATTCACCGGCAGATCCGATGTTTTGGCAAAATCTTCGTCAAACGAAATGTACAGAATGGTTCGGTAAAAAAAGGTAAAAAACAGGATGATGATAACTGCAAGCGCCAGCATTAGCCAAAGTTCGCCGGTTGAAACGGTGAGGATGCTGCCAAATAAATAGCTCATCAGGTTGGGTGCATAGCCGGGGGTCAGGTAAACGAAAATGATCCCGATGGCCATTCCAAGCGACCACCAAATGGCTATTGACGAGTCTTCGCGCACTTTTCCTTTGCTGCTGAAAAGTTGGATTCCCATTCCTGATAAAATTGAAAAAATACCCGCTCCAACCAATGGATTGATGCCCAAATAATAGCCCATACCGATACCACCAAACGAAGCATGAGTGATTCCTCCGCTGATAAATACAATCCGGCGCGAAACAATGTAAGTTCCGATAATCCCGCACGAAATGGCCGCAAGCAGTGATGCAAGGAATGCATTTACAAAAAAGTCGTAAGTAAACAGCTCAATGAGTATGTTCATGATGATCGTGTTCGTCGTGTAATTTCAGTACGGTATGTGGGATATTTCCATGAGTAATAATTTGCAGCGGACAATTGTACGATGCCAGCTGTTCTTCGCTGATGATGTTGCTCGGGTGATAATGCAGGTTCCGGTTTACACATGCAATTGTCTTCACAAAAAACGAGATCGTTCCAACGTCATGCGAAATCAGGAGTATAGCCATTTGCTCATTCAGTTCTTTGAGCTTCAGGTATAATTCGCCTTCAAAATTATTATCGACATAGGTACTTGGCTCGTCCAAAACCAGCAATTCCGGCTCGTTCATCAAGGCACGGCACAGAAATACGCGCTGCATTTGTCCTCCTGAAAGTTCGCCAATAGGTTTGTTCCTGATCGCTGAAATACCCATTTCTGCCAGCAGCGATTCGGCCTTTTCTTTTTCTTCCGTGTTCTTACGGAACGACGAAAACAGCGCGGAATCGGCCTTTCCCGACCGGACCACATCAATCACCGTTATCGGGAACCGTTTGTCGATCTGGTTGACCTGTGGCAAATAGCCAATATTGGTTTTGCTGATGTGCAGGATCAACTCTCCGGAAATGGGTTTGATCAGTCCGAGAATGGTTTTGATCAAGGTTGTTTTTCCGCCTCCATTGGGCCCGATCAGGCCAATAAAGTCTCCTGAATAAACTTCCATGGAAACATTCTCGAGCACAACGTTGTCGTCATATCCGGCCGAAAGGTTTTTTATTTCGAGTAGTTTCTTCATTTTTGAGAGGCAATTTTTTCAGTAATATCGTGCATCTGCTTTTCCCAGTTGTAGTCGAGCGGGTCGATGATCACTACTTCACCTCCAATTTCGCGCGACAATTGCAGCGCATTCTCCGAGTCGAATTCCTTTTGTATAAAAACGATTCGGATATTTTGTTCACGAGCCTGATCCACAATATCTTTCATGTGCTTGGGTGAAGGCTCTTTTCCATCGAGTTCAAGCGGAATTTGTTTCAGGTTAAACTGACGGGCAAAATAACCCAGGGCCGGATGAAAAATAAGAATATTCCGATTCTTCAGGGGTGCAAGTTTTTGATTGATCTGAGCCGATAACAAATCAATTTTTGAGATAAAACTTGCATAGTTTCTTTCAAATTCAGAAGCATATTCCGGAAAGCCTGTCTTTAGAGCGTTCAGTGTATTTTGAGCTATTATTTTAACCTCAGCAGGGGCTAGCCAGACATGCGGATCGAATGCTCCGGAATGTTCATGATCAGAACCTTCCTCTTCATGTTCGCTCCCGGCCAGCGGTTCAATTCCTTCAGAACAATTCACTATGACCAGGTCTTTATTGATTTCGGCAAACTTTTCCTTCCAGGCTTCCTCGAAAGTGAGTAAACCGATCTGCAGCCATGCTTTTGATTTGGCCAGATTTTTCATCTGAGAAGGTAGTACTTCATAATTGTGGGGACTTGCACCCGGAGGGAGCAATACATTCACCTGAACAAGGTTGCCAGCGATCTGCACCACAAAATATTTCTGCGGAAGAATACTGACAGTAACCAAATTGGCAGCTTCTTTCTGTTTAGGCTGACACGAAATCAAGATGACGACAAGCAGAAAAACGTATTTTCTCATAGTTAATAATAGAATTCTGAAGAAGTTAAACATTCTCAACCAAAGATAGTTCGATTTCCGGATTGCGAAGAAAAAAATATGATGGATTGAAAGACTGAATACTGCGACTGATCACTTTTTCACTTTTCTTGGAGGAACCGGGTCATAACCTGATGTTCCCCAGGGATGACATTTGGATATCCGCCTGACACCCAGCCAAAATCCTTTAAATGGTCCGTGAATCCGGATGGCATCTAGCGCATATTGAGAACAACTTGGATCGTGCCGGCACGAAGGGGAGGTCAAAGGCGAGATGGCGTACTTATAGAAATACACCGGGATCATCAAAATCCAGCCTAAAACTTTTAATATGAAACTGAAAATCGCTTTCATGGCAGCAAAGCTACAACTATTTAAGACAAAAATTCAAAGTATAACCTTTGGGGCTATACTGACTTTTGTTTTTTCTGAAGTGGAAATTGTTTACTAATGTATTGAGGCATAGCCAGGCGAAGTCCTTAACGGAGGATTCAAAAAAACCTGCTTTGCAGCAATGGTTTTTAAGAAAGGTAATGATTCCTGCCAGAAAGGTAGCTTTTCGAGTGAGTGTTTGAGTAACCAATCATACAAGTTATCGTTATTGAATTGTTTGCTGATGTCGTGCCCCTGTTTGACCAAACGTGTAAATATGACATTTGGATTTATTTTTTCCAGCGCTTTGACCATTACTTCTGAGCGACTTATGGGTATTTGCCGGTCGGCCGTTCCGTGAAAAACCCAGGTTGGAATTTTACTGAGCTGGTCGGCCCATTTGACATCCGCACCTCCACACATGGGTGAAATGGCAGCAAAGCGGTCGGGCATCCGGTTTGCCAAGGCCCACGTACCGAAACCTCCCATGCTCATCCCGATCAGGTAAATTCGGTTACCGTCAACGCGCAATTTCGCTGATACTTCATCGTAAACCGGGTTAAACCAATCTTCTGAAGACCAGTTTTTATCCCAGGGACATTGAGGCGAAACTACAATGAATTCCATTTTTTTGCCTTTCGACAGGTAATAAGGCAAGCCATAGCGTTCTAAACTTTCCAGGTTTTTACCACTTGCGTGCCGGCCATGCAGGTAAAAAATAACCGGCCATTTTTTATTGGGGTCTTTGTCGTAATCTTCGGGGACATGTAACAGGTAGTTGTATTTTACCTTTTTTAAAGTACTTGTTGTTCCTGCTCTGCTGATGGAAAAGAACAGCGAAAAGGACAGAAAAAGGCTGATAAAAATATGTTTATTATGGATTCTCAAGCTTCTTGTTTTTTTGTTTCAGTGGTGAAGCTAAGAAAAATGAACCAGACAACCTGAATAATTAACAATTTTTAAGAAATATAAAGAAAGGGAAGACCTCTGAAATCAGCCGTTTTTCCCTTTCTTATATGGAATGAATTTTATTTTAATTGCCTAATTGCCAGTATGTTGTAGTTTTTCGATTTCCTTGTAAACCAGAGCGCTTGCACCAACAATCGCTGCATCGCCTTGTTTTAACTTCGACGGCAGGATTTGCGTCTTATTTTTGAAAGTCGGTAACAAATGCGCTTCCATACTTTCTTTGGTTGGTTTGAAAATATAGTCGCCGGCAGCAGTTGGACCGCCAAAAAGGAAGATTGCTTCCGGGCTTAAATGATGAGCTGTATCGGCCAAACCTTGCCCTAGCCATTTGCCCGTTTGTTCGAAAACTTCAAGGGCAACTTTGTCGCCTTTTTCGGCAGCATCAAAAATCATCTTCGAATCAAGTTCGATAAATGATTTATCAGCCAGTAAACTATCGGTCGCATTGTATTTCACCATCAGTTCAAAGGCGGTACGACACATTCCGGGAGCCGAGCAATAGGCTTCCAAGTGGCCGGGAGTACCACATCCACACATCCGTCCATCCGGAATAAGAACAGTATGACCACATTCTCCGGCAAAACCATCTTGTCCATAAACCAGGTCGCCATTTACCACAATGCCGCTTCCAACACCGGTTCCCAACGCGTACATCACAAAGTTTTTCATTCCTTTGGCGCCACCATAAATCATTTCTCCGATAGTTGCTGCGTTGGCATCATTAGTCAAAGCAATTGCAGGAAGTTCCGGAAATTTGAGTTTAAGTAATTTTACCAGAGGTACAATTCCTTTAAACGAAAGGTTTGCAGCATGTTCGATAGTTCCGGCATAATAGTTCCCTTGTGGTGCACCAATTCCGATACCCATAATTTCAATATCCGGATTGAGCAGTTTCACTGAATTAATTAGTTCACGGATGGCCAGAGTTAAATCGTCGATATATCGATCGACATCACCATGCGAAGGAGTTGTAATGTTGTCTTTTACCATTACATTCCCAAAATCGTCAACAACTCCAATGGCCGTATTGGTTCCGCCGATATCAACTCCTATAGCTACTTTTTTCATCTGGTTTTTATTTAGTTTTTCCTGTTTTTATGAAACTGAACAAATTTAAAAATTTAATCCAACTATTCCGGAACAGCTTTCAAATTCATAGAAAAAAGAACGGAACACTTTGCCTCATTTTGCAAAGTGTTCCGTTGTACTCAATTTTCCCGGATCGTATTATTTCTTTGAAACCTTCACTTTTTTTGTAGGATCCAGGTTTGCGTTACGGTTTTCTACTTCGCGGATCACATTGGCCGCAATCTGAGCAAAAGCCTTTCCAACCGGCGATTGTTCGTCGAAAGCCAGAGGTTTTCCAGAGTCTCCGCCTTCCCTGATCGCCTGTACGATCGGAACCTGGCCAAGCAAAGGCAGACCAAGTTCTTCAGCGAGTTTCAAGCCTCCATCCTGTCCGAAAATGTAGTATTTATTATCCGGAAGTTCTTCTGGCGTAAACCAGGCCATGTTTTCAATCAGCCCGAGGACCGGCACATCGACACCTTTGCTCTTGAACATGTTGACTCCCCGGATGACATCGGCCAGCGCCACATCCTGAGGCGTGGTAACAATGATGGCCCCGGTTACCGGAACGGTCTGTACGAGCGTCAAATGAATGTCGCTGGTTCCGGGGGGAAGGTCGAAAAGCAGGTAATCCAGTGTTCCCCAGTTACCATCGGTAATCAATTGGTTGAGAGCCTTGGAAGCCATCGGGCCGCGCCAGATTATGGCATCTTCCGCAGCTACAAAAAAACCAACGGATAAGAAGCTAACGCCGAATTTACTGATCGGTTGAATGCGTTCCTTCCCATCGACACGAATACCGGACGGCTTAATATTTTCAACTCCGAACATTTTTGGAATCGATGGCCCGAAAATATCGGCATCAATCAATCCCACTTTGGCCCCGGTTTTAGCCAGAGCGATAGCCAGGTTAACTGAAACCGTTGATTTACCAACTCCACCTTTTCCTGAAGCTACTGCAATCAGGTTTTTGACTCCCGGCAATATCGGACGCTCCATCTGGTGGATAGCCTTGGCGGTAATGTTGCCTTTGATTTCCACATCCGGACCGAGATGAGTCTGAATGGCTTCTTCGCAGGCTGCAATAACTGCCGCCATGTTCGGATCATCGGACCGCTGAAATACCAGCGAAAAAGTAACCTTTTTGCCGGCAACCCTGATTTCCTGGGCCATATCCAAAGAAACTACATCCTGATTACTTCCGGGGAAATTAACACTTCGGAGTGCATCGGTGATATTCTTGGGAACGATTA
The DNA here is from genome assembly GCA_030684645.1 of Bacteroidota bacterium. Taxonomy (GTDB): domain Bacteria; phylum Bacteroidota; class Bacteroidia; order Bacteroidales; family Prolixibacteraceae; genus Aquipluma. The sequence continues at coordinate 5,180 of JAUXUF010000059.1, read as the reverse complement.
ATCTGCGTGGTATTTCTGTCATTTGTCTTTTATTTATTGTGAATTTTGATTGCTTCGATCTTTAAAGTACCTGAGAGACAAAGTACCTAAGTACCAGAGAAAAAACCTGTCATTTTCCAATTTCTGACTTTGGGACTTAGGTACTCAGGTACTTTGGAACTTTTTAAACAATCTATTCCATCACAAGTTCAATCATCGGATTCCAAAAGCGCTTTTCAAAATCGATGATCTGGTCATCAACAACCCGTATTCCTTCAGCTTCAAGTAATTCCTGCATAATGGTTTGCGAGCCGAAATGATGCTTACCGGTGAGCAGGCCATTTCGGTTTACCACCCGGTGAGCAGGTACATATTTTTCCTGAACATGGGCATTGTTCATGGCCCAGCCAACCATTCGCGACGACTGCGCCGACCCGAGAAAAGCTGCGATCGCCCCGTAGCTGGTCACTTTTCCGGCGGGAATTAACCGGGCTACTTCATATACTTTTTCGTAAAATGAAAAGCCTCCCCCTGCCCCCTCCTCAAGAGGGGGTAAAGAAAAGCCTCCCCCCTGCCTCGCCGGCAGGCGGGCAACCCCTCCAAGAGGAGGGGATAAAGAACGCTTATATGAAGATTTACTCTTTGACATTAAACTCATTTACAATACATATCAATCTTTCTGAGTTTTCACTGCCCAACCCCCTTCCCTTTTGGGGAAGCCCGCCTGCCAGACGAGGCAGGGGTTGGGGATGGGGCTTTTAAGTCTCCACTGCGGGGAGATTTAGAGGGGCTTCGCATCCCGTCCGAAACTTCGGTACGGATCTTTTTCAATCTCTACATCAGGCTCAAGAAGCGGATTCTGATGACTTAGTTTAAATGCCAGGTATTTAATGTTTATTCCACGGTCGAGCCATTGTTTTTCATAAAATGTCTGGATCGAAAGTACCTCGTCGAGCAATTCCGAATGATACACGTCGTCGGTTTTCCGGACAATTTCAAACTGATTTTCGGCGACCATTGCTTCGGTGTACCGATACATAAAATTACTGTCGGATTTCAGGTGAATAATTCCGTTGGGAATCATAATCTGGCGGTAGTTCTCAATGAAATTGGTGGCTGTCATTCGTTTGCGTGTCTTCTTCATTTGCGGATCAGGAAAGGTGAGCCAGATTTCTGACACTTCGTCTTCAGCAAAAAACAAACGGATATTTTCGATGTTAGTACGTAAAAATCCCACATTGTTCAACCCCATCTCTTTGGCCTGGGTGGCCCCATCCCACATTCTGGATCCTTTGATGTCGATTCCCACAAAGTTGAATTGAGGAAAATGCCTGGCCAGCGAAACAGAATATTCACCCTTACCGCAGCCCAATTCAAGAATTAGCGGATTGCTGTTCCCAAAAAAAAACTGGCTCCATTTTCCCCTGAACTGAAATTCTTCGGATTGCAATTGTTTGTACGATACATAAACCACATGATCATAGGTGTTCAGCTCGGCAAATTTTGTTAATTTATTCTTAGCCACTTTCAGTATGTTTTTTCAATCCGGATGCCAATATCACGGATTCCGGGTAGCACATTGTCGCGCATCCCCTGTTTGATTTCAAAGGAATATTTTCCTTTCCGGGGGAAATAAACGCTGTTTTTATAAAGAATCTGGTTGTCAAACAAATCACCGAGACCACTTCCTTTCCAGCGACCCGAAGGTTCTGCGAGGATGAACTCAACGGTATCTGTTTTTAACGTTCCATCGGGCGAACCAATAGTCAGGAAAAGATAAATGTTGCTGTACGGATAAGTTCCTTTGTTCCGGATGTTTACGAACAAATTATGGTTTTTGACGGTATCGGTGATTGCTGCTTGAAATACGACCACAGAATCTTTGTTCCATCCTTTTTTGTCTAATTCGTAATAGGATTCAAAAACCCGTTTACGGTCGCACGAAATGATGCCTGTCAGTAAGGAAAGGATCAGAAGATAGGAAAAAAACTGTTTCATATTTTTGGTTTGAATTTTCTCCGGCGGCTGTTCCCGTGTTTTTTACCGGCTGCACGATTGGGATCATCAAATCGTGTTAAGGAATCATGGTCTGAACCTGCTTCAAAACCCATTTTTTCAATTACCGGTTTGACGTCAAAATCCTGAATCAGCCGGGATGCTTTTTTGCCTTTTTGATTCATCTGGATAATTTCTTTCACTCTCTTTACCGGAACAGAAAAAAAAGTTCCAGATTTATCGCCCATCTGTGAATACCAGAATATTTGTTTAAAAATATCTGCTTTCTGATACTGAAAGGTTCCGTTTTCGGTTTCGAGTTGAACATTGGCCGGCGGAAAATCTTTTTGGGCGTCGAGATAAGTATCCAATTCAAAATTGAGGCAACATTTAAGCTTTCCGCACTGACCGGCCAGCTTTTGCGGATTGAGTGAAATATCTTGATAACGTGCCGAATTGGTGTTTACTGATACAAAATTACTCATCCAGGAGGCGCAGCAAATTTCACGGCCACAGGGGCCGATTCCGCCAATTCGTCCGGCTTCCTGACGCGCACCGATCTGCTTCATTTCAATACGGATCTTGAAAGTATCGGCAAGCACCCTGATGAGTTGACGAAAGTCAACCCGGTCGTCGGCCAGGTAATAGAAAATTGCTTTGGTCCGGTCGCCCTGGTATTCCACGTCGCCGATCTTCATGTTCAGGTTAAGTTCTATGGCAATCTGGCGCGACCGTATCATGGTTTGGTGTTCGAGGGCAATGGATTCCTTCCATTTGTCGATGTCAGCTTGTTTGGCTTTTCGGTATATTTTACGGATTTCACCGTTGATCAGCGTGGCTTTGTGCTTTTTCATCTGTTCGATGACCAGATCGCCCGTCACCGTAACAATACCGATATCATGTCCCGGATTGGCTTCCACGGCGACAATATCGCCTGGATCCAATTTCAGGTTATTTACATTCCGGAAAAAATCTTTTCGGGTATTCTTGAACCGAACTTCAACCAAATCAGTAGGATTGGTATTACTGATGACATCATTGAGCCAATCATAAACGTGTAGTTTTGAGCAGGTACCACCATGTCCATTGCAACAGCCGCGATCAACCAAATTGAAATCATCCATAGAAGTAGTGTCAAGTCAAAAGTTAAACGTATTAAATCCAGTGGTTGCAATCAAAATGTTCTGAAATAGATTTGCATCTGATTACCGACACATCAGAAGATCATTTTGTATGATGAAATCCAACAGATTGCTTTTCTGTCAGAGAATTGCCACTTAAGTGCAAAAATAGTTATAAAACCGTATAAAACAAGAAGCCCTTTACGACTTCCTCACCACCAAATTCTCGTTCGCTTTTGGATATTACCGGATTATTAATCAGGATTTTTTGCTGAAGAAGTTTAAGTGAAAATAGAATTAAACAGACAATCATTCCCAATTGTCAGGCTTGTCGGCAAGCCAAACGTATTTCCCTTTTTTTAGGTCTTTTCTCAGTTTTTCAGGATGATCAACAAATTCACTGATATAAAAATTGAGATTGTGGTCACATTCAAAATAAACATACATACCATTGGACAATAAATATTCATGTCGCTGAAGGCGTTTATCGTAACTTATTAATTTCTTAATTGCCCATTTTTCAATTAATTCACCACCTCGGTTCTTCAGCAAATACAAACTGTCAATAGGTTGCTGTGATTCAGTTAAACCAAACCATTTTCTATACACAAAAGGTGCCATTATGCTATCAGAATCATCTGCAATTATCTGTCCATCAGTAGAAATGGTTTCTTTTAACTCATTTAATCCTCCAAGTTCGACCTTATTCGTATCCTGAAATGTAAATAAATCACAGGATGAAATCAGAAATTGAATTAAACAGGCCGCAATAACAATATGTAAATATAATGGTTTCATTTTGGTTGTATTAGGAGTAACTAAAATATTAATCGAAAATAATAATTGCGGATCAAGAGTTGAAGAATCAAATGCTACGTAATAGTAATACTCTGAAGACAAAGATAATAAATTGCCATGGAGAACTTTGTGATATTAATGGAAATTATTGATTTTGTCGCCTATGATAAACTGTTTATAAATCCAATCCTTGATCCGCATCATAAGTAAAAATTGAAATTGCAAGGTGTCAGTATTTACGGGCGAATACCTGTCAGTGCTCGTAAATATGTGTCATATGAATCTCCAGAACAATCTGTAAATGAGTAATGTGCCAAATAAAAACCATTTCCACTTCCATTATATTGTCCCCAACACATGCTAATCATTTCTCTGGAATATTGAACACATGTACAATGTGGATTTCCAAATTCATCGTAGTAAATTGATTCGTATTCATACGCCAGTGAATCATATCCATCTGCTACCCAAATGTGGGCATTAGTCAGATTAAAAATACCGGTTGTACCTGTCATAATGACCGGATGGAAATATTTTAATTCTCCTTTAACTATCTGATAGTTATCGCTTAAACTATCCCAAGTACCTCCATTAGAAAACCCCATATTTGCAAGGGCATTGTTTATATCTCCGGGGTAAGTCCATGTGGAGCAATTCCCTAGCACTCCATATCCAGAGCCAGCGAAAGCGCCACACAACCTGATTTTGGCTAGTTTCAGGATTAATAAAATGACCGTTTGTGTTGGGAAGATTTAACCCATCTTGCAGCATTTCCATCAAGATCGAAGAAAAAACAGCCTAAAATCAAGTTTTTTTGCTCTGATTATGGGTATTTTTTGTGTTTTGATTTTGTAAGTATCTGATATTCAGTATTTGTATTTTTCAAATTCCATTTGTAGTACACAAGGGGGTATTGGTTTTCAGTGATTTACGTGTTTACTTTGGGGCCATGTATTTCAAAGTATCCATGCGTACCAATCCCAAGACTGATCGCTATTCGGGTTATTACCGTTTAGTGGAGAGTTATCGCAATTCTTGCGACAGGGTTTGCCATCGTACCATCTTGAATGCTGGTTATCTCGATGAGTTAAATACGTCCCATCTACCATAAAAAAGATGAAAGCGCGATGGCCCATCTTCATCTGAGCCTGCTGGCCTATTGGGTGGTGAATACGGTCCGGCATCAACTAAAGAAAGAAGGCATTCACAGCGGATGGCGTGAAATTGTCCGCACCATGAACACACAAAAAGCGGTTACCCCTCTGGCTCAAAACATCCATGATGAAG
>JAUXUF010000031.1 GCA_030684645.1 Bacteroidota bacterium | reverse complement strand
GGGCCGATTTGATGACCTGTGGAAGGAACATTTTCCCAGCGCCAAACAGGTCACCCACCACGTTCATTCCGTCCATCAGCGGACCTTCGATGATGTTCAGCACCGGCGAATACAATGGACGTGCTTCAGCCAGATCAATATCGATATAATCGGGCAATCATTTGATCAGAGAATGTTCCAGCCGTTTTTCAATGGGCAGGTTACGCCATTCATCGATACGTTCTTCTTTGGCATCCTGCACTTTTAAGGTTAGTGCAAATTCAAGCAGTTCTTCGGTTGCTTCCGGTTTTTTATTCAGGACCAGATTCTCCACTTTCTCCAGGAAATCCTTCGGAATTTCGTCGTAAATCTGCAACATTCCGGGATTCACAATACCCATGTCGAGCCCGGCGCGTATGGCATGAAACAGAAAAACTGAATGGATGGCTTCGCGCACCTGGTCGTTTCCACGGAAGGAAAACGACACATTGCTGACCCCGCCGCTTGTTTTGGCATATTTCAGATTTTTCTTGATCCAGCTCACGGCATTGATGAAATCCACCGCATAATTATAGTGTTCCTCCATTCCGGTGCCGATGATCAGGATATTCGAATCGAAAATGATATCCTGAGGAGGAAAGTTAATTTCGTTGACGAGAATGTTGTAAGCACGCTGGCAAATTTCAATACGTCGCTCGAACGAATCGGCCTGTCCTATTTCGTCGAAAGCCATCACAACCACGGCAGCTCCGTAGCGTTTCAGAAGTTGCGCCTGTTTACGGAATACCGCTTCACCCTCCTTCATACTGATGGAATTCACAATCGCTTTGCCCTGCACACATTTCAGCCCTGCTTCAATCACTTCCCATTTCGATGAGTCAATCATCATCGGAACCCTTGCAATATCGGGTTCGGCCATCAGCAAGTTCAGGAAAGTGACCATTTCCTTTTTGGCATCGAACATGGCATCGTCCATATTGATATCGATGACCTGCGCGCCTTCGTCAACCTGGTTTCGGGCAATGGCAATTGCTTCCTCATATTTTCCTTCGCGGATTAATCGGGCAAATTTGCGCGAACCAGACACATTGCATCGTTCACCAATATTCACGAAATTGGTTTCCGGAGTAATTGTGACCGGTTCCAATCCGCTGAGTTTGGTGTGTTTGTCTATTTTCCTCCGGTGATGTGGTTCTGCCTTTGCGGCAATTTTTGCCAATTCGTGGATATGCTCCGGTGTTGTTCCGCAGCAACCGCCGATGATATTCACGAATTTGTTGTCCAGAAAATCACTGACCTGATGCGCCATTTCATCCGGAGTTTCGTCGTATTCGCCAAACTGGTTGGGCAAACCGGCATTCGGATAGGCGCTGATGAAAAATGGCGCTTTTTTGGAAAGTTCTTCCAGATACGGGCGCAGATCTTTGGCGCCAAGCGAACAGTTTAACCCAATGCTGAGCAAGTCGATGTGCGAAACCGAGGTCAGAAAAGCCTCAACGGTTTGGCCTGAAAGTGTCCGTCCGCTGGCATCGGTTATTGTTCCTGAAACCATGACCGGAAGCCGCATTCCTCGTTCTTCCAATTCATCTTCGATGGCAAAAAGTGCAGCTTTGGCATTCAGGGTATCGAAAATGGTTTCGACCAGCAACAAGTCAACGCCGCCATCGAGCAACCCTTTCAACTGTTCGCGGTACGATGCTTTTACCTCGTCGAACGATACTGACCGGAATCCGGGATCGTTCACATCGGGCGAAAGTGACAAAGTTTTGTTCATCGGGCCAATGGCTCCGGCAACAAAACGAGGTTTCTTCGGATTTTTAGTTGTGAATTCATCGGCAACTTTAACTGCCAGCTGGGCCGATTGCAGGTTGAGCTGATACACCCATTCTTCGAGGTGGTAATCGGCCTGCGAAATACTGGTTGAATTGAAGGTATTGGTTTCGATAATGTCGGCGCCGGCCTCCAAAAATTCGGCATGAATAGTGCGGATTATTTCCGGTTTGGTAATCGACAAGAGATCGTTGTTCCCTTTCAGATCGTATTGAAAATCAGTAAAAATAGTGCCGCGGAAATCCTCTTCCGACAGGCGGTATTTCTGAATCATGGTTCCCATGGCGCCGTCGAGTACCAATACCCGTGATTCGAGTTCTTTTTGTATGTTTCTTTTAGTTGTCATCTTTTTAAAATCTCCTGTGAAAACCTTTATTCTGATTGAATTTAAATTTGTTCCATTGCGCCGGAATAAGGTTTTCGCTTTGAACATCATTATCTACCGGCGCTAAGGTCTTTTCTTTTCTGATCCCCGGCTTAAAAGCCGGGGCTACAAATATTTCGCACCGAAGGCGCTTCCTTTTCTAATTGGATTCTAAACTTAACAATCTCATGAGCATTCGGTTCTTGCTGATTCCGGAGGTTAGTCAAGAATGAAGGCAAAAGTAATTTCGAAAAGCCGAACTAGCAAACAAATCAGGATATTACCTGAAGTTTTTAGTTATAGTTGATGTTTGGGGACAAATTGCGAAGGGGTCTATAACGATTTTTATGGGTAAGAATTTTTACTGCTCATTCAATAAATTCTAAAAGAGAAAAATTTATGCTAAGAAAAATCTTATTTCTATCTAAATAACCTCAGTAGAAAGCATAATCCACCTTGTTTTAACCTTATTAATCTAACTGTAATTCAATAAGGGAATAAGGTTAAAAACGCTCTTTCGCCATTTGGTTCTACTAAGGTTTCCTTGGCAAATAAGGTTTCTAAACAATTTAACTTGATATAATCCAAGTTTAAAGTAGTTGCTCAATGATGAATTTTATTACCCACACAATCCATTATAGAACCTTGCGAAGTCTATCACCTTTATGCTGTAGAGAGCAAGAAAATCTGCAAATCGCAAAATTTAGATTAAACTTGCGAATGCATTCGCAATATTTGGATGAATTTTGCGATTTGACTTATTTTAAATCTTTTGAAAGTGATATCTGGGAGGACTCAGGGACTTCTTACCTTTCATCATTATTTTTTACATTTGCACCATCAAAAATCAATGATCATGATTCAGGAAATACAAATTTACAACACACTTACCCGAAAGAAAGAAGTTTTTGAACCGCTTGTTCCCGGCAAAGTGGGGTTGTATGTTTGTGGTCCAACGGTTTATGGCCCGCCACACCTTGGTCATGCGCGCTCGGCCATTACTTTTGACTTGATCTTTCGGTTCCTGAAGCAAATTGGCTACAAAGTGCGTTATGTGCGCAACATTACCGATGTTGGACACCTCGTTGCAGATGCCGACGAAGGTGAAGATAAGATTGAAGTGCAGGCAAAGCTCGACGAACTGGAGCCTATGGAAGTGGTTCAGAAATATACCAACATGTACCATCAGGCAATGGCTTTGCTCAATCTCGAATTACCCAGCATTGAACCCCGCGCTTCAGGCCATATCATTGAGCAGATTGAGGAAGTGAAGAAAATTTTAAACTCCGGATATGCTTACGAAAGCAATGGTTCGGTGTATTTTGACGTGGAGAAATTTGCCAGCGAAAATGAATACGGCAAGCTTTCGGGCCGCAAAATTGAAGACCTGATCAGCAATACCCGCACGCTGGATGGCCAGGATGAAAAACGCTCCGGACTGGATTTTGCTATCTGGAAAAAAGCACAACCCGAACACATCATGCGCTGGCCATCGCCCTGGAGCGATGGTTTTCCCGGCTGGCACCTCGAATGTACTGCCATGAGTTGCAAATACCTGGGCGAAACATTTGACATTCATGGCGGAGGAATGGATTTGACTTTTCCGCACCACGAAGCTGAAATGGCACAGGCACAGGCGGCACACGGAAAACCGGCAGTCAGGTATTGGATGCACAACAACATGATTACCCTGAATGGCCAGAAAATGGGCAAGTCACTCGGAAATGCCATTTCGCTCGAAGAGTTTTTCAGCGGAAATCATCCGTTGCTCGAAAAAGCATATTCCCCAATGACCATCCGCTTTTTCATGTTTCAGGCACATTACCGCAGCACGCTCGATTTCTCGAACGAAGCGCTTCAGGCATCCGAAAAAGGGCTGGATCGCCTGATGAAAGCAGTCGCCAGGATTGAAACTTTGCCTGTTTCTGGATCTTCTTCAGTAAATATTAATGAATTGGCAGATAACTGCTACGCCGCGATGGGCGACGATATGAACAGCCCGATTGCCTTTGCCTATCTGTTCGAAGGTGTAAAGATAATCAATTCGGTTGCCGATGGAAAAACAACAATTACCTTGGAAGATCGCGACGCTTTAAAAACGCTTTTCCATACATTTGTTTTCGATATTTTCGGATTAAAAGCTGAAGATCAGAATGAAGGTGGAAACAGCGAAGTCTTAAACGAAGTGGTTGATTTACTCATGAAACTGAGGATGGAAGCCAAAGCCAACAAAGACTGGGCAACCTCGGACAAAATCCGAAACGAACTGGCCGCTATCGGTTTTGATATTAAAGATGGCAAAGATGGCGTTAGCTGGGAGCTGAAGAAATAAACAGAAACAGTTGCCAGTCGTAGTTTTCAGCCTGGAAACGGGAGGTGTTAAGCCGGATAGTATTCGATGAATACTTAGAGGTTATTTCAACATTCCTACCGACAGATTTTCCCTACGGGAAATTTTAAACAGTTTCTAGATATACTCTGCAATAACCACTTATTCATCTTCTTTTACAGCGTTTTTTTCTTCATCGGGAATAGCTCCTGAAAACCCTTCTCAAACCATGCTATACAACAATCCCCGAATTGTATCATTGGGTACGCTTTATTTGGTCAAAAAACTGTACTTTTACGCAGTAGTCTGATAATCAGTCACTTTATATTTCATACTGATGCAGCCTGCAATAACCTAGACGTGCAGAATTTATGAAATTTATCTCAAAATTACATCCCCCTAAAAAATGGAGATTTCCGGTGTTGCTGGTAACAGGAATTTTTGTCGGGCTGTTTTTTTTCCTTTTTTATACCAGCAAAGCTTATTCATACCTTTCTGATAGTCCTGAAACCTGCGTAAACTGTCACATCATGTCGCCCCAATATGCTACCTGGAACCACAGTTCCCACCGCCGGTACACCAGCTGCAACGACTGTCATGTGCCTCATAACAATGTATTCAACAAGTACTTTTTCAAGGCCAAAGACGGGATGCGGCATGCTTCAATGTTTGCCCTCCGGATGGAACCACAGGTCATTTTCATTCACGAGGCCGGAAAGGAAGTCGTACATCAGAACTGTATCCGTTGCCATTCAAACCTTCTGCTCGATCCAAAGCTGATGTCTTCAGTAGAAAATCAGAAAGTACATGCCACCGACCGGGTTTGCTGGGAGTGCCACCGCGAAGTTCCGCATGGCCGGGTAAATAGTTTGAGCAGCACACCCAATGCGCGGGTTCCGCTGCCCGAAAGCCCGGTTCCTGACTGGTTGAAAAAAGCTATGGCGGATTAATAGAAAGCGATTGAAGGCAATTGAAAGCAGTCGGAAACAATTGTTTTACTACGCTTTCAACCGACTTCCACTGCATTCAATTGTTCTCATTTCAGAAATAATAACAAATTCAATACATACCCTTATGAAACCTATATCACAACTTATTGAGAATCGGCCCTGGATGGCATGGCTCATCTTTTTTGTCACCATAATAATCGTTTTTCTGGTCGGTTTGCTGGCCTCATCGGTTATTGAACGCCGGGCAGAAGCTGTTTTCGTAAATGTTCCGAAAACAGAAGTTTCGCAATTCGAGCCCCGGAATGAAGTTTGGGGCGAAAACTATCCGCGTGAATTTCAATCGTATTATCAGACTGCCGATACCACGTTTGCCAGCAAATATGATGGTAGCAAGATGATTGACATGCTAAAAGTGGATCCGAAACTGGTAGTGCTTTGGGCCGGATACGGTTTTTCAAGGGATTACAGTCAGGGACGCGGGCATTTTTATGCAATTCAAGACATCCGGAATAGCTTGCGCACCGGTGGCCCTACCAACGAAACAGACGGACCACAACCTTCGACCTGCTGGACCTGCAAAAGCCCCGATGTTCCGCGAATGATGCAGGAAAAAGGAGTTACCGAATTCTACAAAGGGAAATGGTCACGCCTGGGAGCTGAAGTGGTTAACCCGATTGGGTGTGCCGATTGCCACGATTCGAAAACCATGAACCTGCACATTTCCCGTCCGGGACTGATTGAAGCTTTTCAACGTCAGGGTAAAGATATCACCAAAGCCTCGCACCAGGAAATGCGTACCTTGGTTTGTGCCCAGTGCCATGTTGAATACTATTTCGATAAACACAAGGTTGAAGGCGCTGCATACCTGACTTTCCCGTGGGATAAAGGAATGAGCGCCGAAGCCATCGAAAAATATTACGACGAAATTGAATTCTCAGACTGGACGCACGGATTGAGCAAAGCGCCGATGCTGAAAGCCCAGCATCCGGAATATGAAACATACTCGTTGGGCATTCATGCTGAACGGGGCGTATCGTGTGCCGATTGCCACATGCCGTATAAAAGTGAAGGTGGACAGAAATTCACTGATCATCACATCCAGTCGCCGCTCAACAATGTGGCCAATTCGTGTCAGGTTTGTCACCGCGAGGAAGCTGCCAAACTGATTCAGAATGTGTACGATCGTCAGGACAAAATAATTGAGAACCGCGATAAACTGGAAGAATTGCTTGTTCGTGCCCATCTGGAAGCTAAAAAAGCATGGGACCTGGGTGCATCTGAAGCCGAAATGAAAAATATCCTGATGGGAATCCGTC
>JAUXUF010000018.1 GCA_030684645.1 Bacteroidota bacterium | reverse complement strand
CTGGTCTTCAGCAGGCATATCGTTGGTATTGAGCAATAAAACTGACGAAAGCGCCTGGCCATATTCGGCCGAATAACCGCCAGTGCTGAAAACTGTACCTTTAAACATGAATGGATTGAATCGTCCGCGGGTGGCCAGATTGGGCGCAGACGAATTGTAAGGTACATAAACGAGTGACCCATCAATGTAAGTTTGTGATTCCTCGCTGTCGCCACCTTTTACAAACAAACGGCCCGATTCGCCATTGGTAGAGGTGCCCGGAAGCGATTGTAAAGCGCCATACACATCTCCGGCTGCTCCGGCAGTTGTCACCATGTCGATAGGAGTAATGGTGACCGCCTGTTTTTTGTCGCTGGCCTCAAAGGTTCCGGCAGTGATGGTCACAGCATTCAGTACATTGAAAGCTTCCTTTAACTGAATGTTCAGGCGGATGGTATCACCTTTCAATTCAAGGTTTTGAGCAAGAGCTTCGTAGCCCATAAATTCGACCCGCAAAACCTGTGTCCCCGATTTGGAGGTTTTGAATTTGAATACGCCGTTTTCGCCGGATGAAGTTCCATCGTAAGTTCCCTGAAGGTAAGCATTGGCGCCCGGAAGCGGTTCTCCATGTTCTTCGGTAACCTTTCCGGTAATTACGGTTTGCGAAAAGGCGGTTAAGCCGAAAAAGCAAAAGATGATAAAAAAAAGGATTCGTTTCATTTTTCTGACTTCCTGATGTTTCACGATCCAAAGGTGAAACAAAGTGCTCGTCACACAAAAAAAGATATGCTGAAGTGTCGGATTTTGAGGATGAATTGTAGAAAGAAACAGGAAAACAGGAAAAAGTCATTAGTCATTGAGATAAAATTTCCGAAGAAAATGATGATCGCTTAAGTGTTACCATTCAACGAATGTCAAATTCCGAAACCCCGCCTGCCAAGCGACTACCGTGTACCCACAAAGTTAAATGCTCCGAGCCTACGGCTCTCAATTGGTTGGTGGTGATAATTCATGTGGACGGAATTTATTCCGTCCCTACAATATGAAGCGAGCCTACGGCTCTTACATGTAAATCCCGTAGGGATGATTCATGTTGTAGCCGCGGATTTTAATCCGGGGCATGGGTGGATTATATATCAAAGAGTTCCGTAGGAACGAACCATAATTGGAGGAATAGAATCAGGAAAAGATGTGGGTACACGGTAAGCTGCCAAGCGAGTTTCCCATTTTTTAGAGAACTATCCGGATGCCTCCCTTTCGGACTGATTCACGCATGGCATCGATAATAACCATGTCGCGCAAGCCTTCTTCTCCAGGAGTAGGCGAAGGTCTGTTCTCCATAATCGCCATACACATTTCGTCCATCTGTTTGGCCTGCTGGTTCATTTCCGGGAAGTCGAATGTTTCTCCTTTGGGCAAAAATCCATGAAAACCACCGTATCCGCTAAATGGCCGGAGCCCATACTCTCCCTGCTGTGCATTTATATTCAGAAAATTGACATTGGCGGCAAAGCTGGTCAGGCAATTGGCCACAATGTTGTTCGGAAATTCAAGCTGGAAGGTGGTTGTTTCATCAACGCCAACAAAAACGTTAGGGTCGGAATTAAATTGCTGGGCAGTAACAGCGATAGGTTCAAGACCAGTGGAATAGCGCGCGGCCTGCAACGGATATGGCCCCATATCCATAATGGCCCCACCGCCTAACAAACTTTTCGCCTTCCAATGGTCAGTCGGACGGTTCATCCGGAAACCGGCAGAAGCATGAACCATCGTTATCTCGCCAAACGGCTTTTCTTTGGCCATTTGCATGATGCGCTGGGTATAGGGATCGTAGTGTAAACGATAACCAATTGAAAGAGAAACACCGGCTTTTTTGCAGGCACCAATCATTTCACGGCATTCAGCGGCATTCAGGGCCATCGGTTTTTCGCAAATCACCTGCTTTCCGGCCTTTGCTGCCCGAATGACAAATTCTTTGTGCATACTGTTGGGCAAAACGATATAAACGACATCAATAGCAGGGTTTTTGGCGATATCGTCGAAATTCTGATAATTGTATATGTTTTCTTTCGGAATATTGTACTTTTCGCCGTACTTTTTGGCTTTTTCGGGAGTCCCCGTTACCAGGCCAACCAGCTTAACATGCTGAGTTTGTTCCAGTGCAGGCATCAGTAATCCGGTTGAATAATACCCCAGACCGACCAGGGCAATGCCTAGTCTCTTTTGCTCTTTCACCGATTTGGCGCCCGAAATAAAAGGAAGCGATGATAGTCCGGTTGCGACTGCGGCAGCCGAAACCTGTGCGAGAAAAGTTCTGCGGTTTAGTTGATTGTTCATAGTCATTGTTTTAGGTTTATCCAAATGTAAAAAAAGAGAAACTTTTAAACACGTTTTATTCCTGAAAGTTTACTTCTGAATTATTCCGCAACATCACAAACCACCGCACCGGTAACTTTGATTAAATCTTCAGGGTTGAGTTTGAGCTGCAATCCGCGCTGTCCGGCACTTATAAATATCTGATCAAACAACTTGCAGGTTTCATGAATGTAAATTGGGTACAGTTTTTTCATGCCCAAAGGTGAGCAACCGCCACGGATGTACCCGGTCAAACCAAGCAATTCCTTTTGCTGAACCAGGACACAATTCTTATTTCCGGAGATTTTGGCCGCTTTTTTCAGGTCAACTTCAGCATTTCCGGGAATAACAGCCACAAACACCCCATTCTTGTCGCCCCGAAGAACCAACGTTTTAAAGATTTGCTCAATATCCTGTCCGATTTTTATGGCTAGAGTTACAGCACTCAGGTCATTTTCGTCCACTTCGTATTCTGCCAGTTCATACGAAATTCCTTTGGCATCGAGCAAACGGGCAGCATTGGTTTTTTTCATCTCGTTTATTCCTCCAAACCAATCATGGCCGAAGTTTCATGAGATTCACCAGGTGCCAGCTTAATTGGAAAGCCAAAAGCATTGGTAGCTTCGACGCAAACAAACGCGTGGTAGGCATCATCAGGCAGATCACCGATTTTGGCACAGGTTTCTTCTCCCGGATTCCAGATAGTGGTAACCTTGCTTCCTGTTTTTTCAGCTTTGATCCGGCGACGGAAAACACTGTCGGCAATAACAACCGGTGCTTCAGTATCTAAATAATGTCGGGTCATTGGTTCCTGAATTTGCAGGGTCTCTTCTTCCTGAATACCATTCTCTCCGGTAAGCTGATTGTAATAGGTAGTTCCCTGCAAGCCTTCAATGGTGATGTTATCGATGGCCGAAAGGTTATAATAGGAATGCAATGCACAGGTATATTCAAAAGGTTTTGCTGAGGTATTTGTCACCTTGAGGCTCACTTGAAGCGTTCGCCCGACAACAAATGTCATTTCAGCACAAAAATCGTGTGGCCAGTATGCTTTTGTTTCTTCCGAAGAACAAAGCTGTAACCTGATCTGTGATTCACCACCCGGCAAGGTCGCTGTCCCGGCCATATCCCAGTACATCAGGCGACCGAAACCGTGCTGGGGTTTCTCCGGATCGGTTTTGTGCGGACCAAACCAGGGGAAACATACCGGAATTCCGCCGCGAATGGGTTTCCCAACTTCGAAACTGCTTTCAGGACTCATCCACAGAATATCCATGGCATTCTGTGGTCTGAAACTCGTAACATGTGCGCCGTACAGGCAAATATCGGCATCAGCATGTATGTTCGAAACAGTTACAAAAACCAGATCATTTTCCAGTTCGCCAAATCCAATTTCGCCTTCAATGCTGAACTTGTCGTCCAGTTCGTCAATGTCAATCATAAGAATTTTTGAATTGTAAATTATAATTTTTGAATTGTTCTGTCATCAGCAGCTATTTCCAAGCGCAAGGTAACAAACCTTTTCCTGAGATAAAAATAGCTTTTTGCCTGAAATAAAACATTTGGAGAAACTTGATCAATAATAAATGGATTCTTTTTCGGGATTTTTCCGGAAATCATTTCTACTCTCTGGAAATTTCTTTTGAAAGGACAAGATCGCCCATCCAAATCCGGCTATTTCCCTGAAAAAGTTCTGTTTTGGGTACATTGGATAATCCCGGAAAACTAAACTTAAGCAAGTATTTTCCTGAAGGAATTTCATCAAAGTTGTCGTATGTGATCCAAATCGTCTTTTCAGATCGTTTTTCTATTACCGATAACCATTCTTTTTCCCATGAATTATATGGAACAGGTTGGATATACTGAACATTATTTGAATAGGATTTATAGGATTTCGCATCCCAAAAAGACAATCCATTGGTGAAATAATGGAAGAATCCCATACCCATTTTTACAGGATCGAGGTATAAATAATTAAAAGTGTCATTATTAATCAAACCAAGCTGAAGAATTACCTTGTTTTTTGAAGCGAATTGAACCGAACGGAGTTCACATTTTAATCCTTCCTGAAATTGCCCGAATGCTTTTAGCGCCTGAACAATCCTTTCATCTCCACGCGGATCAGGATTTACTTTCCCTGACAGATCCGTCCACTGTATAAATTCAATCGGCAATAAATAGTCGGCATAAAAGATGCCAGGAGTATAAATGACTGGACCCGTGGGCATGAAGGAGGAAACCCAGGATTGAAATACTCCGGAATAAATTTTCTCACCATCGGCATAGACACAAAAACTATCCCGGTAAAGTTCCTCTTTCAGGAAAGAGTTATCACCCTTAAGGTAGATCATGTGAGTGGATAAAACGTAATAATCAATGTCTTCGGGCTTGAGAACAACCTTGTCGCCGATTGTCATGCAAAAACCTTCTCCCCAGATAGAAATATCGTCTTGTTCGCAACTGACAGCCAAAATACCCACCAAAACCAAAAGCAGAAGTATCGTTCTCATAGGTCAGTGTTTTTTGATACAGACGAAAATCAGGTTCTTAAGGTTGCGCTGTTGCAGGAAATCTTTCATAAAAAGATAGAAATACCATTGAAAGGTAAGCTATTTGCTCCGAATAAAATGGTCTTTTTTTTAATTACTTTGCACGAATAAATATCCGTAGTCCGATGTCAGAATTTACCAATCATTACGAGAAAAGAATAGCGAAACTTGTTGAACTTTTCCAAATAGTCATTCGCGAAAAGATGAGTCCGGAATTGCTGGTACAGTATCAGCAGGTAATCGATCATGCCGGTCCGGCTGATGTGATTGCTGTGGTCGATCAGTTGGTTCAACTGGAAATCCCCATGAATGAACTGAAAAAGGGAATCAACAAAGCGCTCAACTTGTTGCATAAATCACTTCAGGAATTTCCTTACACAGCGCCAAATCCAAATAGTTTTCTGGATTTGCTGATTCAGAATAATCAACAGATTGATTTTCGGCTTAAGGCTATTCGTCCATTATTGAAAGAGATCAATCAGGGATACAAACTGGTTCAACATGAATT
This sequence comes from Bacteroidota bacterium, assembly GCA_030684645.1. Taxonomy (GTDB): domain Bacteria; phylum Bacteroidota; class Bacteroidia; order Bacteroidales; family Prolixibacteraceae; genus Aquipluma. The sequence continues at coordinate 73,878 of JAUXUF010000018.1, read as the reverse complement.
AAAAGAGAAATTTACCGATCTGGCAAAAATTGATTTGCATTACCAGATCATGGAAAACGTGTTTTTCCCGATAGTCGAAAAACATTTACCCAATTACCGCTGCTTGCAGGTGATGTGGTCGTTTCATGATGACATTCGTGGAAACCTCAAATCCATCATTCAGTTGTTGGATCAGCCCGATTTTGACCTGAAGAAATTCAACCGGTTGGCTGGCGATATTTTCTTTAACATCTACGCCATCAAATTCCGCGAAGAACGCATCCTGTTCCCGGTAATTTCTGAGATTGTTTCTGAAAAAGAACTAAATGCCCTGATTGGTGAAAGCCTCGGAATTGGATTCCCATTTATTCAGCCTGAAATTTATTCCGAAGAAGAACCAGCCTCTGAACCTGAATTTTCAGGAGAAGTGGACCTGAAAACCGGGCATTTATCAGCGGAACATATCCGGCTCATTTTTAATCATTTGCCTGTCGATATTACTTATGTGGACGAAAATAACAAGGTTCGATTTTTCTCAACTCCTGAAAAACGAATCTTCCGGCGCACCAATTCGATTATTGGTCGCGATGTCAAGAATTGCCATCCGCACGAAAGCGTTCATGTGGTTGAAGAAATAGTGGAAGCATTCCAAAACGGGGAAAAAGACAAAGCCAGCTTCTGGATTCAGATGAAAGGCGAATTCATTCTGATTCAATACTTTGCCGTGCGTGATGAACAAGGCAACTACAAAGGTGTTGTAGAAGTATCGCAGGAAATCACAGAAATCCGAAACATTCAGGGCGAAAAACGGTTATTGGATTGGACACTCTAAAACAAAAAAAATGAAAGTAGTCAGGTATCAGGATCAGGAAAGGCATCAGAACCCTCACGGCGTTGATGTTCGGAAATTGTACGACAAGGAATCGGCCCAGGTGATGCACATCACGCTTCAACCCGGTGAAGGATTAAAACCTCACAAAACTCCGGTTGACGTGTTTTTTGTTGTTCTGGAAGGCACTCCAACCATAACGATTGGTGAAGAAGAAACGGTTTGTGAAAAGGACAATCTGATTGAAAGTCCGGCAAACATCGTTCATAACATTCGGAACGTATCTGAAAGTGTTGTCCGTATTTTGGTGGTCAAAGCCCCCAGGCCAGCAGTGATGTCGAGGGTTTTGTAGGATTTAAGATCAATAGATCTCATTAAACTTCGCTTTCACAATTTCTTTGACTTCCTGCATATCGATTTTCCGGACCAGTTCCTTTTCGATGGAAGTCACCCCGTAGGTGATGAACCCACATGGATTGATGTAATTGAAATAGCGCATGTCGGTATTGACATTCAGGGCAAAACCGTGCATCGACACGTACCGGCTGATGCGAACTCCGATAGCAGATATTTTTCGGGACTTGGCCGGAATGGCCGAATCGAGCCATACGCCAGTGGCTCCATCTTTCAGGGCGCCTTCCAGTCCGTATTCGGCAATGGTTTGGATGATTGCCTGCTCCATTTTGAAAATGTAGTCCTTCACCCCGATTTTGTAGTTTTCCAGATCGATAATCGGGTAACCAACAAGTTGCCCCGGACCGTGATAGGTAATGTCGCCACCACGATTGATTTTGTAATAAACAGCATCAATTTTCTTCAGGAAATCAGCGTTGATCAGCAGATTGTGCTCATCTCCACTCTTTCCAAGCGTGTAAACATGCGGATGTTCAACCAGTAAAAACCTATTGATTTCACTGCTTTTTTTTCCTGAAAGTTTATCTGCTACAATTTCAGCATGAATGGTTTCCTGGTAGTCCCAGCATTCTTTATAGTCTTTCAGACCAAGGTCTTCGAAATTGAAATTTGCCATTAAAAAATGAGATTATTAAACACTATTTTTTGCCAAAACGGCCTTCTAAAATACCAATAACCGACAAGTCTTCATCCAGATCAGGCCAATTGAGCCCAGTTCCACCAGACATAATCTCAATATTTGATATCTGTTCAAAAGAAGCATTTCTTAGTTTTTCATTCAGATAAATAGGGAAACGAACTTCCCGATTATCGGAAAGCAAAATACAGATCATGCCGTTTTCATGCCAGGCTCTTTTTGCTGTAAACAATAATTCATTTACCATGTAATATCGTTTTTAATGTCGTCCGAGAGAAAGTTCTTGCCTTGAAAAATATTTGTTCGCGGACGTTTTCCCGTTATTTCGTTAACCCGGGGTTTCGCCGTTCGGCTGAGCTCACGTCGAAGCCCGGGCTATTGTTGTCCTGCACTTTCAGTGCGAAAAATTACCTCATTCAATGCTTCAACCTTTTTTATGCATTGGCATGAATTTCGGCCCGATATGACGACCTCACCAACGGACTGCTTTCCACAAATGAAAAACCCTTTTCAAGGCCGATTGTTTGGTATTTTTCAAATTGTTCAGGTGAAATATATTCTTTAACGGGGATATGGCTGAGTGTTGGCGCCAGGTATTGCCCGATGGTCATCACCTTGCAGCCAACTGTCCGAAGGTCGTCCATCACCTGCAAAACTTCAGCTTCGGTTTCGCCCAATCCAAGCATAATGCCTGATTTGGCTATGATTCCGGAGGCCGCAATGTATCGGACTACTTCAAGGCTGGTGTGGTATTTGGCTGCGCTGCGTATTTGAGGAGTCAGCCGTTCAACAGTTTCCATGTTGTGCGAAATCACTTCAGGAGCGGCATCAATAACCTTTTGAACCAATTCAACTTTTCCCTGAAAATCGGGAATCAAAACTTCGATGCTTGTTTCCGGATTCAGCGTTTTTACCTCGCGAATGGTTTCGGCCCAAAAGCTGGAACCCAAATCAGGCAGGTCATCGCGGTCAACTGAAGTAATCACGGCGTGCTTCAGCTGCATGATACGAACGGATTCGGCAATGCGCCGTGGTTCTTCGACATCAGGAGCAAGCGGTTTCCCGGTAGTTACCCCACAGAATTTACAATTTCGGGTACAGATGTCGCCCAAAATCATGAAAGTAGCTGATCCACGGTTCCAGCATTCGCCAATATTGGGGCAATTTCCACTGGTACAAATCGTATGAAGCTTGTGCTGAGCCACCAGGTTTTTAATCCGGGAATAGCTTTCACCCTTGGGTAATTGCATTTTCATCCATCGTGGAAGCCGTTCCCTTCCTTTCAATTCTGCAGTCATCTGATTCGAAATTTCAGCAAAATTAGGTTTAAAATCGGAAGTATCAGGATCAACATTTGCATTTCGTTTCATAAATATGGTTTTCACCTGACGGAAACGCTTTGGTTTGTTATTTTTGTACTTCAATCTAAAAATCGGTTAATGAAATTCCTGATCCGGATCATTTTTTTGCTGGCACCGGTAATTGTCTGGGGACAGACACAAGACCTGCAAAACAAATCTGTTTTAGCCAGTCAGTACTTCCAGAACAAGGAGTTCGGGAAGGCTGCAGAATTGTACGAACAATTGTATTCGACCACCAAATCAGAAGGATATTTCAATATTTACTTCGATTGTTTACTGGCCATCCCGGATTATGAAAAAGCGGAGAAAGAGATCAGGAAAGGACTTCGGGGCAATTCGGCTGATTCGTACTGGTATGTGCAGTGGGGTTTTCTGAAAAAAGCCCAGGGACAGGTGAACGAATCGGTAAAAATGTATGAGAAGGCCATTACTTCGCTTTCAAATAATCCGTCAGAATATCCGAACCTGGCCAATCAGTTTATCAACCGGCGCGAATTTGAATATGCCGAGAAAGTGTATATCAAAGGACGTGCAACCCAAAATCCGGACCTTTTCAATTACGAGCTGGCGCGCATTTATTATTACATGCGCAATTACGATCAGATGATGAATGAGTATCTGGAATGGGTAAAACAAAAGGAAAGCAATCTCGAAATTGTGAAAAGCAACCTCCAGTCGATATTATCCCTGGATAATGATCAGGAAATCAGCAAACAAATGAAATCGTACATCCTGAAACGCATTCAGCTGGAACCAGGGCAAATTATTTACAACCGGCTGCTGATCTGGTTATTTATTCAGGATAAAAATTTCGTTGCAGCCATCAGGCAGGCCATCGCTCTTGACAAACGGACGGGAGAGGAGGAATCTAATGTTTTGGGGCTGGCCAATGTAGCGGCCACCAACAAAAATTACGACGAGGCATCGAAAGCATACGATTACCTGATCGGCAAAGGTAAAAAAGCTGTAATATACAACCTGGCCAGTCAACAGCGCATGCAGATGCAATACGACCGCTTTATTGACGAAGGAATTCAGGATATAATCCGGGCCATTGAGCTTAAAAATCAGTTTAGCCAGATCTTTGCCGTATTGGGATTTTCTCCGGAAACCTCGGGACTTCTGATTGAATATGCTCATTTACTGGCATTTTACCTTAACGAGCCGACAGAAGCCATCAAAGTCTTAACCGATGCCCTTGTTATGCCGGGCATTAATATGCAGCAGATTTCGTTTTTGAAAGCCGAATTGTCGGATGTTTATGTGTATTCGGGTGACTTATGGGAAGCAGTAATCATGTATTCTCAGGTCATCGAAAGTAATAAAAGTAACACATTGGCTGACGACATGAAGTTCAAAAAGGCGAAATTGGGTTATTACATGGGTAATTTTCAGTGGGCAAAGGCGCAACTCGATGCACTGCGGGCCAGTACTTCGAAGCTAATTGCCAACGATGCGATGGATCTTGCCCTTTTTATCAGCGAAAACCTGGAAACCGACAGCACAGCTATTCCACTCCGGATATTTGCCCGTGCCGACCTTCAACTGTTCCGGAATAACTTTCCGGAAGCCTTGTCAGCGCTTGATTCGCTTAGCAAATCGTATCCGGATAATTCCCTGAACGATGATGTCAGTTTCCGAAAAGCCGGCATTTTTCAGAAACAGGGCAACTATGCCGAAGCTGCTGTACTTCTGGAATCAATTGTCAAGAATCACAGTTGGGAAATGCTGGCCGACGATGCGCTTTTTCAGTTGGCTGGAATCTACGAGAATAAGCTTAACCGGAAAATTGAAGCGATGGAACTCTACAAAAAAATGCTGACTGATTATCCCGGAAGTGTTTATGTAGTGGATTCGCGAACCGAATATCGAAAATTGGAGGATGCAGAAGGCAAGACAGAACAACCTGTTCCCAACGAAAATAAATAAATCACTATGCAATGAAGCGGATTTCCAAAGCATACATTTATGCACTTTGTTCTGTTCTGCTTTGGTCAACAGTAGCCACCGCTTTTAAGCTTGGCTTGCAAACGCTTTCTCCGCTTTACCTGATTCTGACTGCATCTGCTTTTTCATTGCTCACCTTTTTTGTGGTCATTCTTTTCCAGGGAAAAATTAAGGAATTATTCACGGTTACCCCAGCTGGTTTGGGGAAGTCAGCGTTACTTGGAGCTTTAAATCCGTTTGCTTACTACCTCATTCTTTTTCAGGCCTATAGCCTTTTACCGGCACAGGTGGCGCAACCCCTCAATATGATCTGGCCCATTGTGCTGGCCTTGCTTTCTGCTCCTCTGCTCAAACAAAAAATTACTGCCCGAAACCTTGTGGCTATTCTGATCAGTTTTGTTGGAGTTATTTTCATTTCGTCGCAGGGAAGTCTCTCCGGAATGGCGAACACCGACCTCACCGGGGCGTTGCTGGCTGTTGGAAGCAGTGTAATTTGGGCGCTCTTCTGGATATTGAGCGTGCTCGATAAGCGCGATGAAATTTTCAAGTTATTCTGGAATTTTGCCTTCGGATGTATTTATCTGCTCGTCGCAGCTTTTCTATTTACAAATTTTAGCTGGCCTGATCCGAAAGCATTACCGGCAGCCATTTACATCGGTTTGTTCGAACTCGGAATCACTTACATTTTATGGACGAAAGCCATGCATCTGAGTGAAAACAATGCCAAAACAGGCAACCTGATCTTCCTGTCACCTTTCCTGTCGCTGGTATTCATTCATTTTATACTTGGCGAAACCATTTATTTCACCACGTTTATTGGGCTGGCATTTATTATTTCAGGCATCTGGTTTCAGCAGAAACAGAAGAAACTTGAAAGTGACATCGCATCAAATTGACATATTGCATGAACAGTTGCATCTAATCTGGTCTTAAAATTTATTACAATTTTGGAATCTAATTCCATATTTGTAAATTTACTGCATGATACTCCGAAAAGCAGAACATGAAATCAGAAATTTAGCCGCTCAGTTCAAAGCGGTAGCAGTTGTTGGCCCAAGACAGTCTGGCAAAACAACGCTGGTACGGTCGGTATTCGGTCGCAAACCTTATGTGAATTTAGAGAATCCCGATATTCGACGGTATGCTATGGAGGATCCCCGTGGTTTTTTATCAAATTATCCGCAAGGAGCAATACTGGACGAAGCACAACGTGTACCTGAACTGTTTTCCTATTTGCAGCAAATTCTCGACGAAACAGATTCGCATGGCTTATTCATCATTACAGGTTCCAATAATTTTCTATTACAGGAGAGTATTTCCCAAAGTCTTGCCGGAAGAGTCGGGTATTTGTATTTACTCCCCTTATCATTGGAAGAGATTGGCGATAAAGAAAGTAATAGCAATGAGCTATTGTTTAAAGGCGGCTATCCGGCACTTTATAATGAAGAAACAGACCCGGCAAAATGGTATGCCAACTACATCAGCACTTATGTAGAGCGGGATGTGCGCCTATTAAAAAACATAACCGATTTAGTTGTTTTTGAACGGTTTCTCCGGCTTTGTGCCGGAAGGATAGGACAGTTGCTGAATATGAGCAGCCTGGCAGTTGAAGTCGGGATTGATGTAAAAACCATTGGTTCGTGGATTAGTGTGTTGGAAACAAGTTTCATCGTATTCAGGTTGCAACCTTACCATGAAAACTATAATAAGCGCGTTGTAAAAATGCCGAAGTTGTATTTTTATGATACAGGCCTGGCAGTGGCACTTCTGGGAGTTGAAAATGCCAGGCAACTTGCATTGCATCCATTCAGGGGTAGTCTTTTTGAAAATATGATTGTTATCGATTTCCTGAAAAGAAGATACAATGCAGGTAAGTCAAACAATTTATTTTTTTGGCGCGACAACGTGGGCAATGAAATTGATTTGCTCCTGGCAAAAGGGAATATCAGAATGCCCATTGAAATTAAATCAGGGCAGACGGTGACCAGTGATTATTTAAAAGGAATTCAGTTTTGGAATAAAATGACACAGACCGAAGGTGGATTTGTAGTTTATGGAGGTGATATGATGCAAAATAGAAGTGGCGGAATCAGGATCGTTCCTTTTAAAGAAATGAATACGATTGTAAACGATGATATGTAAAGCACGTTTACATATCTATCAATTTCCAACTATAAAAAATGGATTGACCCAGCCAATTTCCTGGTTACTCCGGAAAACTTATTCAAAAACCTTTGGCACTTTGCATCATGCAACTTGCAAAAAGCAAAAAGCATTACCTTTACTCAACAACAATGATTATAAATGGAAAGCAAACCAACAACAATTCTGGGTATCGATCCGGGAACGAATGTGATGGGTTACGGGCTAATTGAAGTGGTTAACAACAAACCGCGCATTCTGCAGGTTGGAGTCATCAAAACCACCGGGTTCGTTGATCATTACCAAAAACTTAGACATATTTTCGACCGCACCAACTCACTCCTGAACGAGTTAAATCCGGACGAGCTGGCTATTGAATCACCTTTCTATGGTAAAGATATTCAATCCATGCTGAAATTAGGTCGTGCCCAGGGCGTCGTGATGGGATTGGCGTTGAGTAAAAATATTCCTGTTACAGAATATGCCCCGCTGAAAGTGAAACAATCGATTACCGGAATGGGCCGTGCAGCCAAAGAACAGGTTGCATTCTTCCTGAAAAACATGTTTAGCCTGAATGAACTTCCGAAAGAGCTTGATGCTACCGATGCCATTGCCGTAGCCGTTTGCCATTACCTCCAGATGAAAAATCCGGTTGGAAAATCAGGAATAAAAAGCTGGGGCGATTTTATTAAGAAAAATCCGGATCGGGTAAAGAAATAGAGTGTTTCTGTTGTTTCTGTTGTTTCTGTTGGCCGGGTATCGGGCAAAAAAAATCCCGGTTGCCCGGGATCATATTTTTTCAACCTTTTACTTTTGCCTTTTTACTTTACACCTGGCATTCTTTAGCGATTGCAGCAGCGATTTCTGCCATTTCTTCTTTGGTAAACGACAATTTTCTGGAGAAGTGGAGCAAATCAGCCTCCGTTTGCATAGGCACCAGATGTATGTGTGCATGAGGTACTTCAAGACCTAAAACCATTACCCCGACTTTTTGGCAAGGAATGGCTTTCTGAATTCCGATGGCTACCTTTTTGGCAAACAACTGTAATCCGGTGTAGGTTTCATCATCAAGGTCGAACAGGTAATCCACTTCTTTTTTCGGAATGACCAGCGTGTGACCTTTGGCCACCGGGAAAATGTCCAGAAAGGCCAGGTAATTTTCATCTTCAGCCACTTTCCAGGCTGGTATTTCTCCGTTTACAATTTTCGAAAAGATGGTGGTCATATTCAACGCCTTTTATATTGCGATATCGATAATTTCGAATGGTATTTTACCAGAAGGTACCTGGATCTCAACTACATCACCAAGTTTTTTACCCATCAGGCCTTTAGCTATAGGAGTTTGAATGGAGATTTTACCCACTTTCAAATCGGCTTCTGGTTCTGAAACAATGATGTATTGCATGGTCATATTGTTGATCTGGTTACGAATGGTAACTTTATTCAGCATCTGAACACATGAAGTGTCAATTTTTGATTCATCAATAATCCGTGCCGAAGCAATTTTCCCACTCAGTACTGCAATTTTTGCTTCGAGCATGCCCTGTGCATCTTTTGCTGCATCATATTCTGCATTCTCTGAGATATCGCCTTTTTCGATGGCTTCACCAATTGATTTTGAAATCAACAAACGCTCCGTTCTCATACGATCCAACTCATCGTTCATCTTTCGAAGGCCTTCTTCACTAATGTAAGTAACCTTTACCATGGTTTTCTCTTTTTATAATAACTTTATTAAAACAAAAAAGAATTCCGCTCATTGCGGAACTCTTTCGTGATACAAACTTATAAAAATTTTCAAACTTTTCGAAGGGACACGTCATATAAAACAATTAATCCACTGTCACCTATAAAGTTTCATTCGGGTTTTACCTGATTCCTTTACCTCCTGATTCTCAGACCGACCATTTACAACGAATATTTTCGTCCCATGATCTCAGAATAAACAAATGCTTTTCTTAATGAAAAATCTTCCAGATATCCTGAATAATTGTTTTTCCCATTCACTTCCGCTAATCCATCGACTGTTTCATCCCGAAAAGATGACTGAAGATTGCTCTTCTGACGGTCGGGCAAAGTGCTTTGAAATCTCGATTGAGAAATACTCCTCTGTCTGGCCGGTAGAGTAAAAACCAGAGGTTCCTTTTTCACCACGACCCTTTCCCTGACCAGAGGAATATCTTCTTCTTCCTTTTCATCCAGAAAGTCTTCGCCTAACAGCTGGTCCATGAAATAATTTCGTGACTTTTCAGCTTTTTCAACCAAAGGATTGTCTTCTGCCGCCTTTTTGCTTTTTTTCTTGATTGCAGCGAAAATTGAAATAACAACGGCTATGATTAGAAATATATAATCATCCATTTTTAAAAGTTTTAATGGCTAAATAAAATATTTTGTTCTTTACTTTGTTTTATAAAGGATTAAAGATAGATAAAATGGTTCAGTTTTCCCGAAAAATAGTTCAAACAGTTTTTCTTTGCGTCCTTATCCTTACTGGAATCAACGGATGCAAAGATGATTACGTATCGGTTGTGCCGTATGTTTATGTCGATATGAATATTAATCCAATCAGCTATATCGATAACATACCGGGTGCTTTCTATTACTTTGCCAACAAAGGATATGGTGGAATCATCCTTCTTTACGACCAGACTGAAAATTCAAATCCATTCCTGGCTTTCGATGCTGCTTGTACCTACGAAACTTCATCAACGTGCAGGGTGGTGCCTGAGGAAAGTGGGTTTTTAGCCAACTGCCCATGTTGTGGTTCAAAATTCATGCTATTGGGTGGTAACGGAAGTCCTATAAACGGGCCAGCTATCGAACCTCTGAAACAATACCGCACTTCATATATTGGAGGCCGCGTCATCATCCGAAATTAATCCGAAACATTCAGTTCAAAAACTTTCCGGGTTTTCAGGTCAAGCAGAAAAACTTTATGGAATCCTGAAAAAAAAATCCAGTTCTGCAATTTATTCATCAAATTAAGTGAAACCGGACTTTCAATCAGGTCGGCAATAATCAGCAGCCAAATCTGGTCTAGCATTTTTTGCTGATAAATCCGCAGCTTTTCGTCCTTCGCGCTGATCGTAAATTCAAGGTTCTCTTTGGTAAATTCAGGCGTCTGATATCCCCGGATCTTGCTGGTAAAATGCGTGTTTTCTTTGCTGCTGGCAGGCCCGTGGAGTTTGGTAAGTTCAATTCCAATAGAGGACTTTGGATTTCCTTTCAGGATAAAATCGGGCGATTCGGTCTTCTGTAATTTCCCCTTGGGAAAACCAGTGTATTCGTTCCGGAAGAGTTCAATGATATACTCCTCTTCAATGATTTGTGTGTCTTTATTCAGGCTCATTACACTGATTTTTATATCGGATGCCAAATTAACAAATGTTCTGTACCCCTGAAAGTTTTAAACACGTGGACCCAAAATATACTCGTGTGCAAGCAGTGATAATAAAATGTATAAAACATTAATTATATTATTCAGTAATCATCCTATCCCTCCATTGAAATCCTGATTTTTCCATAGTATCTATTCCCAAGAGAATTATACAAAAGATATAACTTTGTTCGTAATTTAATGAAAATAACTTGAAATGTATAATTAGTTTGGCATGTCATAAAACATTTATATAGTGTACTATAAGATTTGTATTATATTCCCTAATGCGATACTTGTTATAAACAATAAATTATTTCAATTTTAATATTTCAAGGCAATTATTCAAACAATCATTCATTTTAGATTCCACACATCGTGTACAGACAAATCTATTATTTGGGGTTTAAATCTGAAACAGCTGAAAATTTGCAAAATTTAACGGCTACAATGTATGGTAATAAATATACATCAATCCAGATAGCATATGTTTTTGATTTGAAAAAAATTGATGCTAAAGTTGAGAATACGATCATAATTAACAATCCCATTTTAATTCTCCTGAAGTCAATCCGGATGATTACTTTTGTGTATCTCAAATGTTTTATTAACGATTTTTGAAAAAATTGTGAATAAAACATAAATTGCAAAAAATCAATTTCTTAGTTAGTTCTTTTTGTATTAACACACAAGTTATTAACAGCTTGTTAACTGTGTTTTTCATATATTTGGTGACTGGAATGGACTGAAAGTGGAAGAAAGTGACTGATTTTGATTGAATTTTATTACTTTTACAATTGATTTAAAAGGCACAAAAGAAAAATGAATTTCTCAGCTGAAAAACAAGCGACTTTCGACGAAAAGGGAAGGGTAGTATTGCCGGCAGATTATAAAAACGAAATGGGCGGTACGATTCCCGGTGGCCAACTGGCTATCGAGATGGATCCGTATGAGAAATGCCTGAATATTTATCCATTGGCCGAATGGGAAAAACGGGTCGCTCTCATCAGATCGAAACTTAACCGGGACAATAAAATTCATAGCCGGGTACTCGATATGTTTTATCAGAAATTCAAGATCATTCCTGTTCCCGAAAGCTGCCGGATGAACATCCCAAATAACTTTCTGGAAAAAGTCGGGATAACCAAAGAGGTCGTTTTTACGGGACAGGCCGACCGTATCAGGCTTTGGGATGCCGCAGAATACGACCGGTACATACAGTCTTTAGAGGACTATGAAAGTAATTTTTCGCAATTATTTGGTAATGAGGAGATTTAAAAGTGGAGAGAGAATATCACATACCAGTTTTGCTGAACGAAAGTGTCAACGGGCTGAAAATTAAGGCGGAAGGTGATTATGTTGACGTTACTTTTGGTGGCGGTGGTCATTCGCGCGAAATTTTCAGCCGTTTAAAATCGGGCCGCCTTTTTGCTTTTGATCAGGATGAAGATGCCGCAGCGAATGTCATCCTCGACGACCGCTTTTTCTTTATCAGGCATAATTTCAAATACATCCGGAATTTTTTAAAGTATTACGATGTTGATCAGGTTGACGGTATTTTGGCCGACCTGGGTGTTTCGTCGCACGATTTTGATGAGGCCGAACGGGGCTTTTCTTTTCGCTTCGACGGTGACCTGGATATGCGCATGAACCGCGATTCGTCGCAAACAGCCGCCGATATTGTGAACTCTTTTACCGAAGATCAGCTTCGGACAGTCTTTCGTGAATATGGTGAAATCGACAATGCCGGGCGACTGGCGCGTCAACTGGTTTCATCCCGCGATGCCAAACAGGTCAAAACCATCGAACAGTTCCGAAATGCGATTGCGCCCTGTGTTCCAAAGTTTCAGGAATCCAAATACCTGGCGAAGGTTTTTCAGGCTTTGCGCATCGAGACCAATAAAGAAATGGATGTTTTACATGAATTTCTGGAACAGAGCATCGGATTGCTGAAACCGGGAGGACGGCTGGTGGTCATCACCTATCATTCGCTGGAAGACCGGATGGTGAAGAATTTCATACGGTCGGGCGATTTTTCAGGAAAACAGGAGAAAGACTTCTTTGGAAATGTTGAATCGCCTTTAATGGCTATCAACCGAAAAGTAATTGTTCCATCGGAGGATGAGATTGAGCAAAATCCGAGAGCTCGCAGTGCCAAACTGAGAATTGCAGAAAAGAACGCATGACAGAAAAGAAAGAAAAGGGCAAGAAACGAATTTCGACAGCAGGCTTAAAGAGTATTCTCGGGGGTACGGTTTTGGCCAGCGAAAAGGTGACCAAACAGTTGCCATTCGTTGCTTTTATAGTGCTGTTGGGTATTATTTTAATAACCAACCGGTACTGGACCGAAAAAACGATCCGGAAGATGGAAGCAGTGCGGGATTCGCTCAAAGAATATAAATCTGAATCGGTGATTCATGAAACAGAACTCATGTACATCAATCGTCCTTCGGAAGTAACCAAGAGGGTAATCGAACGGAAAATTGATCTGATTGAACCTGTTGAACCGGCAAAACGGATTGTGGTCAAAAAACTGGAGACTAAATAATGGAAATCAGGAAAGCTATAACCTTACGATTTGGCATCGTCTATTTTGCGATTGCCTTATTTGGGATTGTTATAGCCAGCCGAATTCTGATTATTCAGAATGTTGATACGGAAAAATGGGTGCAAATCGCCAAAGACCTGAGAAACAATACGACCGATATTTGGGCTAAGCGTGGAAATATTTGTGCCGACGATGGCAGTATTTTATCGACCTCGGTTCCCTATTACGAAATCAGGATGGATATGATGGCGCCACGTGTACAGCAATTGTTTGCCAGTGAATCGGAGCAGTTGACTGAAGAGTTGTCAGATTTCTTCGGGCTCTCCAAAACTGAATTCAGGATTCGCTTAAAAGCAGCTTTCGATAAGAAGAGCAGGTGGTTTCTGGTTAATCCGGAACAAATTGACCACAATAAATTTCAGGAATTTAAACAATTAAAAACCATGTCGCGCAGCCGTTTTGGCTCTGCTTTGGTTATTGTAACTGAAAACAGGAGGATATTGCCCCATGGCGATCTGGCCAGTCGCACAATAGGCGTATTGAATAAAGGTGTCTTTGGCGGGGTTCACGGAAACGTTGGATATACCGGGGTTGAAGGTTTGGAAGAAAATTACCTGGCCGGCATCAATGGATTGGCCCTTAAACGAAATTTCTCCGGAAGCTGGATTAATACACCACTGGTAGAGCCCAAAGAAGGAAGAGATGTGATTACAACCATCAATGTCAACCTTCAGGATTATGCCCAGACTGCTTTGGGAAAACAAATGGAAATCAGTCAGGCCGAATGGGGAACAGCCATTGTGATGGAAGTGAAGACCGGCAACATAAAAGCCATTGCCAATATGGGCCGCAAAAAAGATGGCACATATGGCGAAACCTACAATTTTGCCTTTGGCCATGCGGGTTGCAGTGAGCCGGGATCTACTTTTAAGCTGATGTCGCTCATGGTTGCCATGGAAGAGGGGTATGTCGATACCATGGATATGTTTGACACCGGGCGTGGAATTTGGGAATACCGGGGACAAAAAATGAAGGATAGCGATTACGATCACGGTGGTCATGGATTAATTACCATGAAAAAAATATTTGAACTTTCGTCCAACATTGGGGTGGCCAAAATCATTACCAAGTTTTACGAAGGGAAAGAAAAAGATTTTATCGACCGGATTTACAGCTTCGGGCTGAATAAACCGCTTGGACTGGGTTTCCTGGGCGAAGCCGAGCCGTATATCAAATATCCGACCGACGCCAGCTGGTGGGGGCCTTCGCTGGCATGGATTGCCCACGGTTACGAAATAAAAATTGCTCCCATTCAAACCCTGACTTTTTACAATGCGGTGGCCAACAATGGCATCATGGTGAAACCGAAATTTATTGAGGAAATCAGGGAAGACGGAATTCCGATCCGGAAGTTTTCAACAGAAGTAATCAATCCGTCTCTTTGCTCAAAATCTACTTTGGCCAAGGCCCAGGATATGCTCAAAGGAGTCTGTAAAAATGGAACAGGGAAGAGTCTGAAGAATCCGTATTACACCATTGCCGGCAAAACAGGTACTGCCGTAATTGCCAATGAAAATAAAGGTTATACCAGCGAGGGTGGGAAAAAATACCAGGCTTCATTCGTGGGCTATTTCCCGGCCGACAATCCAAAATACAGTTGTATCGTGGTTATTGTTGGTCCAAAGGGGGCATTCTACGGAGGTTCGGTGGCCGGTCCGGTTTTCAGGGGAATTGCCGATAAAGTTTATGCTTCCTATCTCACACCTGCTGCCGATTCAATTCCACCATACAACGAAGTTCCGCAGGTAAAACCAGGCATCAGGGAAGATGTGATGCTTTTTGCTCAGGACCTCGGATTTAAAACACAGCAACAAAACATGACTGCCGATCGTGTTGCGGTTACCAACGATACCATGACTGTTTTCATCAAAGGAGTGACCGATATTCCAGGTACTATACCTGATGTGATTGGGATGGGGGCAGGTGATGCCGTGTACCTCCTGGAAAAATCAGGATATCAAACCAAAACTGATGGCTTTGGCCGTGTATTCCGTCAATCACCAACTCCTGGAATGCCTGGTGCAAAAGGAGAACTTATTTCGTTGGAACTCGGTTTTGATGAGCTTCAAATTATAAAAAGAGATAGTCTGGCTTCAGGCGATTCCATTCAGTCGCCTGTTTCAGAAGTAATTCCTTCAGAAAATATAGTGAATCCGCCAAAGCCGGTAACAGAAAAGCCAAAGGTTAGTCAAAGTCCGGCGGTAAAACAAAAAGCAAGTCCGGAGGCGATTAAAAAGTGGAAGGCAAAGGTTGCGGCACAAAAAGCAAAAGCAAAACCAAAACTAAATCAGGCTGCTATCGATAAGTGGAAGGCAAAGGTTGCAGCACAAAAAGCGCTGGAGAAAAAGAAGACGACAACAAATAATACAGAACAAGCTAAAAAACCACAGCAATGAAACAGCTAAAAGACATACTGGCCGGCATCGGGTTGATTGAAACCAGAGGGGATTTGTCTGTTCCCATTCGGGCGATCCAGTTCGATTCGCGGAAAGTGGAAGCCGGTGATTTGTTCGTTGCTGTTAAGGGATCGCATGCCGACGGACATCAGTTTATCGAAAAAGCCATCGAACTGGGCGCTGTTGCAGTGGTCTGCGAAGATATTCCTGAAAATATTCCTTCCGGAGCAGTTCTGGTGAGGTTAGCCGACACACAATTGAATTTCGGCAAGATGGCCGCTGCATTTTACGATTTTCCATCAAGTAATTTAAAGGTTGTCGGGGTGACCGGAACGAATGGAAAAACAACCATCGCCAGTCTTCTGTATAAAACATTTACCCTGCTCGGGTATAAAGTAGGGTTAATTTCAACTATAAGATATTACGTGGGTATTGATGAATTTCATGCCACCCATACCACTCCTGATGCTTTGCAGATTCAGGAACTGATGGCTCAGATGGTCGAATCCGGATGCGAATATTGCTTCATGGAAGTAAGTTCGCATGCCATTGATCAGGACCGGGTTAGCGGTATTGAGTTTGATGGCGGCATCTTCACTAACCTGACGCACGACCATCTGGATTACCACCTCACGTTTGCCGAATACCTGAAAGCCAAAAAGAAATTCTTCGATCGGTTACCCGAAACCGCTTTTGCATTGACCAATACCGACGATAAAAACGGATTGGTCATGCTTCAGAATACCCGGGCCGTGAAAAAAACGTATTCGCTGCGGTCGTTAGCGAATTTTCATTGCAAGGTGATTGAAAAACATTTTGACGGAATGCTCCTGAGTATTGACGGGCAAGAGGTTTGGACTCATTTTACGGGGAGTTTCAATGCCAGTAACCTGATGGCAGTCATGGGAGCCACCATTCTGCTTGGAGTGGAGCGCGAGAATATTCTCAGGATATTAAGCGAATTGCGCCCTGTTTCAGGCCGTTTCGAAATTATCCGTTCTCCTGATGGAAAGTATGCCGTGGTTGATTATGCCCATACACCCGATGCCATTCAGAATGTCTTGTCTGCAATAGCTGAGATCCGCAGTGGCAATGAACAGGTGATTACGGTAGTTGGCGCCGGTGGCGACCGCGATAAGAGCAAACGCCCTGAGATGGCAAAAGAAGCAGTGCGGCAAAGTGATAAAGTAATCCTGACATCCGATAACCCACGTTCAGAAGAGCCGGAGCAGATTCTGGCCGATATGGAAGCCGGTATTGAAGCCCATCAGAAACACAAGGTTTTGTCGATCGTAAATCGACGGGAAGCAATCCGGACAGCCTGTATGCTGGCCAAATCAGGAGATATTATCCTGGTGGCAGGGAAAGGGCATGAAGATTACCAGGAAATAAAGGGAGTGAAGCATCATTTTGACGACAAGGAAGTGATCAACGAAATATTTGGAAATAACTAAAAAACGAAACTATGTTTTATCATTTGTATCAGCTTTTAAAGGATTGGGACATCCCCGGATTGGGCATGTTTCAGTACATCTCGTTCCGTTCCGGTGCAGCGATCATCATTTCATTGCTGATTACGGTTGGGTTTGGGAAAAGTCTGATTCGTTTTTTACAACAAAAACAGATCGGTGAAGATGTTCGTGATTTGGGCCTGGAAGGACAGATGCAGAAAAAAGGAACGCCGACCATGGGTGGACTCATCATTCTGGCTTCCATCATTATTCCGACTCTTCTGTTTGCCCGGTTGGACAATATTTATATTCTGCTGATGCTCATTACTACCATTTGGCTCGGATTGATCGGTTTTCTCGATGATTATATCAAGGTTTTTCTGAAAGATAAAAAAGGGCTGGCCGGAAAATTTAAAATTTTGGGTCAGATTTCACTCGGAATTATCGTTTCTGCAACTCTTTATTTTTCGGATGAAGTGGTGGTGCGTGAACGAATTGTTGATGCGAACGGAATGTTTGTAAAGGAAATAGTCGTTGACAGTATTACCGGGCAGCAAAGGTTGCTGCATGTGACCAAAGCGGTAAAATCGACCAGGACCACCATCCCGTTTTTAAAAAATCATGAATTTAGTTACGGCCTGCTTGTGTCATTTATGGGCAAAAGTGCAAAATCATGGGGCTGGATTGTTTATGCGTTGGCAATTATCCTGATCATCACTGCCGTTTCGAATGCAGCAAACCTGACCGATGGAATTGACGGCCTGGCGACCGGGACCTCGGCCATAAGCGGCGCCACCCTGGGGATTCTGGCTTATGTGAGCGGTAACGTTATTTATGCCGAATACCTGAACATCATGTATATCCCTAACCTGGGTGAGCTGACCGTATTTATCGCTGCGTTTATCGGGGCGACAGTCGGATTTTTATGGTACAACTCGTATCCGGCAGAGGTATTTATGGGCGACACAGGCAGTCTGGCGCTCGGTGGAATTCTGGCTGTTTTTGCGATCATTATCCGGAAAGAAATCCTGATACCAATTTTGTGCGGGATCTTCGTGATCGAAAATCTTTCAGTAGTTATTCAGGTCAGTTATTTCAAATATACCCGAAAAAAATACGGTGAAGGCCGCCGGATTTTCCTGATGAGCCCAATTCATCATCATTTTCAGAAGCAGGGAATTCCGGAACCCAAAATTGTAACCCGGTTCTGGATTATCGGAATCGCTTTGGCAGTATTAACCATCGTAACCTTGAAAATGCGCTAATGAACAAACGTGCAGTTATACTAGGAGCCGCCGAAAGCGGAGTTGGTGCAGCCATCCTGGCCCGCAAGCAGGGTTTTGATGTTTTTGTCTCTGATTTGGGTACGATCAAAGACAAGTATAGAACTGAATTAATTGAACGGCATTTTGAGTTTGAAGAAGGCCGGCATTCCGAAGATCAGATATTAAATGCGGATTTGGTGATTAAAAGTCCGGGCATTCCGGAAAAAGCTCCGATGATTGTAAAACTGAAAGAAAAGGGTATTCCTGTGATTTCAGAAATCGAATTTGCCGGACGATATTCTTCGGCCAAAAAGATTTGCATAACCGGAAGTAACGGGAAAACAACGACCACTCTGCTCATTTACCACATGCTCGAAAAGGCAGGGTACCATGTAGGATTGGCAGGAAATGTCGGTCAGAGTATGGCCTGGCAGGTGGCCGAAAACGATTTTGAGTATTACGTGATTGAACTGAGCAGTTTTCAGCTCGATGGAATGTATGCGTTTAAAGCCGACATCGCCATTTTGTTGAATATCACGCCCGATCATCTGGATCGGTATAATTATGAGATGCGGAACTACATCGATTCCAAATTCCGGATCACACAAAACCAAACGGCTGACGATGTTTTTATTTACTGTGCCGACGATCCGGTGGTGAACCTGGAAATGTCGGAACGGAGACTGGCAGCCAAATGTATTCCTTTCGGATTAGGTAAACCACCTGCAGAAGGGGCTGGAGTAACAGATAACAAAATAATTATTAACTGGGGACAAAATATTTTTACTATGTCAATTATAGATATTGCATTACAGGGAAGTCACAATACCTACAACTCAATGGCTGCAGGTATTTCAGGAATGGTAGTTAATATCAGGAATGAAAAAATTCGTGAGAGTCTGGCCGATTTTAAAGGAGTTGAACACCGTCTCGAACGTTTTTTGAAAGTTCATGGTATCGAGTTTATCAACGACTCAAAAGCCACCAACATCAATTCAACCTGGTATGCTTTGGAGAGTATGAGTCAGCCTACCGTCTGGATTGTAGGGGGTATTGATAAAGGAAACGACTATTCCCAGTTGTATGAGTTGGTGAAAACGAAGGTGAAAGCCATTGTATGCCTGGGCATCGACAATTCCAAGATTCTGGAAGCTTTCAGAACGCTTGGAATCGATATGGTTGAAACCCAATCGATGGAAGATGCCGTAAGATCGGCCTATTTTCTGGCTAAAAACGGAGAAACGGTTCTGCTTTCGCCGGCTTGTGCCAGCTTTGATTTGTTCGAGAACTATGAAGATCGCGGTCAACAATTTAAACTTGCAGTAAGAGAATTGTAACATGGAAAGGAAACTGACCAAAATATTCAAGGGAGACCTGACGCTTTGGGTGATACTGATTTTATTATCATTGATTTCACTGGTAATTGTTTACAGTGCAACCGGAAAACTGGCCTATCGGGAAGCAGGCGGAGACACCTTGCATTACCTGATCCGCCAGGTTGGATTTATTTTGGGCGGAAT
Organism: Bacteroidota bacterium; assembly: GCA_030684645.1. Classification (GTDB taxonomy): domain Bacteria; phylum Bacteroidota; class Bacteroidia; order Bacteroidales; family Prolixibacteraceae; genus Aquipluma. The sequence goes on along the minus strand of JAUXUF010000018.1, from coordinate 53,953 downwards.
TGCCATTATGCTTCTTCTGATCAATATTCCGGTTGTTGTCTATTTTAAATTGTCTCCGGTTTTTGTCGGAATCACCATATTGGCTTTGATAGTAGCCATTATTCAGTATAAGTTAACCGGCAATGCCGACAAAGAAACTTCACGTTCACTAAATATGCCTTTCTTTAGCTTTCAGCCGGCCGAAATGGCCAAAATCGTTCTGGTCATGTATGCTTCGAGATTGTTATCGAAAGCTCAACGGACTGAAGAAGAGCTTAAAAATGCGTTTTTTTGGATCACAGGAGTATCCGGCGCGGTTTGTTTTCTCATTTTTATGAGCAATTTTTCAACGGCAGCGCTCATCTTTTTCACCATCATGATTTTGATGCTGATTGCCCGTGTATCTTTTAAATATATTTTATCATTGGTCGGAATAGGAGCATTGATGGTGGTTCTGATCTATTTTACTGCAGATTTTTTTCCTGAAAGCGTTGGCCGGGTTCATACGGTAAAAGGGCGCATCGATGACTTTTTGAAGGGCGACAATGATGAAACAAAAGGTACCACACAAGCTGATTATGCCCGGTTGGCAATTTTCGAAGGAGGAATGTTCGGTAAAGGACCAGGTAACAGCGAAGTAAGCAATTATATGGAAGCCGGGTACAACGATTTTATTTATGCCATTTTTGTTGAGGAATACGGTTTTATCGGTGGGGCAGGCCTGGCCTTGTTGTACCTGATTCTATTATTCAGGGGGGTTATAATCGTTCGGCGGTGCGACCGCACTTTCCCGGCATTTATGGTCACAGGGCTGGTCCTGCTGATGATCTTTCAGGCGTTCATTAACATGGCTGTTTCTGTGGGGGCGGTTCCGGTTACCGGACAACCCTTGCCATGGGTAAGTATGGGTGGTTCGTCGATGTTGTTTACCGCTGCATCATTTGGTATTATCCTGGCTGTGAGCGCCAACAATCAAAAAAATAAAATTGCAGCCGAACCATTGGTTGTCGTTGATATTCCAAACGAAGATCAGGCTTTGTAATATGAGAAAACTAAAAGTTATAGTGAGTGGGGGAGGAACCGGAGGACATATCTTTCCGGCTATTTCGATTGCCAACGAGCTGAAGGAGCGTTTGCCCGAAACCGACATTTTATTTGTCGGAGCTCTTGGTAAAATGGAAATGGAACGTGTCCCTGCAGCCGGCTACCGTATTGTCGGTTTACCGGTGATGGGCTTCCCACGTAAACCTTCGCTCAAAATGATTGGGTTTTTCCTGAAGTTAATACGGAGCATGCGTTTGGCCAATAAAATAATTGCCGATTTTAAACCGGACGTAGTCATTGGTGTTGGCGGATTTGCTAGTGGCCCCATACTCAAGGCCGCTGTTCGAAAAGGTGTTCCTGCAGTACTTCAGGAACAAAACTCGTATGCCGGAATAACCAACAAGTTACTGGCTTCGAATGTGACCCGAATTTGCGTGGCTTATCCAAATATGGAACGGTATTTTCCGGCTAAAAAGATCGTGCTGACCGGCAATCCGATCCGTAAAAACCTGGTCGAAGTGGTTGTGAATAAGGAAGAAGCTTTTGAAAAGTTCAACCTGGATGCTGAAAAGCCAGTCGTTTTAATTATTGGCGGAAGTTTGGGGGCACGTACCCTGAACGAAAGTGTGATGGCTAGTCTGGACCTGATCCGGAAATCGAATGCTCAGATTATCTGGCAAACCGGTAGTTATTATTACCAGGAAATGATGAAGCGTTTGGGACCCGATTGTCCGGAGAACCTTCATCCAATGGAATTTATTTCGAGTATGGATCTTGCTTATGCCGTTGCCGATGTGGTTATTTCAAGGGCAGGCGCCGGTACCATTTCGGAGCTTTGTTTACTGGGAAAACCATCGGTGTTGGTTCCTTCTCCCAATGTGGCAGAAGACCATCAAACCAAAAATGCACAGAGTTTAGTTGATAATCAGGCCGCTTTGTTGATAAAAGATGCTGATTCGAAGGAACAATTATGGTTAGAGGCCTTTAAATTGCTGGGCGATAAACCGCGACTGAAAAGTCTTTCTGAAAATATACGAAAACTGGGCCGGCCCAACGCGGCAAAAGATATTGTGGATGTAATTCTGGGAGTAATACAAAACATAAAATGCTAAAATTTACCGACATCAAACAAGTGTATTTCCTCGGAATCGGTGGAATAGGGATGAGCGCTCTGGCACGTTATTTTGCGAGCCAGGGAATCGCTGTGTCGGGATATTACCGAACAGCTATCATGATTGCAATGAACACATAATTAATTATTTATGCCAGAGCAACAAAACATAGAATACAAACAAAGTTGGCACGATGACTGTCTGAAATGGGTATGCGGTTTTGCAAATGCACAAGGTGGCGTTATTTATATCGGCAAAGACGATAATGGAAATGTTGTAAACGTTGCCGATTTTAAAAAGTTAATGGATGAAATACCCAATAAGATTAAAAATTCGATGGGTATTACTATTGAGGTAAACTTAAAAGAAGAAGCAGGAAGGCATTATATAGAAATTGTAACAGTACCTTATTCTGTTCCAATCTCATTAAGAGGAAGGTATTATTATCGTAGTGGAAGTACTATGCAAGAATTAACAGGTACTTCATTAAATGAGTTTTTACTGAAAAAATCGGGCAAAACATGGGACGATGTAGTAGAGCCCAGAGCAAGTTTTGAAGACATAAACGAAAAAACTGTTGCCACTTTTTTGCAAGCATCTGAAAAAGCGGGTCGTTTGCCCGAAAATGAAGGTTTAGCTCTGTCTGAGTTATTTGAAAAACTAAGGCTTACCGAAAATGGTAAGCTAAAACGTGCTGCTATCATTCTATTTGGTAAAGAACCTGCTAAATTCTACCCAAACACTTTTGTAAAAATTGGTCGCTTTGGCAAAGATGATGCTGATTTAAAATTTCAGGAAACAGAAGAGGGAAATTTAATTGTTTTGCTTCAATCTGTTTTAAATCAACTCAACCATAAGTTTCTTACCCGGTCAATCGAATTTGAAGGTATGAACCGAATTGAAAAAGGAGAATATCCCGTTCCGGCCATTCGTGAAATGTTGCTGAACGCTTTGGTACACCGAAATTATATGGGAGCGCCAATACAAATACGAGTTTATGACGATAAAATTAGTATCTGGAATGAAGGTTCTCTACCTGATGGTTTGACATTGGAAGCCTTAAAACATTTGCATTCATCACGACCAAGAAATCCGATAATTGCTGACGTTAGTTTTAAGGGCGGTTATATTGATGCCTGGGGCAGAGGAACCATTAAAATTTTGGATACTTGCAAACTGGCAGGCCTTCCCGAACCGGAAATGAAGGAGCGGGACGGAGGTTTTATCATTACTCTTTTCAAAGACAACTTGACGGAAGATCAATTAATAAAACTTGGGCTTAATGACAGACAATTGAAAGCGGTTTTTTTTGTGCAGGAGAAAGGGAAAATATCAAATGCCGATTTTCAGGAACTTCATGGGGTTTCTAAAGCTACGGCCACCAGAGACTTAACCGAATTAGTTGAAAAATATGAGTTGTTTGAAAAACATGGACAAATCGGTGCAGGGACTGTTTATGTGCTAAAATAATTGGCTCATAATTGGCTCAATTGGCTCATGATTGGCTCAAAAAAGGAACATTTTACAAAATTCGTTTTGGCGGATAAATGACGGAAATGGCGGATAAATGAAGTAACCAGCGACTTGACCGAATTAGATGAAAAATATAAAATCTTTTAAAAGGGCTGGTGAAGTTGGAGCTGAAACAAGTTATCAGTTAATTGGGCAAGAATAGGGCAAAACAGGTTATAATAGGGCAATAAAAAATAAACGAATGCTAAAATTTTCCGACATCAAACAAGTGTATTTCCTCGGAATCGGTGGAATAGGAATGAGCGCACTGGCACGTTATTTTGCGAGTCAGGGCATTGCTGTTTCCGGATACGACCGTACTTGCACTGGACTGACAGCTGAACTTGAAAAAGAAGGAATTGCAGTGCATTATCACGATGATCCGACTTTGTTGCCTGCAGGACTTGATGTTGCTGATTCACTGATTGTTTATACTCCTGCAGTTCCGGCCACACATCAGGAATTAAACACTTTGATTGACCGTGGCTTCAGAATTCATAAGCGAGCAGCAGTTCTTGGTGTGATCTGCAACAGCCACCGTACCATTGCCGTTGCAGGAACCCATGGAAAAACTTCGGTTTCGACCATGACAGCTCATATTCTGAAATCATCGGCGATGGATTGTTTTGCCTTTTTGGGTGGGATATCCAAAAATTATCAAACCAACCTTTTGTTGGATAAATCAGGCAGCGAATGGATTGTTGCCGAGGCCGACGAGTTCGATCGTTCGTTCCTGCAACTCAAACCCGAGCTGGCGGTTATTACTTCGATGGATGCCGATCACCTGGATATTTACGGCACACACGAAAAGGTGATTGAGAGTTTTAAATTGTTTGCCGGTCAGATTAAAGAAGGTGGTTCGTTAGTTATGAAAATGGGACTCTCAGTAGTATCCGGTCTTTCATCCAAGGTTAAAACCTATACCTATTCGATTACAGAAACGGCCGATTTTTGTGCCGAAAACATTACCTTGAAAGACGGCTATTATCAGTTTGACTTGAAAACGCCTGAATTACGCATTGAAAATCTGGCATTGAATTATCCCGGCTTGCTGAATGTGGAAAACTCGGTGGCAGCCTCTGCGCTGGCTTTATTGTCGGGTGTTTCTCCTGAAGAAGTCCGGAAAGCGCTGGCGACCTATTCCGGAGTAAAAAGACGGTTTGACGTTCATTTAAACAACGAAACTTTTGTGCTGATTGATGATTATGCACATCATCCGGAAGAACTTCGGGCAACCATTCAGTCGGTTCGCGATATATACCGCGACCGGACAATTACCGGTGTATTTCAGCCACATCTTTACAGCCGGACAAAAGATTTTGCCGAAGGCTTTGCCAATAGTCTGGATCTGTTAGACGAGATTGTGCTGCTCGACATCTATCCGGCTCGCGAACTGCCCCTCGAAGGAGTGACTTCAGAATTGATTTTTAATCGATTAAAAAATAAGAACAAGATATTGTGCAACAGGTCAGAATTGAAAAAACTGGCCCTTACATTTAAACCTGGAATAGTCATTATGATGGGGGCTGGCGACATTGACACCCTTGTTGAACCGGTAAAAGAGCAATTAGTAAAGCATGCGAATCGTTAAAAAAATATTAATCCTGTTAGGTTGGTTATGCCTGGTTGGGGCTATCGGATTTACCATATATTTTGCTTACAGTCAGAAACTGGCAGTGAGGTGTCAATCGGTTGTGGTGAATATCAATCCCAATTCGCCCCGTTTCCTGAACGAAGACGAAATCGCGGCAATGATTGAGAAATCGGGCGAACCCATTATTGGACATCAGCTTTCAGCCATCGATATCAATAAACTGGAAGCGAAATTAACCGCATTGAACACCTTGAAAAATGTGGAAATCTTTCGGAAAGTGGATGCCAAAGGATTTTCATTCAAAGGAAAATTGGTGATCAGTGTTGATGAACGGACTCCGGTAATCCGGATCAAAAATTCGACTGATGATTATTATATGGATGCAGAAGGAGTAAAAATCCCGGTATCGCAGAGCTATGTTGAACGCATATTGATCGCAACCGGTACGATTCCGGATGAAATAATCAAAAGAAGCCTGTTGAAAATGGCTGATTTTGTCAACAAGGATGAATTCTGGAGGGCCCAGATTGAGCAGGTTTTTGTTCAGGCCAATGGCGAATTGCTTTTGTTGCCTCAGGTTGGCGATTACCTGATCGAATTCGGAACGCCTGATAATTATGATCTTAAATTGAGAAATTTGAAAGCAGTTTACCAGCAAGGATTTAAAAATCTGGGTTGGAACAAGTATAAGGCCATTAGTGTGAAATATCGGAACCAGGTTGTGTGTACAAAAAAATAGGTTATGGACAAGAACGAAAAAATATTTGCAGCAGTTGACATCGGATCTACCAAAATTGTAGCCCTTGCCGGAAAAAAGAACGAAGAAGGAAAAATCCAGATCATCGGACTTGGACAAAGTACCTCCCGCGGTGTCAGTCGTGGTGTCGTCCTGAATGTTGAAGAAGCATTTGCCGCCATCAACGAAGCTGTTGGCGTGGCCGAAAAGGACTGTGGCCATGACATCGAAAACGTGTTTGTAAATATTTCCGGACAACAATTGACCACACTGACCCTCCGGCAGCATAAAGTCCTGGGTCGCGATCATTGTTTCAACGAAAACGATATCAGCCAACTGATGGAACAGGCCAGCCAGATCAATCTGGATGAAGGAATGTTTATTTATCACATTAATCCTGAACTGTACACCATCGACGGAGAACCGGTAATGGCCAGTCCGGTTGGTACAATTGGCGAAAAGATAGAAGCTGACTTTAAAATTCATATTGCTCCTGATTCCTATCAGCGAAACATTGCGATGTGCTTCTACAAGGGATCGATCAGTGTACAAAAGGCAATTCTTGACCCGATAGCCTCTTCGGAGGTGGTGCTGACCGAGGATGAAAAAGAAGCTGGTGTGGCGCTGGTCGATATTGGTGGCGGAACGACCAAAATATCCATTTTCAGCGAAGGGGTGTTGTGTTTCACATCCATGGTTCCCTTTGGTGGAAACGTGATTACCAGGGATATCAAGGAAGGTTGTTCGATTACAGCCAAAGAAGCCGAATCACTGAAAAGACAATTTGGGCAAGCCATTGCTGATTTTGCTCCTGAACACAAGGTAGTTACCATCCAACGAAACGGATGGGAGCCCAAACAAATCTCGTTTAAAAGTTTAGCTCACATCATTCAGGCCCGAATGGAGGAAATTATCGTTCATTTCTTCTATCAGGTCAGGAAATCAGGTTATGCCGATAAACTGGGCGCAGGTATTGTGATTACCGGTGGAACTTCGCTCTTGATCAATCTACCCCAGTTGATTAATTTTCATACCGGTTTTGATGTGCGGATAGGGAAACCGATACTGATCGACTTTGTTTCAGACAAGGAAATTGGAAGCCCGATTTTTGCCACTGCACTGGGATTGCTGAAAATGGCAGCTTCCGATGATGAACAACCGGGAAAGAAGAAAAAGAGAAAACCGGTGAAAGTAAAATCAAATGAGCCGGGATTTTTAATGACGATGAAAACAAAAATTGCTCAGCAGGTCATTGTTTTCTTTGAAGAAAATCCTGCCGATACAGAAATGACTTAAGCATAAATATAATCATGTCTGCCTTATGATCGATGAAATACTTAATTTCGGAATAGAGCGTGCCAGTTCTTCCATCATCAAGGTGATTGGTGTAGGAGGCGGTGGATGCAATGCCGTCAAAAACATGTTTGAAGAAGGCATTGAAGGGGTCAACTTCATGGTATGCAATACCGATGCACAAGCCATGCAAAACAATCCGGTACCTGTCAGGATTCAGTTAGGCGTTACGCTTACTGAAGGAAGGGGCGCCGGTAACCTGCCTGAACAGGGGGAACAGGCAGCCATCGAAAATCTGGACGACATTCGGGGTATGCTCGAAGGTTCGACCAAAATGGTGTTCATCACCGCCGGAATGGGAGGTGGGACCGGTACCGGGGCGGCTCCTGTAATCGCCCGTCTGGCCCGTGAACTGGATATTTTGACCATTGCCGTAGTGACTATTCCGTCCAAATCTGAAGGAAAACGCCGGTTCGATCAGGCGCTCGAAGGAGTTGAAAAATTAAAGGAGCATGTGGATAGTATGCTGGTTATCAGCAATGAAAAATTACATAAAATATACGGAAATCTTCCGGCATCACAGGCATTCAAAAAAGCCGACAACATCATCACCACTGCTGTAAAAGGAATTGCGGAAATCATAACCCTTCACGGAAATATCAACATCGACTTTGCCGATGTCAGCACGGTTATGGCAGGCAGTGAAGTGTTCATCATGGGCACTGGCTATGCCGAAGGACCTGATCGTGCCATGAATGCAGTTACTCAGGCTCTCGAATCTCCTTTGTTGGACAGCAGTAGTATCAGGGGCACCAAAGATATTCTGCTTAATATTATTTCGGGAACTGAAGAAATTACCATGAGCGAAATCGGTGAAATAATCGATTATTTGCAGGATGAGGCAGGTCAGGATGCCACTATAATCTGGGGGAACGGAACAGACTCCAAACTTGGTGATCAGATCAGCGTGACTATTATTGCCACCGGATTTGATGTCAATCCAAACCGGTTGTTTCAAAGTCCTTCTGAATTAATTGAGCTTGTTCCGGACAGTTTCGGGTACGAAATTAACCTGGATGACGAAATCCCATTCGAAACGGTTGCGACTACTGTTCCGAAGTTTGAAGATTTGGAACCTCGCTCAGGAATGAAAAGACAAGTTCATACCTTGAAGGAAAAACCAAAAAAGAAATCGAAAAAAGACAGGAATGAACTGGTCGGCGAATCGACTCCGGAGACTGCCAATGTTGACAGTTGGTTTTTCAGACAGTTTACGAGATTCTTCGACGACAAGGATATTCCAAATTCAGACGGGAATACAAACATGTAATTAATAAACACGAAAAATACAGGATCATGGCAAACGAGATTATGAATTTTGATTTAACCGTTAACTCAGGTTCAATCATCAAGGTAATTGGAGTAGGTGGTGGCGGTGGAAATGCCGTAAATCACATGTATCATCAGGGGATTCGTGATGTGGATTTTATGGTTTGCAACACGGATGCGCAGGCATTGATCAACAGTCCGGTCCCTTTTAAAGTACAATTGGGGTCATCGCTGACTGAAGGCCGCGGCGCTGGTAATAAACCTGAAACAGGGCGTGATGCCGCCATCGAAAATATTGAAGATGTAAAGAAAGTTTTGGGGAACAATACCAAGATGGTTTTTATTACTGCCGGAATGGGTGGAGGTACCGGTACCGGTGGAGCGCCTGTCATTGCCCAGGCAGCGCGTGAACTCGGAATCCTGACTGTCGGGATTGTAACCATCCCTTTCCGGAATGAAGGACGCCGCCGTATCAAACAAGCTGTTGAAGGTATCGCGGCGATGGAGGCACATGTCGATTCGTTGCTGGTAATCAACAATGAGCGCATCCGTGAAATGTACGGCGACTCGAAGATATCGGATGCTTTTGCCAAAGCTGATAATATTTTAACCACTGCAGCAAAGGGGATCGCTGAGATTATTACTGTTCCAGGCTATATTAACGTTGACTTTGCCGATGTTGAAACGGTCATGCGGAACAGCGGTGTGGCCTTGATGGGAACTGGCATTGCTTCGGGTGTAAACCGGGCAGTCATTGCCGTTGAACAAGCGTTAAATTCGCCTTTACTGAACAACAACGACATCCATGGTGCACGCAATATCTTGCTGAATATTACTTCAGGAATTGAAGAAATAACCATGGATGAAATTGGTGACATCACCGATTTTGTGCAGGAAAAAGCCGGAAATTCGGCTGACCTGATCTGGGGTAACGGAGTTGATGAATCGTTGGGCGATAAAATCTCGGTAACCATTATTGCCACCGGGTTCAGTACAAGCAGTATCCCTGAGATGGTAATTAACCGGAATCAGGAAAAAACTTACCACACCCTACAGGATGATGTGATGGATCTGGTCTCTTCTGCAAAAAAGGAAGTGAAACCATCGGTTGAAAGTGAATTTTACGGATCGAAAAATGTGAAACAAAAAACATTTGAATTCGAAATGAATTCAGGAGTTCACGATGAGTTTGAAGAATTGTACGGAAATACCCATGCGAAAAAAGATCTTCACGGTGAAATAGCTGAACCATTGGATTTTTCCCAAACCTCTGAAGAAGATGTCGCTGAACTGGAAAATATTCCGGCCTACCGACGGAAAAATTCAAAATTCTTCGGGTTTAAAAAAAAAGTAGATGAGAAAATATCCCGATTTTCGATATCTCCGGATGAAAATAATAATGTAATTTTGCGGGATAACAATTCGTATTTGCACGATAACGTTGATTAACTACCGAAATATGAGCTTATTTGATCAGATTAGCAGGGACATAATGGACGCGATGAAAGCGCGGGAAAAAGAAAAACTCGAAGCTTTGCGCGGGATTAAAAAAGTGATGATTGAAGCCAAATCAGCGGCAGGTGCAACCGGCGAATTGACCGATCAGGAATGCCTGAAGATCATTCAAAAGTTAGCCAAACAGGGAACAGATTCTGCAACCATTTACAAAGAGCAAAATCGAACTGATTTGTACGATCAGGAAATGTTTCAGGTTAAAATATTCGAAAGCTATCTTCCGGTAAAAATGTCGGATACTGAGTTGTCAGAAACAGTTCAGGCAATCATCGCTGAAGTTGGCGCCTCGGGCATGAAGGATATGGGAAAAGTGATGGGAATAGCTTCCAAAAAGCTGGCTGGACTTGCTGATGGAAAAGATATCTCGGATAAGGTGAAAGCGCTGTTAAGCTAAAGATAGAATGTCGGGACCTGAAATCTCAGGTTTTGTGCATTTGGGGTGGAAAAGGAAAGCGGGCAGAGGCCCGCTTTCTGGTTTTCTCTTAAATATTCGTTTCCTTCAGAATTACATCATGGGCTCCGCCTTCAATGATGCTGGTTGATGAAACGAGTGTGATTTTGGCACTCTGTTCCAGTTCAGGAATACTCAGTGCCCCGCAACTGCAAATGGTTGATATGATTTTCCCCAGGGTAATATCCAGGTTGTCTTTTAATTTACCGGCATAAGGTACATAACTGTCAACTCCTTCTTCAAACTTGAGACCTTCGCTGCCACCTGTATCGTAACGTTGCCAGTTGCGGGCACGGTTCGAACCTTCGCCCCAATATTCTTTGACATAGCTGTTTCCTACTTTAAGTTTCTTGGTTGGACTTTCATCGAAGCGGGCGAAATATCGCCCCATCATGATGAAATCGGCGCCCATGGCCAGGGCAAGAACCATGTGGTAGTCCTGAACAATGCCGCCATCCGAACAAATCGGAACATAAATACCGGTTTGTTCAAAGTATTCCTTCCGGGCTTCAGCAACTTCAATCAAGGCAGTCGCCTGTCCACGGCCAATTCCTTTTTGTTCGCGGGTAATACAGATGGAACCGCCACCAATACCAACTTTAATAAAATCGGCCCCAGCTTCTACCAGGTATAAAAATCCCTCCTTGTCAACCACATTTCCGGCGCCAACTTTTACTTTCCCGTTGTATTTGTTTTTGATGAACTGAATGGTTTCTTGTTGCCATTCCGAAAATCCATCAGAAGAGTCAATGCATAAGACATCAGCTCCGGCTTCAACTAATTGCGGAACCCTTTCGGTATAATCGCGGGTGTTGATGCCTGCCCCGACCAGCAATTTTTTATTGACATCGAGCATCTCATTCGGGTTTTCCCGGTGTTCGTCGTAATCTTTCCGGAACACAAAGTATTGCAGGTTCTGGTCTTTATCGATGATTGGAAGTGTGTTGAGTTTGTTATCCCAGATTACATCATTGGCTTCAGTAAGCGAAATGCCCAGTTCTCCGGTTACCAGTTTCGAGAATGGGGTCATGAATTCGCTGATCGGGGTATCCGGACTGTCTTTATTCTCCCGGTAATCCCTGCTGGCTACAATTCCCAGAAGTTTTCCGTTTGAAGTTCCATCAGCAGTAATTCCAATGGTAGAATGACCTGTTTTTGCTTTTATCGTTAAAACATCTTTTAAGGTATCGCTGGGAGTCAGGTTCGCATCACTGACTACAAATCCGGCTTTGAATTTTTTTACTTTCCGGACCATTTCGATTTGCGTTTCAATAGGCTGTGAGCCGAAAATAAAGGAAAGTCCACCGTTTTTTGCCAAAGCAATGGCCATTTTATGGTCTGAAACCGATTGCATGATGGCTGAAACAAAGGGGATATTTAGTTCCAACTCAGGGGTTGTACCTTTCTGATACTTTACAAGCGGTGTTTTTAAGGATACATTCTGAGGGAAACATTCTTTGGTTGTTAATCCTGGAATCAATAAATATTCATTGAAAGTTCTGGAAACATCGTTAAAATACCGGGCCATAGATTTGTCTTTAAAATGGGTAATGATGCAAATTTAAATAAAAATTGGTCGCTGGACCAAATCAACAGTTATTTACGGTTGATCGTATCGTTTTCAGTAAAAGGATATGATAAAAAAAAAGCGGGCCATCAGCCCGCTTTTTCCTTTGATATTCTATTAATAGAATTTTGCTCGTTTGTCTTCTATTTCGGCGACCTTCTTGAGCGATTCAAAAATCTGTCCTCCTGCCCTGCTGCTCAGGGTTTGCGCGAGTCGGGTTTTTTCTGCTTTCAGGACATTGTCGGTGCCGGTGGTGAATGAAGTAACTTTGGTCAGATAAACGCCATTGTTTCCTTCGATAGGTACTGAGACCTTTCCTTCAGCGAGACTGCATACTGTTCCAATTACCGCAGGTTCAAATCCGATTGAAGGGATTGAGAAGCTGTTAAAGTTTATCCCGGAGGCTTCTTTAACATCGGTTGACAGTTTGGAAGCAACAGCGCTCAGATCAGTCTGGCCTGAAGCCGCATTTTTTAATTTTCCTGCAAGCATCTGGGCTTTTTTCTCTTTGCGGACTGCCAGATCAACGCGGATTTTAGCTTCTTCAAACGTAGATGTACCTTCTTCAGTAATTCCAGTCAATACTCCAATCACAAATTTGTTTCCAAATTCAAAGATGGTCGATCCTTCATTGTTAACCAGCACTTTTCCCTGATCTCCGCTATATGCGGCTTTAACCAGTGCACGTGAGGTTTCGAGTCCTGCAACTTCGCGGTCGTTTTCTTTCAATGTAGCCATTTTTTTGTCCAGCTTTTGATCAATAACCGATTTGTTAAATGCTTCTGCAGTTTGGTTCTCGCTGGCAAATTTGCTGGTTTCCGAATATATCTTTTGATAGGTTTCAGTCCCTGGTTCAACTTTTCTGGAAAGAGTGGCAATGCGTACCTGATTGGTTTCTTTGCCTTTTTTCGTCGGTTTGATCAGGTGGAACCCAAAGCGGGTGCCCACTACGTAAAGTTTGTTTATTTCTCCGGAGAAAGCAGCTTCTTCGAATTCAGGGACCATTTGTTTGCGTTTAAACCAACCCAAATCACCGCCTTTTGCAGCAGATCCGGGATCTTCAGAAAACTTCCTGGCAAGTTCGGCAAAATTGGCCCCGTTTTCGATCAGTTTTTTAATGCTGTCAATTTTTGCACGCGCCTTGTCAACACTGCCAACTGTTTGTGGGTTTATGAGGATATGGCTTGCCTGAGCTGAATCGGGCAACATTTTAAACTGATCAATTTTTGCCAGTTTATATACATTGTTTTCGAAATATGGACCATAGAAATCACCCGGTTGCGCGCTAAATGCCCATGCTGCAATTTCTGGTGAAAGTTCTTCTTTTTTGGAGAACCCCGGATCAAAAGGAGTATCAGAATTTACGTTTATATACTGTTGGTTGTCTGAGATCGATGCAAATTCCTTTTTGCTGTCGTTTAACCATTTCTGAGTTGCTGCATTGTCTGCTGCCGAAGGAAGTACCTCGAAGGTAATGTATTCAATCTTACGGGTCTTCTCTTGTTTGTACTCGTTTTTGTGTTTGTTGTAATATTCTTTCAGATCGCTGTCAGATACTTTTACGGCGCTGTCGGCAACTGATGCGTAATTCAAAACAATGTACTGAAAGTTGGTATTTTTGTTTTTGGCGGACAAACTTTCCTTTGCTTCATCCGAAGTTACATACAATCCTTTCGAAACCAGACTGTTGTATTTAGTCCGAAGTCGGTCCATTTTAATCTGACCTTCAATGTATAACCAGTAGGCTTTTTGTTGAGGAGTTGCATTGGTTTCCAGAGATTTCAAAAACTGCAGGATGGTAGATTTGTCAACTTGTCCGGTTTTCGGGTCTTTGAAAAGTTGCTGTATAATCGGATGTGGGTTATTTCCCTGTACCAAATCAAAAAGCTCATCTGCACTGACCGAAATTCCGAGGTTTTCGGTTGCTTTTCCCAGAATATTTTCCTGAAGATATTCTTGCCATACTTGTTCGCGAATCTGTTCCCATGTATTTTCGTCAATCTGATTTTTCTGGGTATTCATTTTGTAAATTTCAGAAAGCTCTTCAACTTTCTTTTGAAAATCAGGATATTGAACGGACTCGCCATCAATTTCCGCAATTTTCATCTGACTGGGTTTCATCAACTTGCTTCCTGAATTAAGCATGTCGCCCAGAATAAATGCGCCTAAGGCAAGACCGATTACGATCGCTACCAATAAACCTCCGCGATTCCTTATGTTCTGTAATGTAGCCATTTACTGTATTTATTTTATTATAATTATTTCGTTAAAATTTCGTGGGACGAAGATAATAATTTTCAATATTATTCCTCTATATTCAATTTTTATTTTAGTTATTATCCAATATCTTAAGGTGCACCAATTCGATTTTTGTGTGGGTAGCTTTCAAAATTTTGAAGCGGTACTGATCGATCGTTATGACTGTATTTACTTTGGGGATACTTTCGTGATTGAAGAGGATGAACCCGGCCAGTGTTTCGAAATTTTCATTTTCAGGCAACTCCAGATTGAAAGACTCATTCAGTTCATCGAGCTCCAGTCTGCCTGAGAAGACGAACTCGCCGGGAGCAATTTGTTTCTTAATTAAATCAATGGTGTCGTGCTCATCTTCAATTTCGCCAAATATTTCCTCCAGAATATCTTCGCTGGTCACCATTCCGGCAGTTCCGCCAAATTCGTCAACAACGATGGCCATGCTAAGTCGTTGCTGAATAAATTTGCCCAGCAGTTTGCTGGCCGACATGGTTTCGGGTACAATCAAAATCTTCCGAAGATTGGATTTTATTGAATCGGGATTGGTGAATATGACCGAATGGTGAATAAATCCGACGATATTGTCATTGTTCCCTGAATATAGCAAAATACGGGAATATCCGGTTTCTACGAATTTGTGGTGAAGTTCATCAACGGTAGATTCAACATCGAGTGCAACAATTTCGGTTCGTGGAACCATGATTTCACGTAATTTGACTTTTGAAAAATCAAGTGCATTCCGGAAAAGCTTCACTTCATTATCCATATCCTGATCAGTTTGAGATGAATTGCTGTTTTCAGGTTCATTGACGAAATAATCCAGATCAATACGGCTGAAAATAACTTTTTCATTCACATTATTTATTTGTTCGTTTAGGAAAACTCTCAGGACAAACTTTGAAATCCGCATGGCGAACTTAGTCACCGGATAGAACAAAAAATAAAAAAAAGCTATCGGAATGGCGAAAATCTGTAGCATCCTGTTCGGATTGATCCGGAAAAGCATTTTTGGCAGATACTCGGCTGTGGCCAGTATAATTAATGTTGAAATGATAGTCTGTGCCAATAAAACCAAGTAATCAGAATGAAGATAAAGAATCAGAAAAGGTTCGAGAAGGTTTGCAAAGGCAATACCATAAACAACCAGGGCCACGTTATTTCCAACCAGCATAGTCGCGATAAATTGTCCTGGATGCCTGGTGTAAAGCGAAATCAGATTAGAGAAGATAATGTTTTGCTTTTTGTCGAGTTCCAGCCTAAGTTTATTGGCCGAAATAAATGCGATTTCCATTCCGGAGAAAAATGCAGATAGTAAAATGGTAATTGAGATGACCAATAGCAAATCCATATCTTTTAATTATTTAGCCATGTTGACGTACATGTGGCCTTTCAGGTTTGTAATGTGATAAGTGGAAAAGTCCTGATTGGATTCGAAACCAATGCCGGTATATATCTGATCTTTTTGAATGATTTGTACAAACTGATCAGAATATATTTTCTCTTTGCGTGAATCCCAAACCAGGTATTCGGTTTTGAGGGTGTCTCCCCTAAAGTTCACCGCAATCACATTATTTTTTACTTCCCAGCGGTCGTCAAGGTCAAAGTGTTTGGCATACAGACAGGTAATGCTTGAAACGATATTCATGGCCGCATCGTATTTCTGAATTTTTACCCCTTTTGGAAATTCAGTATAAAGTACTTTTTCATTTTCATGCCTGATGAGTTCCGGAGTCTGTAATTTTAAACGTACAATGTTGGAGTCGGAGTACAGCATTTCAAATCCTTCGGCTGTAATGGCAGGTAATTCCTCTGTATTCGTATAGGTTTTGATTTTGGCAATTTCGTTTTCGCACGAAACAAATAGAAGAAATAGTAGAATGATCAGCAAGGAAAATATATTTTTCCTAACCAGATAGAATCTGACATTTCTAAAAAACAAGTATATCGTTGCCTTTAAGCTCATTGCCTGTATGGGTAGGGTGAAATATTTTTGAAGTTCCAATCATTTCAGATTGACTTTGGTTTAAAGGATAAAGCTAGAAATAAAACATGATTAAAAGAAAAGCATTGCATCTCTTTAGGGAAATGCAATGCTTTTCAATATTTTGGAAAAATTCAAATCTTTATCTTTTTTCACGTAGAGTGGTGCTTTCACCAATCCAGCTTCCCACGCTTACCGACTTGCCAACAGTCAGGCCATTAAAGAAGATGTCTTCTTTTGAAGGAAAATATTGTGAGTAAAGTGAAATTTTTTCATTGGCCTCAGCTTCAACGGTCGAATCAACTTTCTTTGCTTTAATATAATAATCAACAGCTACCATGAAAACAAAAGTGTGTTCAAAGTCATTTTCACCATATGCTTTGCTATTATGAGCATACAAGTCGCCAAGTAATAAATAGGCAATACCTGAATTAGGGTTGTTCTCTATTGCTTTCTTTAAATATCCTCTAGACTCTTGTGGACTGACATTAAAACTCAATTTTGCCAATTCGATGTAATATTTTGAAAGATTCAGCGGATCTTTTTCGGAATTAACAGCTTGTTTGTAATAGCTTGCAGCTTTATCCAATTGATTTGCTTTCACAAATAGACGGGCCATGTTATAGGCTGCCTCAGCTGAAGGCTCTAAGTTATAAAGTTTTTCAGAAGCCTTTGCAAACAATGGACTTGCATCACAATTCTGCCTGTCGAGCAGCCGGATCATTTTTTTTAGATCGTCGATGTTTGCAGCTACCTGATCAAATTTCGGTTCGTAGATACTGATTAATGCATCACAATCTGCAGCTCCACTAGCCTGAAATAGCTGGTCAACAAGATCGCGGATACTTGTATATTTCTCTGCATTTGGCTCCTTTTTAAGGTAGCTGTTCAGAATATTTGAAATAATGTCATAATTTTCAATGACTTTTCCCTTGTTGAATTCCCCAAGATCAAACAATCTTCGGGTGGATTGCATGAGCAAAATCAATACCGGAGCTTCTGATTCAAGACCTTGAAGTTTTATTGATTCGTCAAGGTAATTGTAACCCTTTTTCATGATGGGTTTCAATTGTTCATCGGTTAATTTTTCGTTGTCAAGTTTATATTTCAGGTAATCGGTTCCTTGCCTTCCAAGGTTATATCCTTTTTGATCGAAATATTTGATTCGTTTGTCATATACCATCATCAAGGTATCGATGTATAGATCTTTCAGTTTGCGATCGGATGTGCCCTCAACCAGGCTTTCGTACATATTCACTCCATGAATGTAAATATTCATGGTAGATTTTGGATATGTTTTGTATAGTTTCCTCCACGAGGTCAGGGCCGATTTGTAGTCTTTCTGATCGTAGAATTGTTTTTCCATGGTATAAAAACTCATGAAGTCCTTATCACGGGCTGCAATCAGTTCGGCTGAAGTTTTAAGTACGACTCCTGACTCAACTGCTTCAGCAGCAACGGGAATTTCTCCGTCAAAACTAAAGTCAATCACGTTACTGGTATTGCCTGAAATATCCAGTTTGCGTGTGTCGTCGATGTAAGTAAATTTGATGAATTTACAATTCTCAGGAACATCGATCTCATAAAGACCGTCGAAGCCTGTAAAAACGGCAGTCTTTGCTTTTTGACCATCAACAGTCACTCCAGATGCAAGTTTGCCTTCCCGGTAAACAGTTCCCTTGATAATACGTTGCGCTATGGCCGCGTATGAAACCATCAGCGAAACTGCCAGTATCAGGAAGATTGGTTTTAATTTAATTGATTTCATTTTTATAGTTTTTATTTGGTTTTTCAAGCTTAATCAAATTTTCGTTTTACAAACCAGTAATCGTATAGGTTCAGGTACAAGCTTAACTTCGTGTAATTGTTTCTGACCAGATTATCCTTTGTTGTGCCTTTCTTTCCAAACTCAATGGCAAAATTGGCTGTTGACTTGGATTTTGGGAACGGTATCCCTGCTCCAAAACTTATACCAAACTCCTTGATCTGATTATTATTTAATTTCAGGTAAGAATATTCCTGATGAATTCCTGCCCTGTACTTGATTCTTTTCAGATAGCTCCTGATGGAAAATGCCTCAGGAACATACTCAAATCCGGCTGAAATCCGGCTCTGATTCGTAATCAATTCATCTTTTTTTCCAAAGAAAACTGCTTTGCTCCAGCCGGCATAATAATAATCGGCATTGATTTCAAGCTTGTTGATTTTATTGTACGACAATCCAACACCAAATGTGGATGGAAGTTTAATGAAGTCTTTTCCTTCCGGAATATATTCAAGGGTATCAGAAAGGGTTCCAGTTGAGACTGAGATGGCCTTGATCGCGAATACATGGTGAAGTGCAGTCAGATTTGACTGATTTTCAAAAGTTAACCCGAATGTAAGGAACTCATCTCTTTTGAGTTTAAGATCATACTGAAGGCCATAAGTCAGGGTGAAATCGCGGAGCCGGGTTCCTTCGATCCTTGAAATGTAGAAAAGGTTCGAATTGTCAAAGCCAATGCCCGTATTCTGGTTAAGACGACCAAAGATGTAATTCAGGTTTGCACCAACCGATAATCCTTTAAACGGACTAACCGACGCGCCAAAGAATGCTTTCGAAGTAGTTCCTTCTCCCGAATAACTGTGAAAAGCATTTCCAACTCCAGGCAAGGCTTCTGAGTAAGCAACTTCATAACCCATGTCAGAAAATGGCTGAATTCCCATGCCAGCGCCAAACCACCTGGTGACTGGCCAACTCAGCGAAAAGTACCTGAAATTAACGTCATTGGCTTTCATTGTTCCTGCATTGCTCTTGTAATTCGACAATGTTCCGTCAATACCGAAGTCAAAAATAAAGGATAAACTGTCGTTGGCATTGTAAGATGCCGGATTAGCAGAGTTTATCTGAACTGTATGTCGGCTGCCTAATGATGCTCCTCCCATGGCTGCTGTTCGGCCATATCCGTAATGATGTAAATTGCCTAATCCATATCTGGAAAAGGGAGACGTTGTGTTGTTGTTTTGCGCATAGCCAGAAAATCCGCAGATAATCAAAACCATCACGACTGATAGAGCATTATTTCTTTTTAGCATTGTGTTCCAGAATCCTGTTTAAACCAATTAGGGTTAAATTAAAGTGTACAAAGATGGAATAATTTAATTTTTTAACAAAAAAATTAGAATCACCCCCAGTCATAATGATTTGTAAATTTTGATAATTTCTGTTAAAGTAATCAATGGTTTGGGCTATTTCGTATAGCATTCCGTTTTGAACTCCTGCACGGATTGCATCGGTTGTGTTTCTACCAATTGGTTGAAAATCATCCGAATAACTGACGAGTGGCAGTTTCCCGGTAAAATGATTCAGCGCTTTAAAACGCAGTTCGAGGCCCGGTGAAATATTTCCGCCAATAAACTGATTCTTTTCTGAAACCAGATCATAGGTTATGGCTGTACCTGCATCAATCACTAACAAATTCTGACCGGGGAAGAGCTCGTTGGCGCCAATTGCGGCTGCCAGCCGGTCTTTCCCGAGGGTCTCCGGTGTTTCGTATAAATTTTCAATTGGAAGTCCGGTCAAATGGTCGAGTTCAAGAAAAAAGTCAAAATTTTCGGATAAAAAACGGCTTAATTCTAGCTCAACAGGTTTCACACTTGAAAGAATAGCCTGATTTAGCTGAGGATGTTCATCTTTCAGCATCTTCACATGATTGGCTGTTAAATGATCTATCGGAACATTAAACATCAAGTCATGCTGATTGAACAAAGCGATCTTTGTCCGGCTGTTTCCTATATCAATTACGAGATTTATCAAGGGCTAATCTTCTATACGTTGACTGATATCCAATGCACTAACTGAATGAGTGAGCGCTCCGATTGAAATAAAATCGACACCGGTTGCCGCTACTTCGCGTAACCGTTCGAGGGTCATGTTTCCTGAAGCTTCCACTTTTGTCCTTCCTGCAATCAGTTCCACACTTTTTCGCATGGTTTCGTTGTCCATATTATCGAGCATGATGATATCGGCGCCGGCATCAATCGCTTCCTGAACCTGAACAAGGGAAGTTGTTTCAACTTCAATTTTAATTTCTCTATTTATTTTGCTGCGAACAGCATTGACTGCTTTTGTAATTCCGCCGGCCACTTCAATGTGATTGTCTTTAATCATGGCCATATCGTACAAACCGATGCGGTGGTTTTCTGCGCCTCCCGTTTTTACCGCATATTTATCAAGCATCCGGAATCCGGGCAAGGTTTTGCGGGTGTCCAGAATGACAGTTCTGAAATCTTTAACCGCTTCGGTATATTTCGCTGACATGGTTGCAATTCCGGATAAACGCTGCAAAAAGTTTAGCGCAGTGCGTTCTCCCGTTAGCAACGCCCGGTATGATCCTTCAAATTCAACCAGCACATCGCCTTTTTTTACCTTCGAACCTTCCGGAGTCAGCGCCTTCCAGTTCATCTCCGGATCGAGGCTTTTAAAAACCATTTCAGCAACCGGCAGTCCGGCAACAACTCCGTCAGCTTTTGCAATCATTTTGGCTTTGCGTCGTGTTTCTGCCGGAATAATATGGTCGGTCGTGATATCTCCATCCCCTACATCTTCCTTCAAGGCAAGTTCAATGAGTGTTTGAGCAGCTTTTAATTCGAGTTCGTTCATGCGGTTACTTCCTGATTTCCTGAAATTTGAATGTTTGATTTTTTTGCTGAATCAGGTGTACACAAAAAGCCGGATCTTCCAGATGATAATCCTCCCGAATGTGTCCCCCGCGGCTTTCTGTCCGAATTAAAGCTGATTCGCAAATGAGGGTGCAAATATCGGTAATGTGTTTGATTTTTAAAAGATTGTATTCGTCAATTTTTTCAGGTAATTGATTTTTTATTGAATTCAGTTCTTCAATAGCTTCTTTCAGCTTTTCTGCTGATCGCACAATCCCTGCTTTTTTGCTCATCAGCGAAGCAATCCTGTTTTTAGTTTCCAGAAAAAGGGTTTCATTTTCCTCATCAACATGGATGATATTCACTTCAGGCAAACCTGCCGGAACACTTTTCCCCTGAGTCGCTTTTTCGGCAGCGCGTTTTCCAAAAACCAGGCATTCAAGTAATGAATTGCTTGCCAGTCTGTTTGCTCCCATAACACCTGTAGAAGCAACTTCGCCACAGGCAAAAAGTCCTTCGATATTGGTTTCTCCGTGCAAGTCAGTCTGGATTCCTCCAACCATATAATGCGCTGCCGGTGAAATGGGCAGCAGATCGGTGGTTAAATCGATGTTGTATTTTAATAAGGTATGGTAAATGGTCGAAAAACGTTTTTTAATTAACTCCGGATTGAGGTGTTTTAAACTCAGGTAAACAAAATCGGAATGATTTAACTGAAGTTGTTTGTATATGGAATAAGCCACCACGTCGCGCGGAGCAAGCTCTGCAAGCGGATGAATGTGCTGCATAAAGCGTTCACCCTGTTGGTTTAGTAACCAGGCGCCTTCGCCACGAACGGCCTCACTGATCAAAAAGGCATCTTCTCCGGGAATGTATAGGGCTGACGGATGAAATTGAATAAATTCGATGTCAGATAGTTTGGCGCCTGCATGATAAGCCAGGGCAATTCCATCGCCGGTAGCAGTATGCGGATTGGTTGAACGATCATAAATTCTCGAAAGTCCGCCTGTAGCGATGATCGTTGCTTTCGATTTGAAAACAATATTATTTCCGGAAACAAAATCAAAGGCCTGGACACCGGTGCAAATTTGATTTTCGATGAGCAGATCAACTACAGTGGTGTATTCAAAAGCGGTGATGTTGTTTTGCTCCTGAACTTTTTTCAGCATAAAGCAAGTGAGGCCTTTACCGGTAGCGTCGCCTCCGGCATGAAGGATACGGCGACGACTATGGCCACCTTCGAGCCCGAGGAAAAATTTTCCACCTTCCTGATCGAATTGCATGCCTAATTCAACGATTTGCCGGACACATTTTTGCCCTTCGGACACCAGGATTTCAACGGCATCCAGATCGCAAAGACCACGTCCGGCTTCCAACGTATCCTGAATATGCGATTCAAACGAATCTTCAGGATCGGTTACAACAGCTATTCCGCCCTGTGCATAATACGAGTTGCTGATGTCGAGCTGCGATTTGGTAATGATGGCAACACTTCCGTTTTTCGAAGCATGATAAGCTGCCGTCAGTCCTGCCAATCCACTTCCTACAACAAGGATGTCAAATTCTTTGACTACAATGGAATTATATGCCATTTGAATTGTGTTTTCTTTCAAGTGCGCAAAGGTATAAAAACGGAATAACAGGAGTATGACAATCAGTTTTTTATTTCTAGCATAAATCCACTTCCATGAATGTTGCGGATTTCAACAGTTGGATCATCGCTAAAAAGTTTTCGAAGCTTGGTGAGGTAAACGTCCATACTTCGGGCGGTAAAATAGCCGTCGTCGCCCCATATTTTTTTGAGCGCTGCTTCGCGGGGCAACAGTTCGTTCTGTTTTTCACAAAGCATTTTCAACAACTCAGACTCTTTGGGCGAAAGTTTTTGTTTCGAATGGTCATGTTCGAGTACACGAAGTTTGAAATCGAACAGATAACTTCCGATCTGATAAAAGCCTGATCCTTTCGGTTGAATGCCCGAAATTCTTTTCAGGATAGCCTTAAGTTTGAAAATAAGGACTTCGGTGTCGAAGGGTTTGGTAATGTAATCGTCTGCTCCGATCTTGTATCCTTTCAAGACATCTTCCCTGAGGTTTTTGGCCGTCAGGAACAGAATCGGAATCTCAAGGTTAATTTTTCTGATTTCTGCAGCGATCGTGAACCCGTCCACATGGGGAAGCATCACATCCAAAATACAGATGTCAAAATTGTGTTTCGTAAATTGGTTGAGTGCATTTTGTCCATCATCAATCCAGTCAACCTCAAAGTCGTTGATTTCGAGGTATGATTTCAATACTGCTCCGAAACTGAGATCGTCTTCAACCAGGAAGATATGTGGTTTAGTTGTCATTTTACTGGAAAATTAGAATGCCGTAAATTAGGTTGGTTTTTAAATTAGGTGCGAAAAAACGGGATGAATACTTCAAACCGGCTACCTTTTCCCGGTTCGCTGTGTACACTGATACTTCCCCGGTTGGCTTCCAAAACTGCTTTTACATAGCTGAGACCCAGACCAAAACCTTTCACATTGTGTATGTTCCCACTAGCTTGCCGGTAGAAGCGCTCGAAGATACGACTTTGTACCAATTTAGTCATACCAATTCCTTTGTCTTCAATCATGATCAAAACCCCTTTGTCAATATTTCGGGTAGAGATTTTAATTTCAGGAGCATTCAACGAATATTTGTTGGCGTTGTCGAGCAGATTGTAAATCAGGTTTGCAAAATGGCTGGAATCGCTTGTAGCTACCGGATTGACAGCCATCAACTCACTGCTGATCAGGCCTCCCTTTTTTTCAACCTGAAGCCGAATACTCTGCAACACATCTTCCATCACTTCGTGCAGGTTAAAAGCTTCCCATTTAAATTCAAATTCCTTTTTGTCGAGCCGGGCAATGGTGAGAATGTCTTCCACCTGCCTGTTCATGCGCATATTTTCCTTTTTGATCATTTCAATAAAATACCTGATCCGCTCCGGATTTTCAATTATTTTTTGATTCGAAATGGAATCGGCAGCCACTGAAATGGTAGCGATGGGCGTTTTAAATTCATGAGTCATGTTGTTGATGAAATCTGATTTCATTTCGGATATTTTCTTTTGTTTCAGGAGAAAGTATATGCTAACAGCAAAAGTGACCAGAACGATGATTGAAAAGATCAGCGAAATGAGCAACAACCAGTTCAGGGTTTTATAGATGAACGATCCTTTATCAGGGAAATAGACCATAAGCCGTAAATTCTTCTGAATGATGTCGTTCGGAAACAAGTTTACCTTGTAATTGCTGTTGGTCAGAAGTAGGGAGTCAGCCTTTTCGGTTTTCTTTGATAGCAGTGAATCCTTCATGATCCCAAATTCGAAAGGAATTGGAATGTCGCGGTTTTGAAGTTCTTTTTTCAGTATTTCGTTAACATGATCGATCGAAATCTCATTTTCTTCCCACGCAGTAATTTCCTGAACAACTTTCTTCGCAACATTCTTTAACTTGGATGTTTTTACTTCAAATCGGTGTCTCAATCCTGAAGTTGAATCTTTCCATTCACTAATTTGCCCGACTAACGAATCGAATTTATTGATTCCATAAGTGTAGGCTGAATCAAGGTTACGCCCAAGGCTGTCGGTGTTGATAAAAACCACCTGTTCTTCCTGTCCTGCTAACTTGGAATCACTTTTGGTAGTTATTTGATATCGAAATCCATTTTTGTTTTTCCCGGATTTAACAATCATTTCGATTTGTCGGGGCGATGAATTTCGGGGATTTCGGGGAATGAAATTCCGTCTGGGGGCATAATTGAATATTCCAGGCGGAGGTGGCGGTGGTGGGATAGCATTCGGTCCACGGAAGTGAACCGAGTCGCCAAAAGAAAACCGATTAATCATCCTGAAATCCTGCATCGTTTCGAGACGGTTGGTTGTGCTGGTCAGCGCTTCGTTCACACTTCGGTCGAACAATTCATTCCTGACACGGATAGCATTGTTCATCCATACCAGTTGAATGATGATAATCCCAAGAATGGAAATTCCCATCAGTGCAATTAGTCCGGAAATGATTTTTTTGTTCATGCCTCAAAGATAATTATTAAATACCGTGACTATCAGACTTTAACTTTTTGTTAACAGACTTTAACCGGACATTAACGCATTGATCGGTAATGGTTCATGTATCTTTGTTGATAGGAATTGTAACCAAAATTTATACGGTCATGAAACATAAATTGGAATTGTTTGGAATAGTTGGTCTGGCAGTCTTGTTCTTTTCTTCAGATGCACTGGCACAAAAGGATGATAAGGCAAAGGATAAGCTGGAGACCCGTCATATTAAAATGATGAAGATTGAAAACGGTAAAAAAATGGAACTTGACACAGTAATTACCGGACCCGGTGTTTTTGTCTGGCATGGCGATACCATCGGCGGCAAAAGTCTGGGCAAACCAATCAATTTTTCAGGTGCGAAACAGAGTAAACAAATTATTATCCGTAAAGGGAAGGAGGATGGTGAAAACAATCTAATGTTCATGAACGGACCAAACATGAGGCAATTCCCTCCGATGCCCCCGATGGTCCGCAGAAAAATAATGAGAGGTGGCCGGGATAGTCGTGTGATCAATTTGAATGATCCGAATATTATCAGCTACAAGATAAAGGATATAAAAGGCGACCGCGAAAAAATTGTGATCGTCCGGAAAAAATCAGAAGGACCTGAAAACATGACTTTTGATATCAATATGGATGATGAGTTAATGCCTCCACCTCCTCCGGAAGCACCGGAAATTATCAGGGAATTTAATAATGGTGAGCCTCAGATTAAGATTATCAGGAAAGAAAAGAAAATGGAAGGCAAAAACGGGAAGGAAATTGAAGTGCAAGTTGAGACGAAAGAGAATAAATAATTTTATAGCGAGTGATAAGACAGAAGGCTGTCAGCCACTTGTAACATGAAAACAATTAAACAGCAAACAGTAGAAACGGTCGGAGTCAATTCCGGCCGTTTTTTTTGTTTTATATTGCCTGATTATCTGTGAAAAAATCGCGTTATGTGCTTGCACTGTCAAAATTAGAGTATAATACCCCTTTTTAATAATAATTTCAGCGAACTGCTATTATTTACACCGATAGTTTCGCAATGTTCGCTGATTATTAATAGGCCAATATTTAACGTCATAATTGTTGTATTATGATATTTGCCGCAAAAGACATCAAAAGTACCGGCTGATTTGATAACAGATATTTATAACAGACTTTATTAATCCAAATTTATTATTGCTAAATTTGACCTATTACTAACCCGTTTTTACTCATGTATTCTGTTGAAAACAAGGACGAACGTCTAATTTGGATCAGGTTTCTGAAAGGAGATAATGAGGTGTTGAGTCTGATATATCTGCAGCATTCAAATTCCCTTTTCGATTATGGATGTCGTTTTACTAGTGATCGTGACCTAGTAAAAGACTGCATCCAGGAAGTTTTTTGCACCTTGATCAGAACCCGTGATCATTTGACCGAAACCGACAACATCAGATTGTATCTTCTTAAGTCATTAAAACGAAAAATCGTCCGTGAACTCAATAATGCAGGTCGTCAGCCTAAGTTAATCAGTGATGAGGAATACCCTTTCGACTTGCGGTGGGCTGAAAATCTGGATGCTCAACTCGATGAACATGATGAAGAAAAAAGACTTCAGGTTGCCAAAGCCATGCAATCGCTCACTGACCGGCAGAAGGAAGCCATATACCTGCGATTTAACCGGGGTCTCGAATACGAAGAAATCTCATTTATTCTAAACCTCAATTATCAATCTTCCCGAGCTCTGATTCATAGGGCCATCGAAAAACTTCGCGAGATTATTCATGTTCCGGAAAAGAAAATCAACCAAATATTATTCTCTATTCTTTGCGGTGAAAGGGAAAGTGTTTTCTAGCACATAAAAAACTTCAACTAGCGCATCAACAAAAGTCATGTATGTGTCTTTTCCAGATAGTAAACACAAATTATGGAGAAATACCGGGATTATACGGCTGTTGATTTTTTGAATGATGAAAGTTTTCTAAGATGGTTAACCAATCCGACTCAGACTGAGGATGACTTTTGGAACGAGTTTCTGAAGTCATACCCCTATAAAAAAGCAGAGATCAGAGAAGCTACACATGTTTTCAACATCTTTCATTCGCATGAAGAGAAAATGGGGATGAATGAAACTTACGAAATCTGGAGTCGGATTCAAAAAGAAGCAAAGACCTCAAAACGGTGGAAATTACTGAAGTTTGTAAAGTATGCTGCCATACTTGTTCTGGTTTTCTTTTCAGGATCGGTTACCTATTATATGTATCAGCGTACCGAAAAACAATATCAGTTTCAATTAGCCGGGACTCCACAAATCAGCAAAGACGAAGCAATGATCGTTCTTTCTGACGGTTCGCAGGTATCGCTGGAGAAGCAAATGTCTCAGATTTCCTACAGCAAGAATGGCCGCCAACTGATAGTAAACAACGATACCATCAATCAAAAGTCAGGTACGGAAAAAGAAATGATCAACAAGGTAATCATTCCGTATGGCAAAAAGTCAATGATCGTACTTTCAGATGGCACCAGGGTTTGGCTCAATGCCGGGAGTCAACTTATCTATCCATCGGTTTTCACCAATAAAACCCGTCAGGTTATGTTGGTTGGAGAAGCTTTTTTTGATGTGACCAAAAATCCGGGAAGACCATTTATCGTTCGTACAACCGATGTCAGCGTTCATGTTTTGGGCACCAGGTTCGACATTTCGGCTTATCCTGAAGATAAACTGGTTCAGACTGTACTGGAAAAGGGAAAAGTTAACCTGAACTACGCCGGAAATGGAATACTGAACAGAGATTATGTTGTTGAGATGGTTCCAAACCAGATGGTTATATTGAATAAATCGACCGGAGAAGCTAAGAGTCAGATGGTTGATGTAAGTAAATATGTTTCGTGGAAGGAAGGCATGCTGGAGTTCGAAAAAGTAGATTTGATCAGGGCCTTAAAACAAGTAGAACGATTTTATAATGTAAAAATATATTTGGCCGATCCATTAATTGGCAGCTACAAATTATCTGGAAAACTTGACCTGAAGGATGAGCCGGAAAAAGTTCTCAACGTGATTAAACTGACTGTTCCAATCGATTGGAAGAAAAAGAGCAATGGCGATTTTATACTAATTAAAAAATAACATCCATAAATATATGAAGTAAAAAAAACGATCCGAAGAATGTTCCCGCATTCTCCGGATCTAAATAAAAAGTGAATTTGAATAGTGTTTTAAACTAAACGTCTAAAAGTATGAAAAAAAAGTTTTATGAACGAATCTTCCATGACTTTGGAAGATTCAAAAAACTGTCCCTTATTATGAGACTATCTTTTATCATGTTGATCATTAGTTCGTTAACTGTTATGGGCAACAGCTACTCTCAATCAACAAAGTTTTCTTTTCAGTTGTCGAAAGCAACTATAAAAGATGTTTTTCAGGAAATTGAGCGTAACAGCGAGTTTATTATCGTTTATTCCGATGATATCATCGATGTTAGCAAAGAAGTTTCACTTAAAGTGGAAGATGTAACTGTTGAAAAAATTCTTGATCAAATTTTGAAAGCATCAGGTAACAGTTATGAAATTAAAGATCGGCAAATTGCAATTACCGAACCTAAAATATTGCCTTTGAAAGAATCGGCAGTTGAGCAGGAACGTACGCTCAAGGGATCGGTCAAAACTGCTGATGGCAGTTCGCTTCCCGGCGCGACAGTTTATGAAAAAGGGACTAACAATGGTACCATTACCGACTTTGATGGTAAGTATAGCCTTAAAGTTAGTAAAGAAACAGCTGTAATTGTATTTTCGTTTGTTGGGATGACAACCATTGAAATGGAATACAATGGTCAGGCAACAATGAATGTTGTTATACAGGAAGAATCAATTGGGATTGATGAAGTAGTTGCCGTTGGATACGGAGTGCAGCGCAAATCGGATTTGACTGGCGCTACCAACCGACTGACACAGGACAACATGAACAAAGGCGTGGCTACTTCTCCGATTGAGATGATGCAAGGCCGTGTTGCCGGGGTCAATATTATCCAAAACAATGGAGAACCAGGAGCAGGAATGTCGGTTCGCATTCGTGGTTCGAACTCTATTCGTTCAGGACAGGAACCACTCTATGTGATTGATGGCGTACCTCTTGATAATGCCAGTTTAACTCCAAATGGCGGTACCGCAGCCGGTATCAATCAATCGGCAAGCAAAAACCCACTCAGCTTTTTGAACCCTGATGATATTGAAACCATCGATATTCTGAAAGATGCATCTTCTACCGCTATTTATGGAGCTAGAGGTGCAAATGGTGTTGTAATAATCACCACTAAAAAGGGGGAAAAGGGAGTTGGAACACTTTCATATGACGGATATATGGGAGTTTCACAAATCAGACAAAATATGGATTTGCTGACAGCTTCAGAGTTCAGATCATACCGAAAAGCAGATGGAAGTAAATTGCTTGATCTGGGAGCGACAAATAACTGGCAAAATGAAGTTTTTGGACTTGGTGTAACTCAAAGTCATAATTTGTCATATGGCGGTGGGAATGATAAGTCAACCTATCATACTTCTTTCGGATATGTTGACCAACAGGGAATTGTGAAAACAACTGGGGAGAAAAAGATGAATGCAAATATCCGCGTATCACAAAAAGCTTTTAACAATCACCTCTTATTAAACGGAAGCCTGATAGCTTCACACGTTGAAGATTATCGCACACCAATCTCAGAAACTGGTGGGTTTGAAGGCGATTTAATTTTGACCATGTTGAAGCTGAATCCAACTTACCCAATTTATAATTCAGATGGAACTTATTATCAGAATAATAAAGATCAGAGAAATCCGGTCGCTATGCTTAATCTGGTTAATGACCTTTCAAAAACCGATCGTGTTTTAGGAAACATGTCTGCTGAGGTTGAAATTATTAAAGATTTGAAATACAAAATGAATTTGGGTTATGACCGTACTGTTGCTGAACGTCGTGTAAATCAGGATAAACAATTAAACTATCTGGCGAATAAAGGCGAAGCCGATATCAACGACATTTCTGCAAACAACAGTCTGGTAGAAAACTATATCACCTATTTGAAAGAAATTGGAACCGATCATTCCTTTAATTTCCTTCTTGGTCATGCCTATCAAAACATCAAAGTAACAAATCACTCAACCAATGTGAATGGATTCGAAGTAGATGATATCTTATATACCAACAACCTCGGATACGGTAACTTTTCCAGCGCCAGAGTTAGCTCATCGGCTTATGAACGCGAACTCCAATCTTTCTTTGGCCGTGCAAATTATTCCTTTAAGGAAAAATACCTGCTGACAATTACGGGCCGCTACGATGGCTCATCCAAATTTGGTGCAAATAAAAAATACGGGTTCTTCCCATCGGCTGCTGCAGCATGGAGAGTTACTGAAGAAGCATTTATGAAAGACATACCTGCGGTTACTAACCTGAAAGTTCGTCTAGGCTGGGGTCTAACCGGAAACCAGGAAATACCTGATAAAATTTCGTTGCTTGCCGTTGGAACCACTCCGTCAGCCAATGGTTATTTCAACGGAGCATTAACTCCTGGCATCACTTTTTTACGGACTCCAAATCCGGATATTCAATGGGAAACAACCCAGCAGACCAATATGGGTATTGACTTTGGACTGTTCCAGAACCGGATTTCAGGAACCATCGATTTGTTCAGCAAAAAAACAGTAGATGTATTGCTCGAAGTTCCTGCCAAAGCGCCATCTGCTACCCAAACACAATGGCAAAATGTGCCCGGCTTGAAAATCATGAATACAGGATTTGAACTTGGATTAACAGGCGTGATCATTGATAAAAAGGATCTGAACTGGGATGTGACTCTAAATCTTGCAACTGTCAAGAATGAAATTAAGAACTTGCCGGTAAAATACATTCAAACTGGTTCTGCCAGTGGACAAGGACTCACCGGTACACTCGTACAGGTTATCACCAACGGACAACCAGTTGGAACTTTCTACGGGATGGTTTTTGAAGGCTTTGGTTCTGATGGATTAAGTATTTACAAAAAGGATGCTCAGGGAGAGCCAGTAAAAGAATATTTGGGATCGGCGCTTCCTAAACTGACATTCAGTCTGAATTCTACCCTGAAATACAAAGCGTTCGATTTAAGTATGTTCTGGTATGGCACTCAAGGCAATAAAGTGTATAACAATGCGGCCAATGCCTTATTCCTGAAAGGCCCGCTGGATAAAGGTTTTAATGTAACACAAGCCGTTCTGGATTCAAAGGAAAGCCCATCCAATTCCAATGCATTTTCATCGCGTTTCATCGAAGATGCTTCGTTTATTCGTCTGGCTAACCTGACTGTAGGATATACATTAAATACCCAAAAGATTGCATGGTTAGGCAAAGCCCGGATTTATGCTACCGGAAATAACTTGTTGGTTCTAACAAAATATACCGGATTTGATCCTGAGGTTAGTGTGGATGCAAGCGCTAATGGAGTACCTTCAATGGGTATGGATTATACTGCTTATCCAAAAGCCAGGACATTTACTTTTGGCGTTAATCTTCAGTTTTAATAACTATCAAAAATTTTCGAAAAATGAAACGAAATAAAATAATCATATATAGTACCATCATTACTTTAATGGGTACTATTGCCTGTACCAATTTAACAGAAACTGTACTGGACGAACAATTGGGTTCGAATTTGGTGAACAATCCACAAAACATCGAAGCCCTGATAAACCCACCTTATGCAAGCCTTCGGCGAACAATTGAATGGTACGACTACTGGGCCCTTCAGGAAGTAACTTCTGATGAAGTGATCATTCCTACCCGTGGAACTGACTGGTATGATAATGGCGACTGGATGCAATTACACCTTCAAACCTGGACTGCTGACCATGGGCGTATGAAAAACGTTTGGGATGCTTTAAATCAGGGAGTTTCTCGCGCAAACACGGCCATTTATTACATTGGTAAGTTCCCGCAAAATGCAAAAACAGAACAATACATCAACGAAGCCCGTTTTTTGCGTGCCTACTTTATGTACTTGATTAATGACCTATACGGTCAAGTTCCGTTCAGAGAAGCAAATGAGATTGACTTCTCTGTTTCGCCTAAGGTTTTAGCCAGAAAAGAAGCTGCTGATTACATTATTACTGAGCTTAAAGAAATCATGCCCAAGCTGAAAACCAAGGCTGAAGTCGGTTCTGACCATGTTACCGTTGGTGCCGCTCAGGCTTTGTTAGCCAAAGTTTACATCAATTATAAAGTGTATGGTGAGCAAGATAAGTGGACAGATGCCATTACTTATTGCGATCAACTCATTAATTCAGGAGTTTATTCGGTAGCAACAGATTACTGGTCGATGTTCCAGAAAAATGTGACTGAAAATTCTGAATTTATTTTTCGCGTACCGATGGACGATATGGTGGATATGGGAAGTGGAAGTGTTTGGAGTAATTTTACCCTGCATTACAGTCAGTCATTTGGCAACATCAATAGTTTGTGGAATGGCCCGTCAACAACTTCTACTTTTGTGAATACCTTTGACAAAGTAAATGATACGCGTTTTTATGATGGCCGGATTAAGAGCGAATGTGGATTCAATCAGGGATTTTTAGTTGGACAACAGTACAGTGTTGACGGAACAGCCTTAAAACAGAGAAACGGAGATCCTTTGGTTTTCATTCCTGAAGTGAATTTAGTTAGTTCGCCTGAAAATGCAGGTATCCGTGTTATTAAATTCGCTCCAAACTCAAATACCTTATTCCAGTTCTCCTCGCCAAACGATGTGCCGATTATGCGTTACTCCGATATTTACCTGATCCGTGCCGAAGCACGTTTTCGAAGCGGAAAAACTGCAGAAGCGTTGGCTGACATCAATTTTATCCGTGGAAAAAGAAGTGCGCAAGGCAAAACTTTACCGCTGCTTACTTCTGTTTCATTGGATGATATCCTGAAAGAACGTGGCTATGAACTTTACTGGGAAGGATTACGTCGTCAGGATTTGGTGCGTTTCGGAAAGTTTGGAGATACGTGGCAGGAAAAGCCAGCGACCAATGCTGCAAAATCAATTTTCCCTCTGCCAACTTCTGCTGTTGATGTGAACGAAAATTTAAAACAAAACCCAGGATATTAAGTCTGAATCAATTGCGAATAATCCGGCGGCCTTCCATTTGGGAGGCCGCTTTTTTGACAAATAATCCAATTCTCAAGCTTTCTTGCTCAACCATGTAAACTTCAGGATTATTTATTTGGATGCTATTCTTTGACGGTAACGCGAATTTCACTCAGGAAATAGAAACAAAAAGGATCTGATCTTTCGAAAAGATCGGATCCTTGAAATTTTAGGTTAGAATTATCCTCTATTCTTTTCCTGAATTATCGCGCGTGTTGCTGATAAGCTGCATCTTTCCGGAGCTTTCAATTGCCTTCATGGCAATATCTTTCACGCTGGTTTCAGCAGTAGCTGCTTTCTTCGAAGATTCACTGATGATAGCTTCCATATCTTTAATCTTGCTTTTCAGGGTTTCGATAGTCTGGTCTTTCAACTTGATTTCACCCTCGGTTTGCTTTGCGGTCAATTCTTTTTCGAACCTGAATTCCGCCTGAAGTTTTTCGGTGGCCGATTTCACTGCTGCGGCAACCGCTTTTTCAGTTTCAGCAGGGAAAGCCGCATTCTTTGTCCGTAATTCTTTCAATTCAGTTTCGGCAGCCACAACTTCGGCTTCACGTCGTGCAATTTCCAGGTCGAACGCTTTTTTCTTTTCAGCCAATTCCTTTTCCTGATTGGCTTTCTTTTCTTCGAAAATATCAGTTTCCTTTTTTCGGGTCAGCTTTAGGTTGTAAGTGTATTCCTCTTCTTCGCGCTTTCGGTCTTTCTCACTTTTTTCTTTGAGTTCCTTTTGTTGTTCGGCCCATTTTAACTGTTCGGTTTTCCAAAGCTCTTTTTGTGCTTTCAGGGAAGTTTCGAACGATTCATTTTCACTGCTAATCTTTTCGTCAAAACTTTGCTTATCAGCCTTCATCTTTTCATCAAAGGCGCTTCGTTTTTCAGCCATTTCAGCTTCAAAAAATGCTTTTTTCTCTTTTTGTGCCTGAAGCATGGCTGCCAGTGAATCTGCACTGGCGGTAACCTGGTAAAGTTCATCCAGGTTTTGTTTTTCGAGCCGAATGGCTGATTGGATGTCTTCCAGTTTTTTATACTCGGCAGTTAGCTGTTCGCTCAGTTTGTCAAGCTCTTTGGCTATATTTAGTTTTAGAGCGGTGATACCGTTCACAATTCCTTCAGTGGTGTTTTCAGATGCCTTTTTAACAACTTCCAGTTGACGTTTTTCTTCCTGAACCTGTTTGGGTTCGGTCGTTTTTTGATTCTGTATTTTTTTCAATACGTCTTCGTAAGCTGAAAGGATTTCGTTTTTGGTGTTCTTCAAACTAATTTCGGGTTCCATAGTTTTATTGGATTAAATGTTGATGTACAGAGTGAATTTTTGCAAGTATAATGAATCTATCCAGAAGATCCATTTCTTCTTCTATAAGATCGATATCTTCGTATGCCATTTGAAACGCTTCAATCTTTGATGGATTATCACATCGGAAAAGAGTAATAGTTATAAAGGTCAGATATTGAAATATTTCGACATGGTGTAGCAATGTCCTGCCGGGGAAGAGTGTTTGAAGGCTATAATTTTGTTCAAAAAACTCATCAGGGACTTTTTCTTTTTCCAATCGGGCATTTAAGTATGCTATTCGGAGTAAAGAATAGTCAGGGAATTTTTCCTGTAAAGCCTGAAGGTTTTGCATGAATTTCGGAGAATCTATATCTCTGATTAGTTCCATTTCAAGGAAATAGGATGCAGGAATATCCCCGGTTTCTTTCCTGAATTTTTCAAGTAATTTACGAGATCTTTTTAGATTTTTTGAACCCTCGGAATATATGGTCATAAATAACTCCCTTGTCTGTTCTGCTATTTGAACTGATCCCTTCGTTATCCCAAGCATTTCGTCCGGAATTTCGATGGCGGTCAATTCTACATCCATGTCGTCCATGTATTCATCATAGTATTCATCAACAAGTGTAGGATCCGTAAATTTTTTGAAAAGTGAATTGGTGATGTATATAAAACGATCAGCCTCTTCTTCATTCATTGGCTCGCTATAAGATTCCAGCTTCAAAAACATATCACTTTTTTCTTCAAATGATAATCCTTCCAGTTCGTCGAGATACTCTTCGTCTTCATCAAATTCGTCTTCTTCGGCCTCATCTTCATCAGATTCATCGTCAGATCCGGGTAAAATATAGTCGTAATTTCCGGCACCGGCTGTTTTTTCAAGCTGGGCAACAATTTTTCTTATTTTCAGGTCATCATCATAAGGGCCGCTAACATAAAATGGTTTGCCGTCTTTCCCGCACTCAATGTCAATCAATTCAACATCTTCAGTATCTTCTTCAAGCATAAAACGGGTAATCGAAGTAAAATCTTTATGCGGTTTGAAGCCGTATTCTTCAGCAAATTCAAGTGCGGCATATACAATGTTGTGCGCCAGGGTATAACTGATCGGCTTGAAGTTCATTTTGTTATTCCCGCCAAATTTCTCCTGATAAATTAACCGGGTGGAATTGAAAAGATAATGGGTGTTTTTAACACCCAGACAAAACAAATCGACCAGATAAATACAAGCGGTTATGTTCCCGTTGGTATGGCTGCGGGCTATTACCAGATTGGCAAAGCCTTGTTCCTGCCATTCCGGATTTACCAGACATTCATGGATGGGAAGTGAGGTCGCTTTTTTACGGATGTAATTTTCGGGGCTAAGCATTTGGATTACTTTTCCTGCATTCTTTTTTGCCATTCGCTCTTGAGTTTTATGGATTTTTACTGCCGATAAATATACATGATTCTTTCAAATCCTGATATTATTGGTTTTCATTCAGGTTAAAAAAAGTTTATATTTTTTCAAACGCCCCACATTTGAAACCCTTCTCATTTTGTTGATCATGCCGGTTCATAAGGCACAAAAGGTTCTCTTCCCAATCGTCCACCTGGTGGCTTTTGCAAATTACGCACAGGCTGGGAACAGGTACCGAATCCGGATCAATTTTATTCCCGTCATCGTCATAAAATCCGTTGATTTCTTCGGAATATTCAACAGAGACATCCTATAATTCCTGGGATATCAATTCTTTCACGTGGTTTTCAAGGCACTTCTTTTTGAAATCGAACCAGTCCTGACGGTGTGCCGAGTTATCGATGATGAATTTAAAATTTGCAAACGGCTTCTGGTTGTTTAAGGCATTAGCTAATCGGTTCTGTAACTTTCTGTCCTTTAGCGAATCCGTAAAATCCCTCATTATTTTAAATGACTCATGCGACTCCAGTGGTTCGAAAGTCATGCAATTTTCCCATTCAGGATATTTAAAATTCATACTTTCAAATGACTCGCCGGTCATGTCTTCAAAATCTTCCGGATCGTACAGCATATCTTTTGGGATACCTTCTGTTTCCCCAGTATCCATATTCAGGAAACAAACAAAGCCAGCATCAAGGCTTTCGGCTATTTCAGTAACTGCCTTGTGATATTTTTCAGGAACTTCGATTTCTTCCGGCTCTTCCGGCTCTTCATAGATTTCCTCTTCTAAAAATGTAAGGATTTTCTGAAGTTTGACCGGATCCTCTTTTACGGTGTAAAGGATTGGCAGGATTTCGTCCAGTAGTTTTTGTGCATTCATGGTGTTATTCCAGCTTATTCAAAAATATTATTGAGCAATCCTCCGCTGGCTTCTTTCCGGCTGTTGGGGCCAAACGAGCTGAGCTGTGCAACCAGTTTCCGGATTGGCATCGACTGTAACCATATTTTTCCGGTACCACGAAGAGTTGCCAGGAAAAGACCTTCACCGCCAAATACCATAGAGCGTAAGTTCCCAGCCTGTTGAATGTCGAAATCAATGGATTCTTCAAACCCGACCACACAACCGGTGTCAACCCGGATAACTTCGTTGTTAAGCTGCCGTTCGATCACTGTTCCCCCGGCATGGATAAAAACTTTACCATCTCCCTGAAGATTTTGAAGAATAAACCCTTCGCCTCCGAAAAATCCGGCGCCAATTTTTTTATTAAAACGCATCGAAATTTTTGTACCAAGGGCTGCACAAAGAAAGGCGTCTTTCTGTACGATCAGGCTGCCCTGATGTTCCTGCAGGTTGATCGGGATAATGGTTCCTGGATAGGGTGCCGAAAAAGAAACGTGTTTCTTGCCCCAGCCTTGATTGGTAAAATGGGTGATAAACAACGATTCGCCGGTGAGCAGCCTAGACCCGGCAGCAAGTACTTTGTCAAATAATCCGGCCCGTGGATTCGATCCGTCGCCCATCTTTGACTCAAAACTTATCCCGTCTTCCATATATAACATGGCGCCAGCTTCGGCAATAACGGTTTCCCCCGGGTCAAGTTCAATTTCTATCAGCTGAATGTCGTGACCCACAATTTTGTAATCGATTTCGTGTGATTGCATGAGTTTAATTTTTTTGTTGAATCTTTAGGGTAGAACAATTTCGATCAAAGTTATAGAATGTCGGGAAAATGAACTTCATTTTTCGACCAGTAAGTTTATTTTACCGGTAAAACAATCCTGTCAGTATCAAACAGGTTTCAAAGGCATGTTCAGTTTTGCTTAAATGCTGTTGGTAGAATTATCTTCGTGTGCAGGAAATGATTTGTACAGCGGAATTTCCACAAAAAATGAAGTACCCCCTTGTTCAGAAGTTTCGTACCAGATTTTTCCCCTGAAATTAGTAATGATGTTGCGGACTATTGAAAGTCCGAGTCCCATTCCGCTTGTTTTTGTTGTAAAGTTTGGTTCAAACAGATGTTCCTGCGCTTCTTTGCTGATTCCGGCCCCATTGTCGCTGATGGTGATCAGTGCGATTGGGTCTTTTTTCCGGACAGTGACACGTATTTCTCCTTTTTGGTCAGTAGGGACCGACTGAATGCTATTTTTGATCAGGTTCAGAAATACCCTCGAAAGTTGTTCCTTGTCGGCAAAAACGCGAATTTCGGTGAGTTTGTTCATGTCAAACGAAAAATGCAGATTTTGGTTGGGCTCGAACAATGAACATATATTCTGTATCACTTCCAACAGGTTAAAAACTTCATTTCTGGCCTTTGGTATCTGTGCAAAATTCGAAAACTCGGTGGCAATACCCGAGAGAGTATCAATTTGTTCGATCAGATTTTTGGTTACCCGGTC
The DNA here is from genome assembly GCA_030684645.1 of Bacteroidota bacterium. Taxonomy (GTDB): domain Bacteria; phylum Bacteroidota; class Bacteroidia; order Bacteroidales; family Prolixibacteraceae; genus Aquipluma. The sequence goes on along the minus strand of JAUXUF010000018.1, from coordinate 15,665 downwards.
AAAAAAATCATCATAGTGTTCATTGCCTTCCTCCTTGGCTCGTTGCAGATACTGGATGTTGAGTTTCATGGGAGTGAGCGGGTTTTTGATCTCATGAGCGATTTGTTTAGCCATTTCGCGCCAGGCTGATTCACGTTCCGACCGGGCCAAAAGTTCGGCGCTTTCGGCCAGTTCGTCAACCTTGTGGTTATATTCGCGCACCAAGGCACCAATTTCATCTTCAGCCTGATAATGAATTTGTTCGCTCTTTTTGCCCAGCTGAATGCCTTTCAGCTTTTCGCGGATCAGGCTCAGTGGTTGCGTAATTTTGTTCGACAAAATAACAGCCACGATTACGCTGGCCAGGAAAAGGATCAGGTACAGGTTAATAAATGCCACAATAAAAGTCGAAATGCCTTGTTTCAGGTCGTCTTCGCGGGTGAAATACGGAAGATTGAGGTAACCCAGGTAATCGCCCTTGTTGTTTATAATGGGTTCGTAAGCTGAAAGATAAGAGAGATTTCCTATTTTTTCAGGTTGAAAATAATTGAGCTGAAATCGTTCGGAAAGTTCATAGAAAGCTTTCGAATCCATTCGTTCAGAAGTGATTCCTTTGGCGAAAATTTCAGGTCGCGAGGTAGCCAGCAATTCTCCGTTTACATCGTAAATGTTGATGTCGGTCCTGAAAATATTGGACAATTTGTACAGTTCCCTGAATAGCCATTGCTTTAATTCGGGTGTGATCGAATTCACCGAAATTAACCTGTTTTTTATTTCCTCCGAAATGGATTTGATCTTCTCCTGAAGGTCAACCTGATGGCGGGCGCGGTATTCACGAATATTGTAATAGATAGTTCCGGATGCTACAAACAAAAGGGAGATCAGCACCACCGAGATAATGGAAACCTGTATCCGGAAACGAAGATCCTTGGGAATCATGAGTTTCCTGAAACTGGAATTTCCCAACATGGCAATGACAACCACAAACACAAAATAAAACACGAAAATGTATGGGAACGAAATCAGGTAATCTACATAAGTGAGCGAACGATTGCTTACAATAATGTGGTTTTTATTGTCGAAATTATAGATCAGATGATCATATCCATCCCATTTAATTGTCTGGAATTCAGATTTTTGATTTTTTTGATTATACGATTGAAGGTAATAGTTGTAGGTGTATTCTCCGGATTGGTTCACCAACTCCTCATCAAAATATTTGGCATACGAGAGATACTTGTAGCGGAAAGGTTTGATCAGCGACCGATCCATCAGCAATTCAGGAAAGCCTATTCCTTCTGAAATAATTTTCGAATTGATTGCGATAAATACGGATATTCCACTTGGAATATCAACTCGCTGATAATGGAATCTTCCAAGGTAGGAGACACGCCCGTTCATATGATTCATGAAATAAAAACTACTACCCGGAATTCTGATTCCTGATCGTTCAATCGTTCGGTTGAAAAACGGAAAGCATGGTTCTGACACATTTTCCGGCTGAATCAGGACACTGTCGGTTCCGGTACAAAAGGTGTATTCCGTTTCGTATTTTCTGAAATATCCACTGAAATAGGTACGCGTCAGATAGTTCTCCAATTCAATATAAGGAGGATTCAGCAGCGACGGAATCACCGAATCGGTGCTAAACTGGTTCTGCATCCGGGCCAGAAAAACTTCGGCAACCGGGTCTTGTTCAGAGCTTATATTGATGGCCAAAAGTTTTTGAACTTCCAGTTCGCGTTTTTTGATGGTATTATAAACCACAAAAAGGCTTATGGCTGAAAAAAGTGAAATAAAGAGTATCGAATAAGAAAGGGAATAGACTGTAATGTGCATTTTTTTGATCTGGCTCTGCAAAAAATTGACAGCAAAAAAAAGTGTCAGAAAATAGGCCCAACCGGTTGGAAAAAACACACAGATAAGGATTGAAATGATTACAGCGATTAGGTTGAATTTGAGAAACAATGTTCTGCGATTCAGATATTCAGTCCGCTCAATGATTTTCAAATGAATCAGGAAAACGGAAAACAAAAGCATGGCAATGGCCAGGTAGCTGCTGACGCTGAACTGGTCGATGTCGGTTATCCGGTTTAGTTTGTAAGTAATATTGCTGTTACGGATCAGGTTGCCGATCATGAACCCACCCAGCTGGTAGAGTGAACCGGCAAAGATGAACGCCGGTAGGATGAATTGTTTTCTTAACCGGCTGTCGGCTGAAAACTCCCGCACAAATACCAGGCTCCAGAAAAAGAACAAAACGGTGATCAGGAAGAAATCTCCAAGTGAAGGTAACCAGTTCGACAAGGCATAAAACCGGGCGCTGAAAATCGGATAATGATTGAGGATGACCGGTATTCCAAAGATGATGTGTATCCAGTATATCACAAATAAAATGATCATTACCAACAGCATTTTAAGCACAAAATTCTCGTCACGGTATTGCATAATCCGTTGATAGATCGAAAGGAGCAAAACCAAAAATCCGAGCAAATACAAAGCTCCCGGAAAGTAGAGCTGCGAATCATTGTAAAGTTTTTCACCGGAAGGGATAACAGAAAAAAGATACTGGTTTGTCCGATCGCTTATTACGAAGGCGTTTTTATCGCGGGCAGCAGTAATTTGAAAACCGGAAGGCAGCTTGAATGGCGGAACGTATGAATTTTCGAGAAACTGATTTTCGTACGAATAATTATTTTTAATATGGATCAAGCCAAACAACTGGTAATTGCCAACAGTTCGCTTTTGTGTGACAAAGAAGCCGTTAGGCAAAGTCAACAACCGGTTCTGACCGGTGACTTTATTCAGGATATTCGGAAACGCAAATTGATTGCCCGACCAGTAAACCATTTTCCGGTCCTTGAAAATAATAAACCCCAATCCCGCATTCTCATACAAGGTGTTTAATTCCGAAAACGTTGATGCAAAGTTCTCGGACGTCAACTTGTCAGTTATTTTGATCTCCGCACGATTCAGGTATCCGGACAATTTTGATTCCTGATTCAGTAAGGCTTTCCGGAAATTTTGAATGAGTCTGGCTTCGGGATGTTTATTCAGGGTCTGGTTTTCCAGAACAACTGCCACCAGAAAAAACAGGATGGAAAGGGTAAAAAACAGGTACTTTCTGAATTCCTTCATGGTACAAAATAATCATTTTTATTGATGATGATACGGTTCTCCTTTCAGAATGGACATTGCCCGGTACAATTGTTCTGCAAAAATGAGCCGGACCATCTGGTGCGAAAACGTCATTCTCGAAAGACTCAGCTTCCCGTTTGCCCGTGAATAAACGTTTCCTGAAAATCCGTAGGGTCCGCCAATGACAAAAACAAGCCGCTTAATTCCCGAACCCATTTTTTTCTCCAAAAAGCGTGCAAATTCCACTGATGAAGTTTCAATTCCCTGTTCGTCGAGTAAAAACAATTCATCAGAAGAGGTTAACTGCTGGATAATCAGCTCTCCCTCTTTTTCTTTCTGCTGTTCCTCACTTAGATTTTTGGACTTTTTCAGGTCGGGTATTACCCTCATTTCAAACGAAATGTAATGGGGTATTCGTTTCAGGAAGATATCAATTCCATTCTGTAAATAAGCTTCGTCCGTCTTCCCGATTACCAGCAGGTATATTTTCATTTTTCAGGTATGTGAAATTTGTTACCTTTACAAAGGTATTTGTTTAAATAAAAAATTGCACGGTTTTTGGTAATGATTCATCCCGAAAGAAATTCGTACAAAAATGGTTTAATAATGGAAAATTTTAAATTGAAACTGGTATCCCTATTGTTTGGTTTTTTTGTTTTGGCAACAGTATCGTTTGCTCAGATTCCAGACGAAATTGTTATCAGCATTCAAAATGGGAACGATGTCAGTCTGGCATCATTCTTCAATGAAAATGTTGAACTGGTGGTTGAAACACACGATGATGTGTACAGTAAATCCCAGGCACAGCAGATTGTTGCCGAGTTTTTTAAAGCCAATAAACCCAAACAATTCAGCATTATTCACCAGGGAGGGAAAGAAGGCGCCCGATATGCCATTGGAAGCCTGACAACCAATACCGGAACATTCAGGGTGTATTTTCTCCTGAAAAATAAGAACAACAACTCGTATATTCACCAGTTAAGAATTGAAAAACAGGGTTAATGCCGGGCAAACTAGCAAAAAAACTGATTTTTGTTTGGGGAAGAATTCTGGTTAAAGCAAAAAAAGTTACCTTCCCGGGATTTGATGGAATGGCACTCTATGATGTGATGGTCTTCTTCTGGCGAAGCATTATCGACGGAGCCTTATCTACCCGTGCCTCTGCCATTGCGTTCAGCTTTTTTGTGGCTCTGTTTCCTGCCATTATCTTTCTTTTTACACTCATTCCTTATATTCCAATCGATAATTTCCAGAACGAATTATTCCTGCTGATTAAGGATATGGTTCCTGAGAATGCTTTTATGGCTATTGAAGAAACAGTTAAAGACATTCTTACCCGGCAACGAGGTGATTTGCTTTCCCTTGGGTTCTTCATGGCGCTGATTTTTTCTACCAGCGGTTTCGCTTCCATGATGAGCGCATTTGATGCTTCCCTGCACAGTTTTGAGCGGCGTACCTGGATTGGGCAACGCCTGATTGCACTTTTACTTCTGGTTATTCTTTCAGTTTTGGTAACCGTGGCAATTGCCCTGATTACATCTGGTCAGTTTGCTATTAACTATTTGGCAACCAATGGATACCTGAAAGATCATTTTACCTTTTATATGCTATCAATTGGAAAATGGGTTGTTATTCTTTTCCTGTTATTCATGGCCATTTCATCTTTATTCTACCTGGCTCCAGCAAAAAAGACCAAATGGCGCTTCATTTCACCAGGAGGTACTTTGTCAACTGTACTGACTGTGGCAACCTTTATTGGATTTTCCTATTACATCAATCGTTTCGGACAGTACAACAAATTGTATGGTTCCATCGGAACTCTTTTGGTCATCATGCTTCTGATGTATTTACTTTCGCTGATTCTGCTGGTTGGGTTCGAATTAAACGCCAGCATTAACGAAGCCGTCAAACAATCGATTAGAGAAGCCTCCCCCAACCCCTCCAAAGGGGCGAAAAAGTCACAATCCGTAGGTTTTTCAAATAATAAATTTCAAAAAAGATAATTTTTGATGGGGCAAAACGGCCTCATCCATTCTTTAAGATACTGAGGCTCTAGACTTTTGCTGCCAACTCCCTTCCCTATTGGGGAAGGGCAGGGGATGGGGCTTTGCTTTCGCTATTCCTTACCCATCCGGAATAAAATTTCTTTTTCTTCTTTGGAAAGTGAGTCGTAACCCGATTTGCTGATTTTTTCCAGAATTTCGTTCATGAGGGTTTTGTCCCGATTTTTCATGCGGTTGTATTCGATGTCGTCAACCGGCTTGCGGTAGGATATGGTGACTTTTGGTTTTGGAGCGAAAGCTTTTTTCAGACCTGAAAGAAGGCGGTTAATGCCCTTGCCTGGATCGATGCCGCGACGAAGTTGAAGAATGTAGATGACACCCCAAAATGCACCGCCCAAATGGGCCAGATTACCTCCTGCATTGGTCGATGAAATTCCAATGACATACAGGAGTACTGAAAATACCGCAATGTATTTCATCTTTACCGGTCCGATAAACATCAGGTGAATGGTGTGGTTCGGGACATACATGGCCAAGGCGGTAACAATGGCAATCACAGAAGCCGATGCACCCAGAAGTCTCGAATCGGCAACAATTTCCGAAAAAACAGGAAATGAATTGTAGCCAGCCACATAAAAGATTCCTCCGGTAATTCCACCTAAAAGATAAATAGTGATCAGTTTCCCCTGATCAAAATAGCCCAGGAATATTTGTCCCATCCAATAGAGCCAAAGCAGATTAAATAGGATATGCAGAAATTCGAAATGTAAAAACATGTAGGTCAGCAAGGTCCATGGGCGGCTTATCAGCATGCTGAAATTTGCCGGAAGTGCAAACCAGGCCAATACCCATTCCTGAAAAGTGTCTCCATTACCACCTAGGAAGAATAAAACACGCACAAGCCCAAACAGCAGAAAAACAGCCAGGTTGATGTATATCAGCCGGGTTAAAGCTGATCCTTCGTGGAATGACTCTTTTATTTCGGCGAAAAGGTTCATTGGCGAAAAATTAAAGCCCCTCTCCAACCTCTCCCCAAAAGGGAGAGGCTAAGGCAGTAAATATTTTGGAAGATTGCCCCATTAAGAATGTCATCATTGAGTCCACTCCGAAAACCTTTTTTAGGTAATTTTGGCAAAAATGGGCTATTGATTTTCAACTTGTTATAAATTTAAAATTTATCAAAATCCACTTTTCGGAGTGGGCTCATCATTTCAATTTTTCAATGTGATTTTGTAGATCATTTAAATATACTCGGGTTCCTGTTCTTTCTCCCCTCCGTCGGAGGGGCCGGTGGGAGGCTTTTAATAAAAATTTTTACTTTGCCGGTTCCAGTATTTGATCATGATGAAGCCGAAAAGCATTCCTCCCAGGTGGGCAAAATGGGCGATATTGCTTCCCGTATTGGCGATTCCGCTGAAAAGTTCAATGGCGCCATAACCTGCCACAAAATATTTGGCTTTGATCGGTATAGGCGGAAAAAGCAACATCAGCTGGGTATTTGGAAAAAGCATTCCAAAGCCAAGCAGAATTCCAAAAACTGCTCCGGAAGCTCCTACTGTTGGGGTGTTCAGCAATAGATTCAACTTTCCGGCAATCGGGTCTGAAAAGTTTTTTCCCTGGTTTAATATTTCGGCACCCTGGGTCATTACCATCTGAACCGTTTCAGGCAGCATTTTCGAAGTAAAATATTGAAATTCAATAAAATTTACAAAACTGTAAAATACAGCAGCGCCAAGTCCGGTTACAAAGTAAAAGATAAAAAAACGTTTGGGCCCCCAAACGCTTTCGAGTACCCGGCCAAACATCCAAAGGGCAAACATATTAAATACCAGGTGCATTGGTCCACCATGCATAAACATGTGGGTAACCAGTTGGTAAGGCCTGAATTCTGGCGATAGAATATGGTGAAGCCCGAGGGTACTGGTAAGGTCGATGCCTCTCATTTGCAGTACATAAGTTGCAAGCAACATGAGAACATTGATGATAATCAGGTTTTTAACAACCGGAGGAATAGCATTGGTATTGGGTCTGAAATTGCTCATTGTAACACTGTTATGTAATTAATTATTCTAAATTCCAGTTTTAAGACACCAGATTTCAGATTATTGATACTGAACTTGCACATCGGAAATCAAGAATCGCACCAACATGAAATTTGCCAGCCTGCCGGCGAGGCAGGGAATTTGGAACTCGAAAATTTCCCCGCCAAAGTAACAATTTTCTTGTTTGATAATGCTTTTCAGTCAAATTGTCACTTTAGTAATTTTTCAAAATCATCCAGTGGCATAATCGAAAGTATTTTTTTTCCTTTGGGTGAAAAATTTGGTGTCTGGCAGGCAAACAAATTGTCGATCAGCTCATTGATCTCGCCCTGTTTCAGCGAATGTCCATAAGGAATAGCTGATGCCTGGGCCAATGAAATGGCAACTGTTTCCCGTGCTTTTTCCTGAAGGTTGACTGGCGAATTTTTGTATTCCTCCAGCAAACTTTCGATGATCTCGATGGGCGATGAAGTATTCAGCACGCCCGGTGTTCCGTTGATGATGAAACTGTTCTTGCCAAAGTCGCGGATATCAAAGCCCAGTTCTCTCAGGTCGGGCAGGATGCTGGTCAATAAGGTGGCATCGGAGGCATTCAGCTCAAACGTTTCAGGAAAAAGTTGTTGCTGACTGGCCACCTCGTGATTTTCAAGAACCTGCATCAACCGTTCGTACAAAATGCGTTCGTGTGCCCGCTTTTGATCGATTACCATCAGTCCTGATTTAACAGGTGTCAGAATATATTTGTTCTTAAACTGAACCGAACTTTTAGCAATTTGCTGTTCCTCTATCCGGAATTGGACCGGCTCGTCTTCCCAGTGTTCGGGTTTTGCCGAAAAATCCGGTTCAAGTCCTTTGTACAATGACTGCCAATTGGTCTGATTGGTTCGTTCAAAGGGTTTTGCAACATAACTGCTCCCAGTTCCTGAATAACTTTTGGATGGTGATTGCGTTTCGAAAGGATTATAGGCTTGATTGACTTTGATTTCCGGGGAATGGACATCACTGAAATCCCGGAGCGGCATCGGAATGTCCACGCTTCCGGCCTGATCAAAATCAATGGAAGGAACAATGTTGAATTTTCCGAGCGCTTCGCGTATGGAGGCCTGCAATATCTGCCAGATAGCCGATTCATTCTCGAATTTGATCTCCGTTTTGGTTGGATGAATGTTGACATCAATGTCCGCAGGGTCGAGATCAAAAGATATAAAATAAGAAGGAATCGTATCGGGCGGCAATATCTTTTCGTAGGCCTGGGTGACGGCTTTATGGAAAAAAGGGTGTTTCATGTACCGTTTGTTCACGAAAAAAAATTGTTCGCCAAAGGTTTTTCGGGCATGTTTGGGCTGACCGATAAACCCGGATATTTTAACTACCGAAGTTTCAGTATCGATGGGAATCAGGTTTTGATTGATGTTTTTCCCGAAGATGGAAACTATGCGAACCCGTTTGTTTGAGCCATTCAGTTCATAAATAGCGGAACCGTTGTGGTGCAGTGAAATCGAAATTTCAGGATTGGATAAGGCAATGCGCTGTATTTCGTTGATGATGTGCTTGAGTTCTGCCGCATTCGACTTCAGAAATTTACGCCTTGCCGGAACGTTGAAAAACAGGTTTTTGATTTGGAAATTGGTGCCGCTGTCGCATCTGACCGGCTCCTGGGTGATAATCGTTGAGCCGGAAATGTGAATAAAAGTACCCAAATCCTGGTCGTGCTCTTTGGTCCGGAGTTCCACCTCTGCGATGGCAGCAATTGAAGCCAGAGCTTCACCTCTGAATCCCATGGTTCGAATGGCAAAAATGTCGTTTGCAGTTCTGATTTTGGAGGTTGCATGACGTTCGAATGCCATGCGGGCATCGGTGTCCGACATACCGCTGCCATTGTCAGTAATTTGAATCAGCGTCCGGCCGGCATCTTTGATGTTTACTTTGATTTGGGTCGCACCGGCGTCAATGGCATTTTCGACCAGTTCTTTGACTACCGAGGCTGGCCGTTGAATGACCTCTCCTGCGGCTATCTGATTGGCGACCGAGTCGGGAAGGATTTGGATAATATCTGCCACAGTTGAGAATAGCTATTTCAGTAAAAAGTAGAATAAAATTGAAAGAATAATCACAATATATAGCAACCGGATGTTCGATTTTCTGCGGGCTTCTGCAACCGTCTTGCTTTGTGTCCGGTTGCCTGAATTTCTGAACTTACCTTTGATACCAGCGCTGTAGGAAGAAGTTGTTTCTTGTCCCATTTCCCGTCTGATGCGTTCTTCCCGCTCTTTCATGGCCTCTTTTTGAGGATCATAAAACCGGGTAGTGATATTAAATTGTTTTGCCTTTGGCAGATGCATGAATTTCATTCCCATGGTATCTTGTTTTATTACTGCAAAATTAACAATTCTGAATGACTTCCAAGCAATTCAAAAGGAGTTCCAAATTTCAAGGCTGGCCGGGCTGAATTCGTTTCAGCATCTCTCAGCTAAGGTTCAATGATTTTTGGATTCCTCGTCTATTTCAATGGTTTCCCAAAAACCCGGAAACGCTTGTAAACGACACCGCCCATTCTTTCCATTTCGGCGCGAACTTTAGTGTTGTTTTCAAGTTCAAGATGCGAATCGATCACCGTTTTTCCTTGAGCAGTGGCCGATTCAAGCATTTTTACACCCATCAGTACGTCGAGTCCTTTGCTCCGGTAAGCCGGATCAACTCCGCCAAGTAGCAGATTCAACTGTTTGGTCTTTCGTGCAGCTGCAAAGATTTGGAAAATTCCAAATGGGAACAGGTAGCCTTTTGCTTTTTGGATTCCATCGCCAATGTGCGACATGCCAATCACAAAGGCCACTACTTCATTCTGATTATTAACAATCACTTTGATAAACCTCGGATTGATCAGGAAAAGATAACGGTTGGCAAAGTCATCCATTTCGGCTTCCGTAAAAGGGGTAAAACCAAAGATCTCAACAAAAGTCAGGTTAAGCAGGTTAAGAACCGGATGAATATAGGGTTTAACTTTTCTTCGTGAAGTAAATTCCAGAAGGTGTAACCCATGGTTCAGTCCGATCGCACGATCATAAATCTTTTGGTAAAATTCGGGGATCGGATCCGGAATCTTGATCTGGTAAACTACCAGATCAACTTCTTTGGTAAATTCGTTCTTTTCAAGCAATTCAACCTGGTAAGGAAAGTTGCAGTTTGACGCAATAACGGCTGGCTCATCAAATCCTTCAATCAGAAAACCCTGTGGATCCTTATCTGAAAAAGCCAGCGGACCCACAAGCCTGACCATTCCTTTTTCTTTCGCCCAGTTCTCCACTGCACGAATCAATGTGGCAGCTACTTCATCGTCGTCCCATGTTTCAAAAAAAGCAAAGCGTGCATGGTTTTCGTGATGATCTTCATTGTATTTCCGGTGAATGACGCCCATAATCCGACCTGCAACTTCTTTGTCGCGATAGGCAAGAAGCAAAATCGTGTCGCATGATTGAAAGGACTTATTTTTCTTCGGATTGAAAAATTCCCATTCATCCATGTAAATTGGCGGAACCCAGTTGGAGTGACTTTTATGAATGGCTGCCGGCAGATGAATAAATTTGCGCAGTTCTTTTTTGGAATTAACTTCCTGAATGACTATGCTTTTCTGTTCTTCTTTTCCCACTTTATTCATTTTCCTTACTTAAAATTTACAACCTGAAATTGGAAACAGTCTGCAAGATATTTTATTTTTTGACAGGACGTGCAGTGAGCCGCGGAAATTCTTGTAAATGATCAGATAGAGTAGGTATGAAAATGAACCAAAGAAGGTTAAATGTTTTTTTTTGCAAACGGCTATTAAACTATACCCATTTTCCAGAGAATCCAAATCCTTTTAACGGGGGAGGCAATGCATTATTTGATTTTGGAAAGCTATATATTTATCAGGTCTTTCAATACTTCATTCAGAACAGACACTTCTTGCAACAATGGTTTTGCGATTTCTTCATCAAAATCGATGAAGTCGGCATAATCTGATCCTTGCCTCCAGTCGAAAAGATGTGAATATAATTTCCCATGTTCTTTGCTTAAAACTCCATCTTTTACAAAATTTAAAAACAGCTGAGTCTTAACACCATATGAGTTTCTGCCTTGATGTCATTCTTAAAAAGAAGCGCACTTGCCAAATAGTAACTCGAATAATAAAGTCGGTTGATACAAGAATTCCAACGTTCATTATTTGCAAGTAAGATGGCATCTTCAAATATCTCTGATGATTTTGAAATACGATAATTAATATAATTTTCTTTTGTCCCTTTCATCAGATGATAATCCCGTCTCGTTTTATGCTTTTGTATAAAGGAGTTACAGAATGTCTGGACTCCCAGTCTTTTTTTGAATAAACAAAAGTAGAGATAGGTTCACCAATTTCCAATTCAACATCAAAGAGTTCTTCCCGATATTCCTTCTCTACTTTTCGGGTAACGTTTATGCTGTCTAATAGGATTAAGATATCCCAATCAGAGTCAATCCGTGCTTCCCCTCGTGCATGTGACCCAAATAAAATGACCTCTGCACTCGAATCTTTTTTATTGATCTTCGATTTAATGAGGCTAATTATGTAGTGTTCTTTCGTGTTCATCAATCAAAAGTAAGAAATTTTCATCTAAGATTTGCCCAAACAATTGTTGCTGGGTTTCGGTGTATTTACGATTCTATCTGACACGTTAAACATACCCATTATATCCGGTTAAACATCACATCCATTCAATCCATTATGTATGTTAGGCTGTCTTTTTGAAAAGGTTATCGGGGGAGCCTGACGAAACCAAAAACAAAAGAATGAAAAATGTATCTTTGTCCATCTTAAAAATTCTGAGCATTGACTACCACTCCGAAATACGTTGAAACGCCTTTGATGAAGCAGTATAATGCGGTCAAAGCGAAACATCCTGATGCCGTTTTGTTGTTCAGGGTTGGCGATTTTTATGAAACATTTGGCGAAGACGCTATTCGTGCCGCCGGAATCCTGGGTATCACACTCACACGCCGGGCCAACGGATCGGCCAGTTATGTGGAATTGGCAGGTTTTCCTTATCATGCACTGGATACTTATCTTCCGAAGTTGGTTCGTTCGGGTGCACGGGTGGCTATTTGCGAACAGCTGGAAGACCCGAAGCTGACCAAAAACATCGTCAAACGGGGCATTACCGAGTTGGTAACTCCCGGAGTTTCGTATAATGACAACATTCTTGAACACCGCGAAAATAACTTTCTGGCTTCGGTCCATTTCGATAAAAAGATGGCCGGAATTGCCTTTCTGGATATTTCAACAGGCGAGTTTTTAACTGCCGAAGGTTCATTCGAATACATCGATAAACTGCTCAGCTCGTTTCAACCGAAGGAAGTACTGTTTCAGAAAGGGAAGGGCGCCGATTTTACGGCTTTGTTCGGAGGTAAATATTACACCTTCTCACAGGATGACTGGGTTTATACTGAAGATGCGGCAAACGACCGCCTGATGCGTCATTTCGAAACCAAATCCTTGAAAGGTTTTGGCGTTCACGAGCTGAATTATGGAATTATCGCTTCCGGAGCAATTTTGCATTACCTCGATCTGACCCAGCATCACCAAACCAGGCACATTGTGAACCTGTCGCGCATCGAAGAAGATAAATATGTTTGGCTCGACCGCTTTACCATCCGTAACCTGGAGCTTTTTCAGTCCATAAATGAAGGCGCGAAAACATTGGTTCAGGTGATCGATAAAACCATTTCACCAATGGGCGCCCGGTTGCTGAAACGCTGGATCGCCTTGCCGCTGAAAGAAATTGCTGCGATCAACAACCGGTTGAATGTGGTGGAATATCTGGTAAAAGATGAAAGCCTGAAAGAAAATCTGGAAGAACATATCCGTTTGGTTGGCGATTTGGAACGAATCATTTCCAAGGTGGCTGTGGTTCGCATCAATCCTCGCGAAGTGGTCCAACTCAAACATGCGCTTCAGGCGATTGCTCCAATCAAAGAGATTTGCAGTCAAACCAATAGCCCAAATCTGCAACGTTTTGCCGAACAGTTGAATCCCTGCGAATCCATCCGGATGCGCATCGAAAAGGAAATTCATCCTGATCCACCCATGTTGATCCACAAAGGCCATGTCATTGCTTCAGGCGTTTCTCCTGAACTGGATGAATTGCGGGAACTGGCTTTCTCCGGAAAGGATTACCTGGCCAGGTTGCAGGAACGTGAAGCTGAAAGAACGGGTATTTCAAGCCTTAAGATTTCCTTCAATAACGTATTTGGTTATTATATCGAAGTCCGGAATACACATAAAGATAAGGTTCCCCAGGAGTGGATACGTAAACAAACACTGGTTGGCGCCGAACGTTACATCACTGAAGAATTAAAAGAATACGAATCCAAAATACTGGGCGCCGAAGAGAAAATCCTGGCCATTGAAGTTCGCTTGTTCAATGAACTTGTGGTTGCCTTGGCCGAATACATACAGGCGATTCAATTGAACGCCGCTATTGTCGGACAACTGGATTGCCTGCTTTCGTTTGCTAGCACAGCCATCACTTACAATTATTTCAGGCCTGAAATTAACGATTCGAAAGATATAATTATCAAAGGAGGCCGCCATCCGGTGATCGAACATCAGTTGCCGCTAGGCGAATCGTACATTTCGAACGATGTAATCCTGAATCAGGACGATCAGCAAGTGATTATCATTACTGGTCCGAATATGGCCGGAAAGTCGGCTCTGTTGCGGCAAACAGCCCTGATCGTGCTGATGGCGCAAATTGGGAGTTTTGTTCCGGCTGAAGCGGCACAAATCGGGTATGTCGATAAAATTTTCACCAGGGTGGGAGCATCTGACAATATTTCGCTGGGCGAATCAACTTTCATGGTCGAAATGAACGAAGCTGCCAGTATCCTGAACAACATTTCGGATCGAAGCCTTATTTTGCTGGATGAGCTTGGCCGGGGCACTTCAACCTATGACGGCATTTCGATTGCCTGGTCGATCGTAGAATACATTCACGAACATCCGAAGACCAAGGCAAAAACCATGTTCGCCACTCATTACCACGAGCTGAACGAGATGGAAAAATCATTTGGCCGTGTAAAGAATTTTAATGTTTCAGTAAAAGAAGTCGGTAACAAAGTCATTTTTCTCCGGAAGCTGGTTCCGGGCGGAAGCAACCACAGTTTCGGGATTCATGTGGCACGGATGGCCGGAATGCCGCCGTCGGTGGTTCGCCGTGCCGACGAAATCCTGTTGCAATTGGAAGATACACACCGGAAAGATGGTCTTTCGAAGCCTTTGGAAGGGATGGCCGAGAAACGGGAAGGTTTCCAGATGAGTATTTTTCAGCTCGACGATCCGGTCTTGAAACAAATCCGCGACGAGATCAAGAATCTGGACATCAACCAGCTGACACCTCTCGAAGCACTGAATAAGCTGAACGACATCAAGAAAATCACCGGTCTGGACCGTCCTTTCAAAAAATAAAGCAACGGAAATGGGGTAAAGTTTTTGCTTTTTTTGGAGAAAGAAAAAATAGGACTATATTTGCATCGCTGTTCAAAAAAGCACTAAACAGTACGTTCAAAACAAAAAAAACACCGCTTTACCACCAGATTGCGGGATAATATTGAAAAAGGCATCAGTGGTTCAGAATGAAAATTCAGAACTGCAAAATCTGCGAGAATAGCTCAGTTGGTAGAGCACGACCTTGCCAAGGTCGGGGTCGCGAGTTCGAGTCTCGTTTCTCGCTCTTTTTAAGGAGGCCCGGATGGTGGAATCGGTAGACACGCAAGACTTAAAATCTTGTGACCATTGGTTGTGCGGGTTCAAGTCCCGCTCCGGGTACTTTTAAAAAATCAAGTTCAAAACATTTATTGCGAGAATAGCTCAGTTGGTAGAGCACGACCTTGCCAAGGTCGGGGTCGCGAGTCCGAGTCTCGTTTCTCGCTCAATAAAAAAGCACTTCGAGGAATCGGGGTGCTTTTTTGTTTTCCGGGTGCAGAAGTCTTTAAACCGTAGAAATAAAGCGAATGTTTGTTTTGCCTGAAATGCGGGGCAAACAGTTAGCTGCCCGAATGCTTCAGGAATTAGAGAAATGGGCAGTTGAAGAAGGATTTAATAAGGCTGTACTTGAAACCGGCGTTCGTCAGGTTGAAGCCATTCGACTTTATAGTGTTGCAGGATATGAGCAAACTGAAAACTATGGGCAGTATGTCGGAATGGAGGATAGTATTTGCTACCGGAAAGAGTTGAAGTAGGCTTCTAGTGAGCGGCTGACTCCAAGTCAGCCGCTCACTTGAGTTTGGCATTTGACTAGATAATCGAACAAATATCCTTAAAAAAATGAAGCAATTGGTTTATTCTGATTGATTTTTTCATTAGATTTACATCTAGTTATATAACTAGTATTAACTTTTAAACTATCAAGCCATGGGATTTCCAACAAAAATTCAGCTTATAAAAAGGGCTAAAAGCGAACAATGGTACATCAATTTTCCTTCGGCCATCGCG
>JAUXUF010000093.1 GCA_030684645.1 Bacteroidota bacterium | reverse complement strand
TGAACGTGCTAATGTTCAGAATATTCTCTTTGTTGCTGCTGCTGGCAATGGTGGTTCAGATGGTGTTGGCGACAATAACGATGTAACAGCGAATTATCCTTCAAACTATTCAAATAGCAATATTATTGCTGTGGCTGCCATTACTTTAACTGGAGCAAAAGCTTCGTTTTCAAACTATGGTCTAACCACTGTTGATTTGGGTGCGCCAGGCCAAGGTATTTGGTCAACTACAGCCTATAATATTTATGAATCTTACAGTGGCACTTCCATGGCAACACCTCATGTAACCGGTGCGGTGGCTTTGTACGCTTCAACTCATCCTGGAGAAACATCTGCTCAAATAAAAGCAGCTATTCTTAACGCAACAGTTCCAACAACTTCCCTTAACGGAAAATGTGTTACAGGCGGAAGGCTTAACGTAAGTGGATTCTAAAACAAAAATGTATTTAAGAAGTGAAAGGCTGTCTCAAAAGGGCAGCCTTTTCTATTGGAATGCTTTGAATGAGAAATGAAAGAGGTCTATTAGATTTTCTTCAAAACCTGTGTACAAACCTGGTCTGAACTGGAAATTTTCAAGATGTAAATACCGGTTTTAAAAGACGAAAAATCGGTTTTCAGTACTTGTTCGCCTTTAGAAAAATAAAGGGGTTCCCATTTCTTGACTTCTGTTCCCAAAATATTAAATAAACTAACCTGGATATCCCCTGATACTCCGCATTGGAATTCGATAGTCACCAAATCTTTAACAGGATTTGGATAGATTTTTGTGATCTTAAACGATTGGGTTGCTGGAATTATTCCGGAGGTGAATGTCCCGTTATTTTGATTGGCCGAAGTTGTTTTTTGCGCGTTACTGCTTATTGAGATGAACAATATCAGTAGAAAAGTAAAAATTGTCTTCATTTCTAATTGTATTAAGTTCTGCTTCAAAAGACAAAAACCAGACCAGATAGTTGCAACTGGCAAAAAAATAAGCTGATCTTTCAAGATCAGCTTATTTTTGCTTTATGAAGACCGGAAATTACTCAGCAACTGAAATACAATCAGTCGGGCAAACTTCGGCACATGAACCGCAATCGGTACAAAGGTCAGCATCAATCTTATAGATATCTCCCTCAGAAATCGCTTCTACAGGACATTCGTCAATGCATGTACCACAAGCAATACATTCTTCTGAAATTTTGTAAGCCATAACTCTATTTTTTTTTGATTTAATTGGCGCAAATGTACAAAGTTTGACAAAAAATCAAAAAAATAACCTGGCTAATTTCTGATTAATAGTGAACAATTAATATTAACCCGAATCCAAAATTTCTCTGAAATGGCCAATATATTTTCATGATTCTCTTAAATGATTGACTTTATAATACTTGCATAAATCAGTTAAACCACACACTCCGCATTTGGGCGAACGGGCCAGGCAGGTATAACGGCCATGTAAAATCAGCCAGTGATGGGCCAGAGGCAGCAATTCTTCAGGGAAATATTCAACCAGTTGCCTTTCGGTTTCCAACGGAGTTTTTGCCTTATCGCTCAAACCAATTCGGGCAGCTACCCTGAAAACATGTGTATCAACGGCCATAGCCGGTTTGTTGAAAACAACTGAAGCAATTACGTTCGCTGTTTTCCGGCCCACCCCCGGAAGTTTTTGCAATTCAGTGATATCATCCGGAATTTCACCTCCAAAATCACTCACCAGCATCCGTGCCATCCCGACTAAATGCTTGGCTTTGTTATTGGGGTACGAGCACGAACGAATGTAATCAAGAACTTCAGCCGGATCAACCTCAGCAAGCTTTTCAGGAGTAGGAAACCGTTTCAACAATTCAGGAGTGATGAGATTCACCCGTTTGTCGGTACATTGCGCCGATAAAATTACCGCAACCAGTAATTCATAAGCATTGGCATAATCAAGCTCGGTTTCGGCAATGGGCATTTCCCGTTGAAAATACTCGATCACTCGCTCAAATAGTTCTTTTTTTTGCATTTTTATGGCTTAACTAATGTTCAAACTTGAATCTACCTCGAAAAGTTAATCCTTGAAAAATGCTTTTGCTGGATTGCTTTTTATGAAACCAGAGGTTTCAAATGTTTATAGAAATCAATGAATTAAAACAATGTACGACTCCGAATGGAGTCGAATCTGGTGACATGACCCTCTTTTCTATAAACATTTGACCTCTCTGAGGTCGAAAAAAACACTTTTCGGAAGTGGATTCAAACTTAAACATTTCGCAAGTTAAAACAACCATTCAGCAATTCGATATTCATTCAGTTATTGTTATTTCTGGTCTTCCGTCTGATTTCATTTTCATTGGCATAAATTGTTATTTTTGCAGAAAAAACATGATTCCGTTTTTACAGGCAGAAAATTTATCAAAGCGATTTGGCGATCAGTTATTATTCGAAGATATTTCATTTACGATATTTCAGCACCAGAAAATTGCACTCATAGCCCGGAATGGTACCGGCAAAACTACCCTGATGGAAATTCTGGCCGGAAATGATACTCCGGAAAGCGGGCAGATCACCAAAACAGGCGATATTAAAATAGGATACCTGAAGCAAATTCCGGATTTGAATGAGAGCCTGACCGTTTTCGAAGCCGTCTTTCAATCGGGCGACAAAATAGTGGAAACCATCCGGAACTTTGAACTGGCTGTAAGGCTGAATCACAAAGATGACATTACCAAATATACCGAACTGATGGAACACCATCATGCCTGGGATTTTGAAATAAAAGTCAAGCAGATTCTGACCCAACTGAAAATTTACGACTACGACCAGCTTATTTCAGAACTTTCAGGAGGGCAAAAGAAAAGGGTGGCCCTGGCGAATGTGTTGATTAATGAGCCCGATTTGCTGATGCTCGACGAGCCTACCAACCACCTCGATCTGGAAATGATTGAATGGCTGGAAAACTACCTCGAAAAGACAAAAATCACTTTGTTTATGGTTACGCACGACCGGTATTTCCTCGACCGGGTGTGCAACGAAATTCTGGAAATGGAAGGAAATACCATTTACCGCCACCGCGGGAATTATTCCTATTTTCTGGAAAAACGGAACGAACGCATCGAAATGCAGATAGCCGGAGTGGACAAGGCAAAAAACCTGCTGCGCACCGAATTGGAATGGTCGCGACGAATGCCTCAGGCAAGAGGTCACAAATCGAAATACCGCATGGATCGCGTGGATGACCTGAAAGTAAAGGCATCGCAAAACCTGAATGAGAACAACATTGAGTTAAGCATGAATTCGTCGCGCATCGGAAATAAAATTCTTGATCTGGAACTGATCAGTAAATCATATGGTGATTTGTGCCTGATCAAGGATTTTTCGTATAAATTTCAGCGAAGCGAAAAGGTTGGTATTGTGGGTAAAAACGGCACCGGAAAATCAACTTTCCTGAATATAGTGACCGGAAATATTCAGGCCGATCAAGGTTCAATCGAGATCGGGCAAACCATTCGTTTTGGATATTACCAGCAAACGGGCATCGAATTCAATCCCGGCGATAAAGTAATTGATGCGGTACAGAAAATTGCTGAAGTGATCAATTTCGAAGACGGACGAAAACTGACTGCTTCACAACTGCTGACCACTTTCCTTTTCCCTCCTGACACACAATATTCGTTCATCGATAAACTTTCGGGAGGTGAAAAACGGCGGTTATATTTATGTACCATCCTGATGACTAACCCAAATTTCCTGATACTGGATGAGCCGACCAACGATCTGGATATTATGACTCTGGCGGTTCTGGAAGAATATCTCCGGGTATTTCAGGGTTGTGTGATCATTGTTTCGCACGACCGTTATTTCATGGATAAAATTGTCGATCACCTATTTGTCTTCGACGGAGAAGGAAATATCAAAGATTTTCCGGGAAGCTATACGATTTGGCGTAACAAACAGCTGGAGGAAGAAGAGCAGGAAAAAAAACTTAAAAAACCTGAACTCAAAGCGCAGCCGAAACCGATTAAACTGAAGGAACGCAAGTTGAATTTTAACGAGAAAAAGGAGTTGGTGCAGCTTGAAAATGACATCGAAGTTCTTGAAACTGAAAAGGCAAGGATAACCGAAGAACTGAACTCATGAACACTGGACAGCAATCAGTTGCAGGATAAGTCGCACCGATATGGATCAATTACCGAACTACTCGAAGAGAAAGAAATGCGCTGGCTCGAACTGAGCGAACTGAGTTGAAAAAGCAGTCAGTGGGCAGAATGTAATGTTGCGAGTTGCGTGATACGAGTTACTAAGAAACCTGAAACACGAAAACCGAAACCTGTAACTCGTAACAAAAACACCATTTACTTGAAACTTATAAAACAAAACATATATGAAAACATTCGGATTAATCGGACACCGCCTGGGATATTCATTTTCCCAGAAATTCTTTACTGAAAAATTTAGTCGTGAAAACCTTCCTGATCATGAATATTTGAATTTCGAGCTGGACAGCATTGATGAATTTCCCGGTGTTTTTGAACGGGGAAAGGAAATCGGCGGATTGAATTGCACCATTCCGTACAAACAGCAAATCATGCAGTTTCTAGATGAAATTGACCCGGAAGCAGAACAGATAGGTGCTGTAAATACGGTGAAAATCATCTGGAAAGATGGAACGCGAATTCTGAAAGGATTCAATACCGACATTTACGGTTTCGAACATTCACTTCAGCCTATGCTGGAACCGAAACACAAAAAAGCGCTGATCCTTGGAACCGGAGGTGCATCCAAAGCCATCAAATATATCCTGGAAAAACTTCAGATAAAATATCTTTCGGCATCAATTGAAGAGCAACTTTTTGAGAATGAAATCAGGTACAATCAGATTAACGAAGAGCTACTGAAAAATCATTTAATCATTATCCATGCCACTCCAATCGGGACTTTCCCCAATGTGGACAATTGCCCTGATATTGCTTATCAATTCATTACTGCTGACCATGTTTTATTCGACCTGGTTTACAATCCGGAAGAAACCCTGTTCCTGAAAAAAGGAAAAACTCAGGGAGCTAAAACCAAAAATGGATTGGAAATGCTTCACCTGCAAGCCATCCGGGCGTGGGAGATTTGGAATAGCTGAGAGAAATCCAAGTTTCAAAAAAGTTATCGCTCGAAATAAGGTGTAATCATTCAGCTTCTGCTTTATCAACTACCGCCTTCTTCGAACCAGAGTAAAGTTCATATTTCCGGAAACTACATTCCAAAGAACCGTTCAGGATGGAAATTTTGCGTGACGGACGTAAACCGATCGATTTCAGGCACTGATGTGTACTGATGATCCAAACAGTTGCATTGGTGTAATGATGTTTCAGCCGTTCGCCAATCATGCCATAGAAATTGGTATCATCCGGAGTAAGGCGTTCGCCATAAGGTGGATTGAACAACAAAAAAGGTTTCTCAGATGAGGGCTCAAGCAATTTGAAATCAGACACTTTAAAGTCGATCAATGAACCCACGCCAGCCTCATCGGCATTTTTAGATGCGATGTCAATATTCCGGCGCGAAATATCGGAAGCCGAAATTTTCACCAGTGGCAGGCCAACCGGCTGAGCTTCCTGTTCCATTTGCTGAAACAATTCCGGATTAAAACTTCGCCAGTTTTTAAAACAAAAATTCTTCCTTATTTTCCCAGGGTAAATTCCGTTGGCCAGCATAGCCGCTTCAATGGCAATGGTTCCTGATCCGCACATCGGATCAATTAGATCACTTTGGCGGTCCCATTCCGAAAGGCGGATTAAACCTGCCGCAAGAACCTCGTTCATCGGAGCTTCGTTCTGATCGAGCCTGTAACCACGTTTGTGAAGCGATTCCCCGCTGCTGTCGAGCGAAATGGTGCAAACTTCATTGGCAATGTGCAGATTGATCAGAATATCAGGATTTTTAGAATTGACGGAAGGACGGTCTCCTAATTTATACCGGAAACGGTCAACAATGGCATCTTTTAGCTTGAGCGATGCAAACATTGAATTATTAAACAGATCAGAAAAAATAGTACTCTGGATTGCAAAGGTCTGATCGACACCAAACAATTCTTCCCATTTGAAGTTTTTAGCCCGTTGATACAAATCATCAGCCGAATGAATCTTGTACGAATCAATCGGAACCAGAATCCGCAAAGCTGTGCGTAAGCAATAATTCGCTTTGTATAGCAGCTTCAGATCGCCGCTAAAATAGACCGACCGGCGGGCAAGTTGCACCTCATCGGCGCCAATTTCAATTAGTTCCTGAGCCAGCACTTCTTCAAGGCCTGCCATCGTAGTAGCTGTATATTCCTGATTTTTCAATTTATATTTTTTAAGGTCGAACACAATTAAATGACTATAGTAACTTCAATCCTGCTTGACCGATGCTGAAATGATCCCGATAGCCATCTGAACAGCATGACGATTCTTACCTGAAACTCTGAAACTTTTATATTCCTGCTCCATCGCTAAAGCCAGATTCTTTGGCTTTTGACTGGATAATTTTTGAATTGGGCGGCAAACTACTGGTCACCCAAACGTTTCCTCCAATTACTGAATTTGCTCCAATTCGGATCCTCCCCAGAATGGTTGCCTGGGCATAAATGATCACATTATCTTCCACAATCGGATGACGTGGAATACCTTTGATCGGATTACCATCGTCGTCCAACGGAAAACTTTTTGCTCCGAGGGTGACGCCCTGGTATAGTTTCACATTATTCCCAATGATGCAGGTTGACCCAATCACCACACCGGTTCCGTGATCGATGGTAAAAGATTCGCCGATCTGGGCTCCGGGATGAATATCGATACCTGTTTCAGAATGCCCCATTTCAGAAATAATGCGGGGAATGAGCGGAACACCTAATTTGAGCAATTGGTGACCAACCCTGTGATTGATAATTGCCCGGGTTGTCGGATAACAATAGATGACCTCGCTCTGGCTGTTTGCGGCAGGATCACCCAGGTAAGCAGCCTCAACATCAGTAACCAGGAGCCTCCGGATTTCAGGAAGAAATGAAATGAAATCGGATGCCAGGCCCTGGGCAAATCGCGAACGTTCCTGCATGTCAACCTGTTCAGGATTTTGACAGGTAAAACACAAACCTGCCAATATCTGTTCCGATAAAAGTTCAAACAATTCGTCGATGTAAACCCCGACATAGTGTTTGATCGTATTGGAACGCAAGCTAGTATTCCCAAAATAACCGGGAAACAGAATCTCACGGATGAACCCAACAATCTTACCTAATTTTTCGATCGAAGGCAGAGGTTCGCCAATCCGGTGCTCGTGGCAAACCAGGTTATACGACTTCGGATCAGCCAATTGTTCAACGGCACTCCGCATTTTGTGCTCAATATTTGTTGAAGGCATCTTTTCAGTTATTTAAGGTGGTTAAACTATATTAATCGGCAAAAATGAACTTTTTTGGACCTGGAATCCGGCACAATTCTTTTCCGGACAAAAATCAGACTTTTAGAGATGATATCAAACTCTACCGGACTGAATTTTTATGACAAATCATTAAAATTACGGATTGCTGCGATGGCATTGGCCAGGCGGTCATCACCTGTTCCACTGATTTCAACAAACCGGAAACCATATTGGTTCAGTTCCTCCCCATATTGCTCGAACAGTTTTGTTCGGTTTTCGCCGCCATTTTCCCGCACAGAATCAGCTTCCCATGGTAAATCAGGCCGGCATAACAAGAACAAATCGATCGGGCAATTCAGTATCTCCTTTTCAAGCCAGGCAGGAGTTTTTCCGAAAACCCAGGTAAACCAGACTTTGGTAATAATCAGCCAGGTATCGAAGAAAAACAGTTGCACTGAGCTGCTTTTTGTATCATGGTATTGTTTTACCTGAGCATTGGCTATGAATTCAACATCTTCAAACGTATAATGACGAGGCAATTTTTCGATATATTCCCGGGCAAATTCAGGAACATATTGCCCTTGGTACAAGTTAGCCAATTGCAAGGCCAATGTTGTTTTTCCAGCTGATTCCGGACCTGTGACGGCGATTCGTATCTTTCTTATTTCTATGTTCATCAATAGAATTGAAGAGAAAAGCTTCAGTATCCTGAATATTTCTCTGAGCATTAATCACTTTTACTTTACTTTCTCTGCAGCGAGATCCTTTTTCCATTCGTTATAACCAATATATGCCATTACGGTATATACAGCAAAAAGAATGACTGTTGGGAACAAACCCTTGTACCAGAACAGGCCGATGGAAAAAGCATCGACAAAAATCCAAACGATCCAGTGTTCCAGAATTTTACGGGCCAACATCCAGGTGGCAACTATACTGAGTGAAGTAGCCAGTGCGTCAGCCACCGGCGCCTGTGAATCGGTCTGATTTTTTAAAACAACCCAGATCAAAATAAAAATCGCCAAACTGATTACCGCAAGGACAAGTCCCAGCCGCCATGTTAAACGACTCACTTTTAATGATTCCGTCTGGTCTGACTTATTTCCATACACCCACTCGTACCAGCCATAGATACTGATTACAACGTAATACATTTGCAGTCCCATGTCGGCATAAAGCTTCGACACCAAAAATACCCAGACATAAAGTATGGAAGTTAGTAAACCAACCGGCCAGGTCAGAATATTTTGGCGGATAGAGAAAAAGACATAAGCAATACCTAAAATGGCTCCCAGGAGTTCAATGTAATTTCCTGAAAGCCATCTGATTGTTATTTCCATGAGAGTTCCAAAATTCAAATTTCAAGTTCCAAACAGCAGAAGTTCTATGTTATCGTTTAGTCATTCACTGGTAAAAGGAAACGAGGAGCAATTGACAATAAATGACGGGATACGAATAACAACAAATGACTTCAGATCCATAGAAACTGATTACTGTGATGACAACTATTTCCCTTTCAATATCTTCTCGTATCCACCTTTCTGTGTGATCACTTCAATAACTTTATTTATGGTTTCATCTTCCGCATTCATGATCTGAAAATATTGGCTAATTGAAAATAAATCCCTGGCAATTAAAGCTTTCATCTGTCTTTTCATTAACGGACGGGCAAATTCGATGCTTTTCTCATCTCTTTTAACTCCCTCTTTTTCGCCAGCAACAAGGATTTTCTCAATCATCTCATCAGTGACTTCAAACTTTTCAGAAAAGGTTTTGAAATCAGGATATTGCTTCACAAAACTTTCACGCATTTTATCCATAATATCAAGTGCTCCTGTATAGACGATCCCTTTTCGGCTCAAATTGTTATAATATGCGTAATATTTTGAAGTATCCATCGGAATGAATACATCAGGCATGATCCCACCACCACCATAAACCACGCGATTACTGGCTTTGGTATAATATTTCACCGTTTTATTCTGGATCACACTATCCTTCGAGAACAGTTCTCCATCTTCCATACGTTTGATAAAATCTTTCTGATAAGCATCTACCCCATCAGTATAAGGTTTCTGAATACAACGACTACTAGGTGTATAATAATGAGCGGTTGTTAACCGGATCATTGAACCATCTGTCAACGGAAAAGGTTGTTGCACCAATCCCTTTCCAAACGATCGCCGTCCGATGAGAACTCCACGGTCCCAATCCTGAATAGCACCTGCTACAATTTCACTGGCCGATGCTGAACCTTCATCAATCAACACAATCAGTTTTCCCTGTTCAAATTCTCCGAGTGGAGTCGAGCTGTATTCTTTCTTTTCGGCATGCAATCCTTCGGTATAAACAACCAATTTGTAGACAGACAGGAACTGATCGGCCAAATCGATTGCTGCAGTGAGATAACCGCCACCATTTCCCCGTAAATCCAAAATCAGGTTATTCAGTTTTGAACTGGATTTTAAAGCTTTGATCGCTTCAAAAAATTCTTCTGACGTAGTTGCCGAAAACTTATTGAGCTTGATGTAGCCTGTATTATCGTTGATCATATACGATGCATCGAGGCTATTGATTGGTATTTTATCGCGAATAACCGTAAAATCAAGGAGACTAACTTCTCCTTTGCGTTTCACCTTCATTTCAACCTTTGTTCCTTTTTTCCCGCGCAGCAGGTCATAAACATCGGTATTCTTTAATCCTATACCGGCAATATTTTTTGACCCCACCATCACAATCCGGTCACCAGCCCGAAGCCCTACTTTTTCAGAAGGGCCACCCGGTATCGTTGTCACCACCATCAAGGTGTCACGGAATACATTGAAAGAAATGCCGACTCCTTCGAAATTACCCTGAAGTGGCTCATTCATTTTTTCAACTTCTTCCTTCGATATATAAACCGAATGTGGATCGAGATTGCGCAGAACTTCTACAATGGCTTTATCGGTCAGATCGTCCATTTTGGTTGAATCGGCATAATAGCTGTCGATTAAACGAAGCAACCTGCCAAATTTCATAGTATTGCCCTGCACATCCTGAGCTTTCAATTCGCTGCCGCCAGCTAACATTAAAATTCCCAGCAAAATTGAAATACCAACATTTTTATATTTAAAACTCATAACGATATTTTTTATTCGATTGGGTTCTACATAGAATATGTAAAAACATCCAACTTCATTTTTTTTGATCAGCAAAGATAGTTGATAAAACCGGCAAGCAAAAGCCGCTATCCTTAATTTAAGTTAACACTCACGAAGTATTTGTGTTCATAAATATTGGAAATGACCAAAGAGCTTAGGTTTTATTGAATCTCTTACTCGTATCACCTCATAAAAAAACCTGTTCAGACAAAAGGCAAAAATGTTTAACGAGGGCGGCGAGATCAAACTGTTTAACAGCCTTAATTTCAATACTGTTTTTAGCGCTGAAGTCATTTCGGGAAGTACTATGCCCAACCTGATGTACCTGACTACTTTTGCGGACATGCCTGCCCATGACACTCATTGGGGCGCGTTCAGAGCGCATCCTGATCGGAAAGCACTTTCAGCTTTGCCTGAGTATAAAAATACGGTATCCAATTCAGTAAAAATATTATTGCACCCGACTGATTATTCTGATTTTTAGTCATCAAACGCAGAGAAATAAAAATCATCTTAAATCGGAGATGATTTCTACCTTTACCCACTCATTTATAAAACCAAAAACAATGAACCAAATCACCAAAAATTACACCCGTCATTTTATCCTGATTGTGTTACTCGCCATGGTATTCTCTGTATCAGGATTTGCAGCCTCGCGCGATTTTTATCAAATTCAGGTATTCCGCCTGAGCGGAAAAGTTCAGGAAGAAAAAGTGGACAATTTCCTGAAAAACGCCTATTTGCCCGCTTTGCACCGGGCAGGAATTCAAAAGGTTGGAGTCTTTAAACCTATCGAAAAAGACACGGCCTCCGGAAAACGCGTTTACGTTTGGATCCCTTTCCATTCACTGGATCATTTTGCAAAAATTCAGGATGAATTGGCTAAAGATCAGGTTTACCAAGCCAAAGGAATCGATTTTTTGGGCGCGCCTTTCAATAATGTACCGTTTCTCCGCAAAGAATCTATCTTGCTGAAAGCATTTCCGGATGCCCCGAATTATTTTATCCCAAGCTTTAAAACTGCACCTTCGGAACGGATTTATGAATTGAGGAGTTACGAAGGGCCTACCGATAATCTTTTCAGGCAAAAAGCGAAAATGTTTAACGAAGGTGGCGAGATCAAACTGTTTAACAGCCTTAATTTTAATACCGTTTTTAATGCTGAAGTCATTTCAGGAAGCGCCATGCCAAACCTGATGTACCTGACTACTTTTGCCGACATGCCATCTCATGACGAACATTGGAAAACATTCGGCAGTCATCCGGAATGGAAAAAAATGTCAGCCCTGGCCGAATACAAAAATACCGTTTCAAAGCATGTGATTATCCTGATGCACCCGACTGATTATTCTGATTTCTAGTGCGATAAACAAAGAAGGAGGCTCGACCGAACCTCCTTTTTTGTTATTTAACCCATCAGTAATTAGTCAAGTTTTTTGTCTTTTCCCTTTCATGTGAATTTCCATTTTGAAGGAGAATTCTGTTCCGTCCGAAATCAGGAAGAAGATTTGTTCAGCATCAGTACGCGGACGGTTGGCATCGTTCGATATCCCAGGCTACAAAGATTTTGCTCCTCTGGAGCTGTAAACCAAACGTTTTAAACTGCATTCCAGATATTCTTTTGGGGCCATACTCCCCCATAATGAGGGACTTTTTACTTCTGCCTTGCATTGAAGCTTCTGCCTTAATAATTTTTATTTTGAAACCTATTCCCATTCGATGGTTGCAGGTGGTTTTGAACTGATGTCGTAAACAACCCGGTTGATTCCGCGAACTTTATTGATGATCTCGTTCGACATTTTCGCCAGAAATTCGTAGGGCAAATGTACCCAATCGGCAGTCATTCCATCGGTTGAAGCCACGGCGCGCAAGGCAACGACATTTTCGTAGGTCCGTTCGTCACCCATTACACCAACCGATTGAACAGGCAGCAGCATCGCTCCTGCCTGCCAAACCTTGTCGTACAATCCCCATTCTTTCAATCCGTTGATAAAAATGGCATCGACATCCTGAAGGATATGTACTTTTTCGGGAGTAACATCACTCAAAATCCGGATACCCAAACCAGGTCCGGGGAAAGGATGACGCCCCAGTAATTCAGGATAAATACCCAAGGCTTTCCCGACCCTGCGTACTTCATCTTTGAATAACAAATTCAGCGGTTCGACTACTTTCAGGTGCATTTTCTCAGGTAATCCACCCACGTTGTGGTGCGATTTGATGGTTGCCGAAGGTCCGTTTACCGAAACCGATTCGATCACATCAGGATAAATGGTTCCCTGCGCCAGCCATTTCACGTCTTTTATTTTATGCGCTTCCACATCGAACACTTCGATGAAGTCGCGGCCAATTATTTTTCTTTTCAGCTCAGGATCGGTAATTCCGGCCAGATCGTCCCAAAATTTCTGACTGGCATCCACTCCTATCACGTTTAGCCCCATGTGTTGGTACGAGTCGAGTACCTGTTGAAATTCGTCCTTCCGAAGTAACCCATTGTCAACAAAAATACAGGTCAGGTTTTTTCCGATTGCCCGGTGCAGGAGGACTCCGGCAACCGATGAATCGACGCCGCCCGAAAGGCCAAGAACCACTTTATCGTCGCCCAGCCTGGCTTGCAGTTCCTTTACTGTTGTTTCGATAAAGGAATCGGGAGTCCAGTCCTGTTTGCAACCACAAATATCAACCACAAAGTTTTGCAGGAGCTGAGTTCCTTCGGTTGTGTGATAAACTTCAGGATGAAACTGAATGGCATAAGTTTGTTCGTCTTGGATCTGAAAAGCAGCATTTTTTACGTCGGCTGTGCTGGCAATGATTTTATAATTTTCGGGAAGACGCTCAATGGTATCGCCATGCGACATCCAAACCTGAGTATGTTCGCTCACCTGTCTAAACAGCTGATTGGATGAATCAACAAATCCTAGGTTAGCCCTGCCGTATTCGCGCGAATTGGATG
Organism: Bacteroidota bacterium; assembly: GCA_030684645.1. Taxonomy (GTDB): domain Bacteria; phylum Bacteroidota; class Bacteroidia; order Bacteroidales; family Prolixibacteraceae; genus Aquipluma. Next base: position 69,465 of record JAUXUF010000093.1, on the reverse strand, counting down.
GCATAACCTCACCGCCAAAATAATGAGCCAGGTATTGGGCACCGTAACAAACACCGAGTAAAGGTATTTTTCCTTTGATGAATGTCAGATCAGGTTTCGGTGCATTGGCATCGCGGACCGAAAACGGACTTCCGGATAAGATAACCCCCTTAACAGTTTCGTCTATGGCGGGATAATGGTTAAACGGATAGATTTCACAATAAACGTTCAACTCTCTCACACGACGACCAATCAATTGAGTATATTGCGAACCAAAATCAAGGATAAGAATTTTTTCCTGCATCAGACTTGTTTTTTGAATTGCCGCAAAGATAGACAAAAAACAATCCTACGAAACGAGTCCCCTTTCAGGAGAAAAAGAAGTAAGAAAAAGGTAAGGTTGGGTCCAAGGCAAAAGTAAAAAATCCCTAAGCTCATGAATAATAAAGGGCAATGCCACTCCATTCACCGGTCTTTTCTTTTTACTTTTTACTTGATTTTCAAGATCTTTTCATTCAGTAAAATCCGGTCATTGTGGGTAATACGCAGTAAATAAAGTCCGCGATTCAGCCCGTTATTTCCGGAATAATCCAGATTGATTTGATTGTTTTCAATATCAATCCTATCTTTTCGAAGCAGAGAACCATTTGTACTGAAAACCTCGGCATAAACGTAGCCGGAGCTGAATGAATTAAGCTGAATGGTAAGCTGATCTTTAAAAGGATTTGGAAACACATCGAATAATTTGGCTACCGGTTTTTCTGCCGTATGTGAGGTATCGTAAGGCCAGGCAAGATCAAGAAAACTCAAGCGTTGGCTGACCCAGTTTTTCATCCACGAAACCTCCGAGCTGTATGAATCTCCAACAAAATAATTGGGCCAGACATAGGTTCCAAGTATTGGCCATCGCTGGTAATTCCTGACCTGCGCCTCGGCGATTATATTAGCCAGACTATCTGTAACCAGGCTAATCCGTTGATCAGAAAGCTCATTTTTTCGAAGTGAAGCCCATCGCTTTTTTAAATTTTCGACAAATGATGTGTCAAGCAATAATTTTTTCCACCAAAATGGATTTTGCCAAGAATCAGGTAATCCGCTAAATTGGGTCAGATTGGTATTGTATTGAAAACCGACAGCCAACCATCCATTGTAATAATCAGCATTTCCGAAACCCAGGTTAAAATCCCAAATCGGGCCACAATTCATCAAGCTATTTTTGCCTTTGTACAAATAGGAACTGAGCCGATATCCATCCACATTTTTGGCCAACTCGTTGATGATCATGAAATCGATAAACGACGAATCATTTAAAAACTCATGATAGCTTCCGGATGTGGTAAATCTTTCCTGATACAAAGCAGTTTCCATGTTCCTGACATAGTTCTGGATATAGGATTTTTGGGTGCCGGTGATTTCGGTGGACTTTGGATAATCATACTGGTAAAAGGTATTGCCAGCAGTATTCGGATAGCTGGAGTACCAGCCTTCACCGCCACTACCGGTAGTTTTATCAATCTTGATAATATAACCTCCTGTCAGGTCTTCGCCCGAATTATCAGTAGTTGTTAATTTGGCAATATCAACCCGGTTTTTATTTCGTTTGATTTTTTCCATCAGCACATAAACCCCGTCATATTTACCATTCAGGAAAAGTTCAACGAATCGGCAACGTGGCGAATAATGCCCAAGAGTAGCATCCAGCGTATAGGTGAGCACATCACGGATCATCGTTTTATCGGTATAGGGAGCATAAAGAATCCAATCGTTCTCCTCGGGCATTCCGAGCAATGAAACATCTATAGAAACTAGATCATTCGATTTGGTTTCAATTCCATAGCTTTTCTTGGGAAACATTTGCGATGAAGAGCCGCGAATTTCAATCCCTATTTTACCATTGTAATTATTCATTTGGTCATTCAAGGTATTGCGTTTTCCCGGACCATTCCAGATAATTCCCATGCTGGCATAAATTTTTGGATCGTCCGGAATCGGTTGACCGCTGGTATTTATGACAACTAAAGGAAGATTGGATGAAGTAAAGGGAACTTGAGTAAATACCTTTTGCTGAGAAATCAGTAAGATCAGACCAATAAATACAAGCTTCAGAATTGAAAGCATTAGCTTACGTTTAGGTTTTGGAACAAGGTATGACAAAAATGCATTTCTGCATTGATCTGATCCTTCTATTTTTTGGGGAAGCCAACCGTTTGAGCCAGAATGATTAATTGGCTTGGTTCAAGATTTAATTTTGCATGAAGTGTTTCTTTGTTCACCGAACCTCTAACCACTGCACCCAATCCTTCAGAAGCGCAAAACAGGTAAACATTTTGAGCGATGAATCCAACATTCGAAATCTTTTATTGACGTGGTACAGCATAGTTTAAAATATCTTCTTTGGTGATTATTTTATCACAAAGAATAATCAGTCGTTCAATTACATTCCGGAATTCACGGATATTGCCTGTCCAGCGGATGTTCTGCAACTCGCTTATAGCCTCATTATCTATCAATTTCTGAGTGATGCCGTATTCAGCACAAATCAGCCCGACGAAATAATCACACAAAGCAGGAATATCCTCCAACCGTTCGTTTAAGTCAGGTACGTGAATCAAGATTACACTTAAGCGATGGTAAAGGTCCTCTCTGAAACTATTCAGTTCGATTTCTCTGGTCAGATTTTTATTGGTAGCCGCAATTACGCGCACATCAACCTTTATTTGCGAATCACCACCAACCCGTGTGATGACACTTTCCTGCAAAACCCGCAGTACTTTGGCCTGAGCGGAAAGGCTCATGTCGCCGATTTCATCCAGAAAAATGGTTCCACCTGTTGCTTGTTCAAACTTGCCTTTACGTTGTTTGATGGCAGAGGTAAATGCTCCCTTTTCGTGCCCGAACAATTCACTTTCGATTAATTCAGAAGGAATGGCGGCACAGTTTACTTCAATAAATGGACCGTCGGAACGGTTACTTTTTTCGTGCAGGAGACGTGCCACTAATTCTTTCCCGGTGCCGTTTGATCCGGTAATTAAGACACGGGCATCGGTACCTGCTACCCGGTCAATCATGTCTTTTACTTTTTGAATAGCCAACGAATTACCAACAATATCGATTCGTTTACCCACTTTTTTTCGCAATACCTTCGTTTCGGTAATCAAGGTCGATTTATCCATGGCATTACGCAAGGTAATCAGCAAACGATTCAGATCGAGGGGTTTTTCGATAAAGTCGAACGCTCCTTTTTTGATTGATTCAACAGCGGTATCAATGTTTCCATGACCCGAAATCATCACGACTGGAATATCGGGCTTAATTTCTTCAACCTTTTGCAAAACTTCGATGCCATCCATTCCAGGCATTTTAATGTCGCATAAAATGACATCAAAATCATTGGATTTCAGGAGTTCCAGCGCTTTAAATCCGTCTTCGGCCAATTCAACCTCATACTTTTCGAATTCTAAAATGTCTTTCAGGGTGTTGCGAATGCTGCGTTCGTCATCGATGACTAATATTCTTGACATTTTTATAGTTTTTTACTGAAAATTTCCGCACGAATTTAGCTGAAAATAAGTTCGTATAAAACACCTTCCCGAAGAGCGTAATCAGTTTGATAGATTTTCTGAATATTTAACCGATCGATCACCAATTTCATAAATAAAACCGATGGAACGATCATCTCAATCCGGATCGGTTCCAATCCCTTCATTTGGGTCCGTTCCGCAGTAGTGGATTTTATCAGCATCCGGTAAATCCAATCAAAATCGTTGAGTTTCACTTCCTGCTTAATTCGAATTTTAGTTCCCGGATCAGTCTGGTCAATTAAATCGGCAAGTGTGTCGAAAGCTCCCGAACAGCCTATCAGACTTGCAATTCCGAAGTTTCTGGTCCGGTTCCACAACGAATCAAGACGGCTTTCAAACCAGGTATTGATTTGGCTGATTTCTTCCGGAGAAATCGGGTCTGATGGGGGAATCTGTTCAATAATCCGGGCCATTCCGAGTTGAAAACTTTGTGACCAGATTGGTTGATTGACTTCGGTCAGGATAAATTCGTTGCTTCCGCCTCCAATATCCAGAATTAGCGAATGGTTTTCAATTTCTCCGAAAGCCAGCTTTACGCCTTTAAAAATCAGATCAGCTTCCTTTTCTCCTGAAATAATTTGCAGTTTGATGCCGGTTTGCATTTCCAATGTTTGTTGAAACCAGTCGCGGTTTTTGGCTTCACGGATGGCCGAAGTGGCGAGAGCGATGACTTCTGCTGATCCGAAATTTCCGATCCTGTCCAGATGTTTTTGAAAAGCAAGTATAGCCCGGTCAAGCCCATCTTGAGTCAACTGATTCTTATCGATCCCGTTTTTACCTAGTTTTACAACCTCTTTCCCTTGGTAAAGAATCTGATAGGTTTGATCCTGGTATTCTGCGATCAGCAAATTGCAGGTATTGGTGCCGAGGTCGATGATGGCAATTCGTTTGGTCATAAATGTTATTAATATTTGTATTTCAATAATCTACGGATTGGTTTATTCCTTTTTTTTCCACGGATTAAAATCTGTGGCTACAATATAAACCATCCCGATGATTTTTTTTGCTTCTGATGTCCAACGGATTAAAATCCGTGGCTACAACATGAACCATCCCAACGGGATTAACATGTCAGAGCCGTAGGCTCGGTTCATGTTGTAGGGATGGAATTCATTCCATCCGCAAATGATGAATCCAAACCAATTGAGAGCCGTAGGCTCGGCACATATTAAATTAAATCAAATCCGCGAAAATATATCGTTCGTCATAAGGCACATCGAATTTTTCCAAAAACTCCAGATACTCCTCTCTAAAAGTTTGTTTCCTGTGATGCTCCTCCTGATTAGCGATATACTTATATACCTGATCAATTTGAGAATGACTATATGAAAACACACCGTATCCATCCTGCCATTCAAATCTTCTTTTTGTCAATTGATGATCATTGATATACTTTGATGATTTTGCTTTCACAATTTTCATTAAATCGGAACTGGAAACGGTTGGTTTTAATCCTAAAAAACAATGAATATGATCTTCAATACCATTGACAATAATGGTTTTACATTCGGTTTCATTGATTAAATTACCAATTACCCCTAACAATGTTGGTCGCCAATCATTATCAATTACAGCATCTCTATATTTTACTGCGAAGACGCATTGAATGTAAACTTGATGGTAGGTATTTGCCATGATTTTATAATTTATTTTATTTTGTTATCGTTCATTTTCCCAACGGATTAAAATCCGTGGCTACAACATGAACCATCCCTACGGGATTAGCAAGTTAGAGCCGTAGGCTCGCTTCATATTGTAGGGATGGAATTTATTCCGTCCACATTGGGTTGTATGTAAAGATGTAATTTATTCCGTCCATATGTTGCCAGCGAAGTTAGTATTTATGCCGGAAAACGTACCGGTTTCAATGCTTGTTATTCAAGTCCTTTTAACAAGAAAGGCCGGTAAAAACCAGCCTTTCTTGTTGTCTTTTATAACAGTATATTAAAACAATCCGTCAATCGATAAATACCGTTCGCCGGTGTCGTAGGCAAAGGTGAGTATTTTTGTCCCAACAGGCAATTCGGCAATCTTCTTGGCCACAGCTGCGAATGAGGCCCCGGATGAAATACCAACAAATAATCCTTCTTCTTTGGCCGCCCTACGGGTATAGTCAAAAGCTTCGTCTTTCGAAACCTGGATCGTGCCATCCAGAAGTTCTTTTTTCAGGTTGACAGGAATAAAACCTGCGCCAATTCCCTGGATCGGGTGCGGGCCGGGAGCGCCGCCACTGATAACTGGTGAGAGTTCAGGCTCAACAGCAAACGATTTCAGGTTTGGAAATTTTTGTTTCAGCACTTCGGTTACTCCTGAAATGTGCCCGCCAGTTCCAACTCCAGTTATCAGGTAGTCAAATCCTTCAGGAAAATCGTTAAGTATTTCCTGTGCTGTATTCAATTTGTGAGCATCAATGTTAGATGGATTATCAAATTGTGATGGGATCCAGGAATCAGGTGTTTCGGCAGCCAATTCATTGGCTTTGGCACTAGCGCCTTTCATTCCCAGTTCGCGTGGTGTCAAAACCAAATCTACACCATACGCAGTCAGTATTCTTCTGCGCTCAACACTCATTGATTCAGGCATCACTAAAATCAGTTTGTATTTTTTGACTGCTGCCACCAAAGCCAATCCAATTCCGGTATTACCCGAAGTGGGTTCAATCAAAACGCTTCCGGCTTTCAGTATTCCTTTTGCTTCAGCATCTTCGACCATTGCCAGAGCAATACGGTCTTTTATACTGCCACCCGGATTGGTTTTTTCAAGTTTTACATAGACTTCGTATCCGGCGGGATACAGATTGTTAATCCGGACCAAAGGACTGTTGCCTATGGTTTCCAAAATGTTGTTCACTTTCATCTTATTGTCATTTTTAGGGTTATAAACAAAAAAAGCCTTCCGGGGTTCGGAAGGCTTCGATATTTTATCTCTTTTATTCGTTTCAAATTTCTATCGAAAACATACCTTCCCCGCACTGTTTATAACAGCAGCACATATACATGTATGAGAAGTTTGCAATCATTTTTTTCGTTTTTTGTTGGTGCAAGTATAAGAAAAAAATTAGATAAAATACATTTCTATCTTTTATTTTTAAGTTTTATAAAATAACCATTTAACAATTTCCTTAAGAGTTACTTTTTTCCCATACATCAGGATTCCTGTCCGGTATATTTTTCCTGCCATCCAGATGGTTCCCATAATTGTAGCCAGCAAGGTTACCATGGAAAGAATAATTTCCCACGCTGGAACTCCAAAAGGAATCCGCACCATCATGATTACCGGTGATGTAAGCGGAATGATTGAGGCCCAGAAAGCCAGTGGCCCTTCCGGATTCTTGGCCACAGCAAAAAGAATAATAATTGAGAATATCAATGGCATCATGACCGGGAGCATCATTTGCTGGGCATCTTCATCGCTGTCAACAGCCGATCCGATTGCTCCCATGAGTGAGGCGTAAAGAATGAACCCGCAGATAAAATAGAAAAACAACCCAAAAAGGATCAGCGGGAGATTCAGGTTTCCAATCATCTGCAGGATTTCAGCTACCTGGTTTTGACCTGCCGGAGTACTTGCTACTGCCTGCCCCATTTGCTGTCCAGCCATGATATTTTGAGCATGAACCGCTGTTTCAGCCGATCCATTTCCAAGGAAAGCTGTTACACCGGTCTTAATTGCAGTTCCAAGTATGAGCCAGATTGCAATTTGAGTCAGTCCGACCAAGCCGATTCCAACTATTTTTCCGAAGAGAAGCTGGAATGGTTTAACCGACGAAATAATCACTTCAACAATCCGGTTTGATTTTTCTTCCATCACACCTCTCATCACCATGGTGCCGTAGATGAAAACAAACATGTAAATCAGGAATCCCGCTGCATAGCCAATGGCCATGGCAATTTCGGTTGAACTTTTTACAGCCTTGCCTTCTTCGCCCAGCTTGATGGTTTCAACCGTGATATTGGTTTTGGTGGCTGCCAGTTTCTTTTCCAGATCAGGCACACCAATTTCATCAATGACCTGTTTCCTTTTTTCTCCTTCAATTATTTTTTCAATCCGGTTCGTAACCAGGTTTTTAACATCAAAAGTGACTTGCTTATCCGAAATCATTTCTGCACGACTGGTAGTCAGGATATTTTCAGGAATATGAAGAACCGCATAACAATTTCCTGATTTGAAATCTTTACTCAATTTCTGAAATTCCTGTACAGGAATGTAATGAAACCTGGTAAATTCGTTGCTTTCGAGCTGATTCAGAATCAGTCCGGTAGGATCATAAACGGCGATGATGCGTTCTTCCTTGTCGTCCATCATGGCCAGGTAGGTTGGCAGAATGGTTAATGCAGCCATAAATAAAGGCACCAGCAAAGTCATGATAATGAACGACTTTTTCTTTACCCGGGTCAGGTATTCACGTTTCAGGATTAAGATTGATTTGTTCATGGCTACAGCTGGATTTCGCGGTTATTCTCTTCAACTACATGGATAAAAACATCGTTCATGCTTGGAATGATTTCTTTGAATGATACTATCTCGAACTGATTCATGAGTATTTTTAACAACTCATTGTTGGATTGGTCACTTAAAAACTTCACTTTCATTTGCTTCAGTTGAGCGCTTTCGTCATGTTCAAGCAGATCGAAATGAGAACCCAGCTGACGTTGTAAATCAGGCGTTTCACCCCTGTAAATGATTTCGAAGGTATTTGTTTTAAACTTTTCTTTGACCTGATCAATCTGTCCGTCCAGAATTTTTTTCGATTGGTTAATCAATGCGATGTGGTCGCAAATTTCCTCAACTGACGACATGTTATGCGTCGAAAAGATAATGGTTGTTCCATTCTTCTTCAATTCGAGAATTTCATTTTTGATCAGGTTGGTATTGATTGGATCAAATCCAGTGAAAGGTTCATCAAAAATCAACAATTTGGGTTGGTGAATAACGGTGGTGATGAACTGAACTTTTTGCGCCATTCCTTTCGAAAGTTCTTCGACCTTTTTGCCCCACCATGCCTGAATTTCGAACTTCTCGAACCAGTATTTCAAGCTTTTCAAAGCATCTTTTTTCGACATCCCTTTCAGTTGCGCCAGGTAGAGGGCTTGTTCGCCCACTTTCATTTTCTTATACAGTCCGCGTTCTTCGGGCAGATAGCCAATCTGATAAATATCATCCGGCTTGATTGGCCTGCCTTCAAAAAACAGTTCGCCGCTATCAGGAGCAGTAATCTGGTTGATGATCCGGATTAAAGTTGTTTTCCCCGCACCGTTTGGCCCCAGCAGGCCAAATATGGATGCTTCTTTTACCGAAATGCTGACCGAGCTTAATGCTACATGACCAACAAATTCCTTTACAATGTTGTTTGCCTGAAATATTTCCATAAAATAGGATTTGAAAACTTTGGTATCAGTGTCAATCGTTGGACAAATGTTACAGGGATATAAATGCTTTTTTTTTAAAATATGGCGGTTAACTGGACTGAAAAACCATTATCAATAAACTCTCGGAAGCAATTTGGCAAAAAGTCTGGATTGTATTCTTTTACTTTTGGCTCTTATGTAATTTCTTTTTTGAAGGCGAATTCCATTCCGTCCGAAAGAAACCCCCTGTTTTGTCCAGCCTTATTGCGCGGACGTCCGACACTTATCGTTCCCATGCTACAAAGATTTCGCTCCTCTGGAGCTGAAAAACAACCGTTTTCAATTGCTTTCAACCGCCTCCAATTACCTTCCAGTTATTCTATTAAGGGTCATATTTTCAAATACTGAGGGACTTTTTACTATTGCCTATTGCCTATTTGCTATTGCCTATTCGCTTTCGAACAGGCTGAAATGCACGCTGCCATACTGACGTAAATCTTTGAAATTCGGATGATCCGAATAATCGAACTGCCCTGAATGCTCCAAAACGAATAATCCTCCCGGTTTTAACAGGTTGTTTTTGAAAATCAGATCGGCCATTTCAGCAAATTTCGGGTGGTCATAAGGAGGATCGGCAAAAATCAGGTCGAACTGCTCATTAATTCTTTTGGCAAAAACAAAAACATTCGATTTAACCAACCTGATATTTTTCTCTCCCAGTTTTTCGATTACTTCTTTGATAAACTGAATGTGTGCCGGATTGATCTCAACAGCAGTCACATCGGGGCATCCCCGTGAGGCAAATTCGTAACTGATACTGCCTGTTCCTGAAAACAGATCGAGCGCCCTGATGGATTCAAAATCAGTTGAATTTTGAAGCACATTGAACAGGCTTTCCTTGGCCATGTCGGTAGTCGGCCTGGCTTTAAACGATTTTCCGGGATGAAAAATCCGGCCTCTGTATTTTCCGCCAACTATTCGCATGGGTAAGAGTTTAATAAGCTTACAAACTGATGTTTCTGCACTTTTTCGAAAATACTTCCGTAGTTATACTCTGAAGAAGGTTTCAGAAACTGCACATTACTGATGTATTTCTTTAATTGCCTGATGTAGCTTGAATCATCTGCCACATAACCGCCAATTATGATTTCGTCACTTTCTGCATCAAATTGCAGACTGTGACAAATATTGAGAGTATAGTACAGAAAATCAGATTCATTTTTAAAATAGAAGCTGTTGAACAAGGAGATTTCCGCTCCTTTTAAGGCGATCATCCTGATATATTTCTTTTCGAAATTAATCAATAGCGTATTCTTCTTTTCATTTCGCTGATCCACAACTGATGCCAATAATGAGGTTGATTTATGCCTGAATTGAAAGTCGGTAAATTTTCGGTTCAACAAAGTCATTAATTCTTTGGGAAAGCTATATACCAATTGATAGTTGAACCCTGGAAGTTTGTCGGAGCGAACCTCTTCACTTCGGCTGATATCGTTGGTCAATCCTGCTATTTTCTCAAAATAATCAGAATCGGAATATTCCTTTGGAATTAAAGTTGCCTTATTGGTCGAATAGGAAATCGAAATGGATTGATAAGCAGCATTAAGTTTTTCTTCCTGTTCAAAAATGGATTCAATTTTTCTGGAAAGAAATTGAAGTTTACCTACAATTAGCGGAATGTGCCGGAATACGACGTATTTATTTCGGTGAATATCCAGAATACAAAAAGAAAATCCATCCAGGCCGACCTGGATGGATAGATGATATTCTGAAGTAAGTTTTAAATCGTATGATTCGTCAACAATATTTAATTCATGCATAAGGAAAATTTATTCCCAGTTACCTGCATTATTATTTGTTTCTTCCAATGATCCAACTTTTAATCCCGGATATTTCCCATTCGTTCTCTTTGATTCGTTAAGGTTGATAACCTGCTGTTTGTCAAGCTTACACAAGATTGTATTATTGTGAGCTTTTGCTTCAAATACCGGAACTCTAATTCCAGATCCTGTGATAATCCAGGTTGCACCTAAATGAAACTGAGCGACAGTATCTTTCACCGGAACAAATTTTATTTCATCAATCTTGAACCCTTTTCCAAAAACAGTATCCAAAACACTAACACGAATCGTATCGCGGATGATCTTGCCTTCTTTTAAAGCCTTCTTTTCGGTCCAACCTGCTTCAATCATACTGTCGGTCAACATTCCAATCTTACGAACCAGCGGTAGTTTACCTGTTTTAACAAAATTAATCAAGGTATCCCAACTGCCCGTAAATTTTCCATTAACGTCCTTGTATGCAAGTTCTGCTTTCCGGATGTCTTTAAGACGGGTAATTGTTGCTTCGTATCTATCTTTCTTTTCCTGTTCAAAAGCCAAAGGTCTTTCGACACTGGTGTACAGAAAATAAGACAATATTATAACTAATGCAATAAGGCCAATTTGTAGTACGTTTTTCATCATACGAATTTTAAGATTAGTTTTTGTTTGTCGCAAATTTATAAAAAAATATAATTTACATTCTTTGGTTTTGTATTATTTTAGCCGTTCATGATAAAAAAATACATCCAGTCGGAAATAATTGCCCATTTAGGGATGGTTCCCACTCAAGGACAAGTACAGCTATCACTTTTGTTTGCAGACTTTGTTGCCGAATCTGAGCCGGATGCTGTCTTTATTCTTAAAGGATATGCCGGAACAGGGAAAACCACGATGCTGAGTTCACTGGTAAAAACTTTCACAACATTTAAATTCAGGTCGGTTTTGCTGGCGCCAACTGGTCGTGCAGCCAAAGTTTTGTCTGGATATACAGGCCATAATGCCTATACAATTCATAAAAGCATTTATCGACAGCAATCATCGAGCGACGGAATGGGCCGTTTTGTTCTGAATAAAAATTTATTCAAGGATACCTTTTTTATCGTTGATGAAGCGTCGATGGTTCCAAATTCAAATGCCGAATCATCGATTTTCGGTTCCGGGCGATTGCTTGAAGATCTGATCGAATATGTTTACTCAGGAACTAATTGCCGGCTAATACTGGTTGGCGATACAGCCCAGCTTCCACCGGTAGGACTTGATGTTAGTCCGGCATTATCTAAAAATGAACTCGACACGTATGACCGGATAGTTTTTGAATACGAATTAACTGAAGTGGTCAGGCAGGATCAAAACTCCGGAATTTTGTACAACGCCACGTTAATTCGTAACCTGATTACCGGAGGATTTTATTCTTCAGGATATTTTCACCTGGAATTGAAAGGTTTTGATGACATTCGGAAAATTGGCGGAGCTGACCTGATTGAAGAAATTTCGACCTGCTACAATCGTTATGGCCAGTTTGAAACCATTGTAATTACACGGTCAAACAAACGTGCAAACAAATTTAATGAAGGGATACGCAGCACGATTTTATATAAGGAAGCAGACATCTCGGTTGGCGACTTGTTGATGGTCGTTAAAAACAATTATTTCTGGCTCGAAGAAAACGAAAAAATCGATTTTATTGCCAACGGAGATATTGCCGAAATCACTTCGATATCGAAACATGAAGAATTATATGGGTTCCGGTTTGCCAATGTTAGTCTCCGTTTGGTTGATTATCCTGAGATAGAAGTTGATTGCAAAATAATTCTGGATACCATAACCATTGAATCAGCCTCTTTAACAGGCGAACAAAACCGTCAATTGTATGATGCCGTTTCGGAAGATTACGCTGATATCCGAAGTAAGAAAAAGCGTTGGGAGAAAGTTAGGGAGAACCCGTATTTCAATGCACTTCAGGTAAAATTTGCTTATGCCGTGACCTGCCATAAGGCGCAGGGCGGGCAATGGAAAGCGGTGTTCGTTGATCAGGGATATGTGACTGAAGAAATGCTTAATATCGAATTTTTACGCTGGTTATATACTGCTCTTACCCGACCGACAGAAAGGTTGTACCTGGTGAATTTTAATAAAGAATTCTTCGGAGAATAGGCAATAGTCAATAGTTAGCAATGCGAATCAAGAGTTGAAGATAAGAGAAATTTAATGCCGAAGGCATGATAGGATTATAGCAATTCATGGTGCAAAATAGATAAAATGCCGAAGGCATGACAGATTTATATCACCACTTCGTGGTTTATGAGCGTTTTCTCTGCCATTTTCTATAATCATAACAACCCTTCGGGTTTTAAAAGATCCAACCCTTGATTCACATTAGCAGTTAAAAAAATACCACGCCTGTGAATTTTTGCTATGATATGTTACTAATTGATAAAAATGTGTACACAGAGAATCTTTAACAATTTAAAGTAACATCATGACAGATGATAAATGAAAAATTAAGTGAGCAATTTTCGAGTGTTTTCGAAGAAAACATTGGAATAGTAATAAAAATTTCAAGGGCATATACTACAACCTTTCATGATAGAGAGGACCTGGTAAATGACATTCTACTTGAGCTCTGGAAATCATTTAAAAACTTCAAAGGCAATTCAAAAATTTCCACATGGATTTATCGCGTTGCTTTAAACACTTCATTGAATTATAAACGAAAAAAGAAGAATGATTCATTGTTCTATCTTTTAAATGATTTCAAGCATGTTGACAATTTGTCTTGGATTATTGAACAAGATCACTCAGAAGAATCTGAGATTCTGTATAAATGCATTGATGAGTTAAACGAAATCAATAAAGCCATTATTTTACTCTACCTCGATGGCAATTCTCATGATGAGATATCAGAAATTACTGGTATTTCTAAAACCAATGTGGGTACGAGAATTGGCAGAATTAAAGAACAAATAAAGAGTTTATCAATCTCAAAATTTTAAAATCATGGAACTATTAGAATTACAGAATATTTGGAATCAATACGATAAAAAAATATCCGAGAACATTCGCCTGAACAAGGGAATTTTAAGAAAAATGCTAATATCAAAAACAGAAAAAAGGTTAAATCGAATTAAAGTTGAAGCCGGAATTAGGCTAATTATTTCATTACTTTTTGTACCTACCATATTAATGTTTAATATCCAAATTCGCACCACTGTCGATTTTTATATTGGATTATCATTGTTTGCAGGGCTCTTTATACTAGCTTGTATTTTCAGGGTTAAATTTTTTTTAATGGCTGGTAAATTTGATTTTTCAAGCTCTGTTTCATCAATCAAAAAAGAAATAAATGAACTTGAAAAATATCAGCTCAAAATGCTACGTCTTGGGCTTTTATTCTTGCCAATAGGTGCAATCAGTATTTTCTTGTTTGCTAAAATTCCTTTTCTGACACAGGAGACTCTTATTCCCTTAATATTAATGATTATCATTTTGGTAGCATCTTTTTTTTATAAAACGAAGTATTCCTATAAAGAGCGTTTTAGAAAATTAAATCAAGAAATTGAGGAAATAGAAGAACTGGAGAAAGGGTGAAATTTGCTGCTGAAAAAAGCGGCGAACCGTGCAGCCAATTTAGTTGACAAAGGATTAGTAATTTGAAAAGCAACACCTTGCAGGAAGTTTAACGGTAAAATCATGCCTATCGACTTTTTACTAATGACCAATGACTTTCTCTACCTGAAACACTTCCCCTTCGCTAATTGCCTTCGTATTCGGGAAAATCGCCTGCGCTTCCTTCAGGATAATAGTGTGGTCTTTGTACCGGGCCGAAAAATGTCCGATGATTAACTTTCCAACCTGAGCTTTTAATGCAACTGTTGCAGCATCTTTTCCGGTTGAATGGTATGTACTTTGGGCCAATTCCCTGTTATCTTCAGCAAAAGTTGCTTCATGGTATAGTAAATCGACATTCCGGATTGATTCAATGTAAGATTCATCGTACCTGGTATCGCTGCAGAAGGCAAACGATCGCGCCTGATGTTTGTTCGTAGTCAGTTCTGAATGTAGGATTAGCTGTCCGTTACTGGCAATAAAATCTCCACCTTCCTTGATCCGTTGCCGGTCGCGAATCGGAATCTGGTATTCTTCAATCTTTGCAGGAATCAGATTGGGCAATACAGGTTTTTCTTCAAACCTGAAACCGCAGGTAGGAATGCGATGCGATAGAGGAAATGAATAAACCGTAACTTTCTTATCCTCAAATATTTTCTGCTCCTTTTTGAAATTTAACGGGTGATAAATGATCTTAAAAGGAATTTCCTCCGCGTACAGGAATTGAAGTTGAGGTAAAAGGAATTTTTGTAATTCGGAATGGGAATAGATGTGCAGATCATTTATCCGGCCCAGGAGTACCATGGTTGATATGAGTCCGATTAAACCAAAAATATGGTCGCCATGCAGGTGCGAAATGAAAATGTGATTGATTTTAGAGAACCCAATCTTGTATTTCCGCATCTGAGTTTGAGTTCCTTCTCCGCAATCTATCAAAAAAAACCGCCCGGGCACATGTAGTACCTGGGCGGTTGGATATCTGTTTGATGTAGGCAATGCTGAACTTGTACCGAGTATGGTTAGTTGAAATAGCATTGTTACGTACTGACTAATTTTCTTTCTGTTCGTCAGCTTCCATTTGTGTTCTCAACGCAGCCAGTTCAGAAATATCTCCAAGTGTGGTTTTTTCCATCGGCGCCTGGGTTTCCTTCACTTGTTTTACAGCTTTTGTTGTTGTTTTAGCCTGAGTTTTCCGTTTTGCTGTTTCTTCAGCTTTTTTCTCATCTTCGAAAACTCTTGAATGAGAAAGAATGATCCGTTTGGCAGCTTTAGAGAATTCAATGACTTTGAACTCCAATTTTTCTTCCAACTGAGCCTGACTTCCGTCTTCTTTCACCAGGTGACGAGGAGTGGCAAAGCCTTCAACGCCATAAGGAAGGGCGATGGTTGCTCCTTTGTCGAACAATTCAACAACTGTTCCTTCGTGAACCGAATCAACTGAGAAAATAGTTTCAAACACATCCCATGGATTTTCTTCCAATTGTTTGTGTCCAAGACTTAAGCGACGGTTGTCCTTATCGATGTCCAAAACAACCACATCTATTTCAGAACCAATTGAAGTAAATTCTGACGGATGTTTGATTTTCTTGGTCCAGCTAAGATCAGAAATATGGATTAAGCCGTCAACACCTTCCTGAATTTCAACGAATACGCCAAAATTAGTGAAGTTACGAACAGTAGCTTTGTGTTTGGTGCCAACTCCAAATACAGAGTCGATTTCCTGCCATGGATCAGATTTCAATTGTTTGATTCCCAACGACATTTTACGTTCTTCACGGTCTAAGGTCAAAATCTGAGCTTCAATCGGATCACCCACTTTCAGGAAGTCCTGAGCGCTGCGAAGATGCTGTGACCATGACATTTCAGAAACGTGGATCAAACCTTCAACTCCGGCAGCGATTTCAACAAATGCGCCGTAGTCAGCCATCACCACAACTTTACCTTTAACGGAATCACCAACTTTCAGTTCACCGCCAAGACTATCCCATGGGTGAGGAGTTAATTGTTTCAGACCTAATGCAATACGTTTTTTCTCATCATCGAAGTCTAGAATTACGACATTCAGTTTCTGATCCAATTCAACGATTTCATTCGGGTGAGTGATGCGGCCCCATGACAGGTCGGTAATATGGATCAAACCATCTACGCCGCCAAGGTCAATGAATACTCCATAAGAAGTGATATTCTTAACGGTACCTTCGAGTACCTGTCCTTTTTCAAGTTTGGAGATAATTTCTTTTTTCTGCAATTCGAGTTCAGCTTCGATTAATGCTTTGTGAGAAACTACCACATTACGGAATTCATGATTAATTTTAACCACTTTGAATTCCATTGTTTTGCCAACATACATGTCGTAATCGCGGATTGGCTTCACATCGATCTGTGAACCCGGAAGGAACGCCTCAATTCCGAATACGTCAACGATCATACCGCCTTTCGTACGGCATTTGATGTACCCTTTGATTACTTCATCTTTGTCGAGAGCTTCGTTTACACGATCCCATGAGCGTAATGCCCGTGCTTTTTTGTGCGAAAGGATCATCTGGCCTTTTAAATCTTCAAGGCTTTCGATGTAAACTTCAACTAAATCTTTTGGTTTTAATTCAGGATTGTAGCGGAATTCGTTTAAGCTGACAATACCGTCTGATTTATAGCCGATGTCAATAACAACTTCACGTTTGTTCATTGAAATAACTCGACCTTCAACCACTTCTTTCTCCTGAACAGTAGTCAGAGTTGCCTCATATAAAGATTCAAGATCATTTTTTGTTTTGCCACTGAATCCTTTGTCTTCTTCTTCAAGGGCATCCCAGTCAAAAACTGCAGGTTCGGCCACTACGGTTTTAGCTGCCTTTGTTTTCTTTACTACCGGAATTACTACAGGTGCAACAAATTCTTCAACTATTGCTTCTTCAGGTGCAACAGCTTCTACAGCTACTTCTTCCTTTTGCGCAACAGGTTCTACTACGTCTTCTGCTTCTTCAACCGATGCAACAATTTCTTCAACTGCTTCAACCGGTACAACAATTTCTTCAACTACTTCTGCGGTTGCAACAGTCTCTTCAACTACTGCGGTTGGTGTTTCAACAGTTTCCTGTTGTTCGAGTTCTACCTTTGGTTCAAGGTCCTCAATGTTGTTTTCTACCATTTAATAATCAATTAATTAATGAGTTAGACAATATATAAATTTAATGCGCGGCAAAATTAAGACTATTCTGCTTTAAAACAAAGATTTTCAGTGATTTTTCGTGCATATCATACCCTTTTTTGATCTTCATGTTTTCAACCTGCAACATTCCTTTCTTTCAATTCCGCAAAACCAGATTAATATCTGTTTTTAATTCCGGATTGTAATTCTGTAATGTAATAAATTCCTAATTTTGATAAATTAAAAATACTTAAACTGTAATTCATGAAAATAGTAGTTGTAGGTACAGGTTATGTGGGATTAGTTTCCGGAACCTGTTTTTCGCAAACAGGGGTAGATGTAGTTTGCGTTGATGTTGATGAACGCAAAATCAACATGCTTAACAATGGTCACATTCCTATCTACGAACCAGGTCTTGAAGACATTTTTAAATTCAATGTTGAGAAAGGCCGTCTTTTGTTCACTGCCAATTTGAAAGACAGTCTGGATGAAGCTGAAGCCGTATTTATTGCTGTTGGAACTCCTCCTGACGAAGATGGAAGCGCTGATCTGAAATATGTTTTGGGTGTAGCACGTGAAATTGGGCGTAACATTGATCATTATATGGTGATCGTGACTAAAAGTACCGTTCCAGTGGGAACTTCTATGAAAGTCAAAGCTGCAATTCAGGAAGAACTAAAAAAACGAAATGTTGATATACCTTTTGATGTGGCTTCAAATCCTGAATTCCTGAAAGAAGGAAGCGCTGTCGATGACTTCCTAAAACCAGACCGAATTGTGGTGGGAATTGAATCGCCGGAAGCAGAAAAGACGATGAGAAAATTATATAAGCCGTTTTTATTGAACGGACATCCGATTTTGTTCATGGACATTTCTTCGTCGGAGATGACCAAATATGCAGCAAACGCAATGCTGGCAACCAGAATCAGTTTTATGAATGACATAGCCAATCTTTGCGAATTGGTAGGCGCTGATATTGGCATGGTTCGCAAGGGGATTGGTTCTGATGCCCGTATCGGAAACAAATTCATTTATCCGGGAACCGGATACGGCGGCTCCTGCTTCCCGAAAGATGTGCAGGCTCTGGTTCGCACCGCAGATGAATGCGGTCACTCGCTCGATATTTTAAAAGCTGTTGAAGCTGTAAATTACCGGCAGAAAGAAGTGTTGATCAAAAAGATCAAATTGCATTTTGGCGACAATTTGAAAGGTTTGAAATTTGGGATGTGGGGATTGTCCTTTAAACCAAAAACCGATGATATGCGCGAAGCCCCATCCTTAGTAATAATCGATATATTGCTAAAAGAAGGCGCTTCGGTAGTGGCTTACGACCCGGTCGCCAAAGAAGAAGCTCATCGTATTTTAGGTGATTCAATTGCTTATGCAAAGGATGAATACGATGCCTGTATTGACGCTGATGCCTTGATTATTGTGACTGAATGGCCTGAATTCAGGATGCCGAACTTCAGGGTCATTGAGAAGTTGCTCAAAACCAAAACTATTTTTGACGGACGAAATATTTATGAACCCGATGAAATGCAGGAATTAAAATTCAATTATTACAGCATTGGCCGTAAATCAATTGTTGTCTCAAAATAATCAAAATGAAACGAATACTTGTAACCGGAGGCGCCGGATTTGTAGGTTCTCACCTTTGTGAGAGGCTGTTGAATGATGGTAACGAAGTAGTTTGCATGGATAATTATTTTACCGGCAAAAAACAGAAAATAGTTCATTTGCTCGATAATCCATACTTTGAATTGATCAGGCATGATGTGACAATGCCTTATTTTATTGAAGTTGATGAAATTTACAACCTGGCATGTCCGGCTTCACCGGTTCATTACCAGTACAATCCAATCAAGACGATCAAGACTTCAGTCATGGGGGCGGTAAATATGCTTGGACTGGCCAAAAGGGTCAGGGCCAAAATTCTACAGGCATCGACCAGCGAGGTATATGGCGATCCGATCATCCATCCTCAAACAGAAGATTACTGGGGACATGTTAATCCAATCGGAATCCGTTCATGCTATGATGAAGGCAAACGTTGCGCTGAATCGTTATTCGTCAATTATCACGCACAAAATAATGTGCGGATCAAAATTATCCGGATTTTCAATACTTACGGACCTAAAATGGAGCCGGATGATGGTCGGGTGGTTTCAAACTTTATCGTTCAGGCTTTACAAAATCAGGATATTACCATTTTTGGCGATGGAACTCAAACCCGTAGTTTTCAATATGTTTCAGACCTGGTTGAAGGCATGGTCCGGATGATGGCAACCGGTGATGAATTTACCGGTCCGGTAAACATTGGCAACCCCTGTGAGTTTACCATGCTTGAATTGGCTCAGAATGTCATTGAACTTACAGCTTCCAAATCAAAAATCAGTTACCTTCCTTTGCCGGCCGATGATCCGACTCAAAGGCAGCCTGACATCACACTTGCCAGAGAAAAACTTGACGGCTGGGAACCTAAAGTTCCATTAAGGGAAGGTTTGTTAAAGACCATTGATTATTTTGATCAGCTTTTATCCGAATAAAATTAAAAATATAACTTATGAAAGGAATTATTCTTGCCGGGGGCTCCGGCACACGTCTTTATCCGATCACGAAAAGCATTTCGAAGCAAATTATACCGATTTACGACAAACCAATGATTTATTATCCGTTGTCGGTACTGATGTTGGCTGGTATCCATGAAATCCTGATTATTTCGACTCCAAAAGATATTCATTTGTATCAGGATTTATTGGAAGATGGTAGTCAGCTTGGGTTAAAACTGGAATATATTATTCAACCTTCACCGGATGGATTGGCTCAGGCCTTTACCCTTGGCGAAAAGTTTATTGGTGACGATTCAGTTTGTATGGTTTTGGGCGACAACATATTCTACGGCTACAATTTCAGTTCAATTCTGGAAGAAGCCGCAGCCCTGAAAGATGGCGCCATTGTTTTCGGATATTACGTGAACGACCCTGAGCGCTACGGAGTTGCTGAATTTGATGAGACTGGCAAAGTATTGTCGATCGAAGAAAAGCCTGAAAATCCGAAATCAAATTATGCGGTTACGGGTTTATACTTCTACAGCAATGATGTGGTTAAAAAGGCATTGGCTTTAAAACCGTCGAAACGGGGTGAACTCGAAATAACCGATTTAAACCGGTTGTATCTGGAAGAAGGTCGTTTACGAATGAAGTTGCTGGGGCGTGGTTTTGCGTGGTTGGATACCGGCACTCATGAAAGCCTGATGCAGGCATCGAATTTTATACATACCATCGAACAGCGCCAGGGATTGAAAGTATCATGCATCGAGGAAATTGCCTTTTTGAAAGGATATATTAATAAAGAACAACTGCTTAAGCTGGCTGAACCGCTTAGGAAAAATCAATACGGCGAATATTTAATCAATCTCGCCAACCGAAAAGTTTTATCGTTTTAACAGAAAAAAGTAATGAAGATAATTGAAACACCAATCCCGGGACTCTTAATTATTGAGCCCCGGGTTTTTGCTGATGAACGGGGATACTTTTTCGAAAGCTTTAGCGAAACCAAATTTGCCGAACATGGTTTGATCTCCAATTTTGTTCAGGATAATGAGTCGAAATCACATCGTGGCGTCATCCGTGGTCTGCACTATCAACTTGCGCCTTTTGCACAAACTAAATTGATTCGGGTGGTCCGTGGAACGGTTTACGATGTCGCGGTTGATTTACGCGAAGGATCGCCAACATTTGGTCAGTGGTATGGTCTGGAAGTGAGCGCTTCCAAAAAAAATCAGTTTTACATCCCAAAAGGATTTGCCCATGGATTTTCGGTACTGAGTGAATATGCCATTTTTTCATACAAGTGCGATGCCTTTTACAATCCGGCAGCCGAACGCGGAATCCGTTATAACGATCCGGCGTTAGCAATCGACTGGAAACTTCCCCTTGAAGAAGCGCTTATTTCAGGTAAAGATTTGGTTCACCCCTGTTTAGCCGATGCCGAAATGAACTTCAAATTCGAATCTCATGATTAAAATACTGGTTACAGGCGCCAACGGACAATTGGGATCGGAGATCCGTAAAGCTTCAGCATTACTTCCTGAAATGGAGTTTTGCTTCACCGATGTGGCTGAATTAGACATTACGATTCCGGAAAAAGTTGCTGCATTTCTGGCTGAAATTAAACCTGAATATCTGATCAACTGCGCAGCCTATACGAATGTCGATAAAGCTGAAACAGATCTTGAAATGGCAACTTTACTGAATGCTACTGCTGTTGGAATTCTGGCTGAACAATCGGCAAAAGCAGGCTGTAAAATCATTCACATTTCAACCGATTATGTCTTTGACGGGAATGGACCAAGACCCTACAAGGAAGACAATCCGGTTGATCCGCAATCGGCGTACGGAAAAACCAAGCTGGAAGGAGAAATCCTGTGTCAGAAATTCAATCCGGAAAGCCTGATTATTCGTACTTCCTGGTTGTATTCTGCATTCGGGAATAATTTTGTAAAAACCATGATCCGCATGGGAAATGAAAGATCCGAGTTAGGTGTAATTTCTGACCAGATTGGAAGCCCAACCAATGCAGCCGATTTGGCGCTGGCCATTTTATCGATCATTTCAGCTACAGCTCGTGGCGAAAAACCTTTCGTTCCCGGAATTTACCATTATTCAAACGAAGGTGTTGCCAGCTGGTACGATTTCACCAAAGCCATTTTCGAAATTGGCAAAATCAATTGTTATGTGAAGCCCATTGCAACCGAAGAATACCCATCTCCAGTGAAGCGGCCACCATACAGTGTCATGAATAAGTCGAAAATTAAACTTATTTTTGGCATACAAATATCTCACTGGAGGGACAGTTTAACCGAATATTTTCAGATCAAGAATCAATGATATGGCAACAAATCAGGAAGTTATAGAAAGTGTAAAATTGAAAGTAGCAGAATGGCTAACCGATGTTTATGACGAAGCAACAAAGGCAGAAGTCCGACGATTGCTTAGCAATGAAGATCCAACCGAGTTGATTGATTCGTTTTACCGTGACCTTGAATTTGGTACCGGAGGATTACGTGGGATTATGGGCGCCGGTACCAACCGGATGAATATTTATACGGTTGGTGCAGCGACCCAGGGATTAAGCAATTATTTGAAAAGAGAATTTGCCCAACTTCCTGAAATTAAGGTTGCTATTGGCTATGACTGCCGTAACAACAGCCGTTTATTCTCCGAAACCAGCGCAGGAATTTTTGCCGCCAATGGAATCAAAGTTTATCTGTTTGAAGATTTACGTCCTACTCCGGAATTGTCGTTTGCCGTGCGCGAATTGGGATGTCAGAGTGGAATTATCCTGACAGCTTCCCACAATCCAAAAGAATATAATGGCTACAAAGCATACTGGGACGATGGTTCACAAATCGTTTCCCCACACGACGAAAACATTATCGATGAAGTCTCGAAAGTAAAAGCTGCCGACATCAAATTTAATGGTGATCAGAATTTAATTACTATTTTGGGAAGTGATATGGATAAGCTTTTCCTCGAAAAAGTAAAAACGGTTTCCATTTCTCCCGAAGTTGTACATCGGCAGAAAGATCTCAAAATCGTATATACGCCAATCCACGGAACAGGTGTGCGGCTGATACCGGCTGCTTTGCGGGCTTTTGGCTTTACCAACATCATCAATGTTCCTGAACAGGATGTAGTTGACGGAAATTTTCCAACCGTAATTTCACCTAATCCTGAAGAAACTGCCGCTCTTGAAATGGCGATTGCGAAAGCGGTTGAAGTCGATGCTGATGTGGTGCTTGCTTCAGATCCGGATGCCGACCGGATTGGAGTGGCGGTTAAAAATGACCAGGGAAAGTTTGTGATCCTGAACGGTAATCAGACTGCATTGGTGTTCATTTATTACATCATCAGTAAGCGCAAGGAAAACAACCTGCTTAAAGGCAACGAGTTTATCGTAAAAACAATTGTCACTACTGAACTGATAGCTAAAATTGCTGAGCAAAATAAGGTCGATTTTTATGATGTCTTCACTGGCTTTAAATACATTGCCGAAGTTATCCGCGATTTGGAAGGTCAAAAAACCTACATTGGCGGAGGCGAAGAAAGTTTTGGTTTTATGCCTGCCGATTTTGTTCGCGACAAAGATGCCGTTTCGTCGTGCGCGCTGATGGCCGAAATTGTTGCCTGGGCAAAAGATCAGGGTAAATCGCTGTACGAAATGTTGCTCGATATTTACATGGAATATGGTTTTTCCCGTGAAAAAATGAAATACGTGGTTCGCAAAGGAAAAACCGGAGCGGAAGAAATCCAACAGATGATGGTTAACTTTCGCGCCAATCCGCCAAAAGTACTGGGTGGTTCGAAATTGAAAATTGTGAAAAATTACGATGTAAATATTGAGAAAAATTTGCTTACTGGTACTGAAACACCAATCAATCAGAAATCTACATCAAACGTATTGCAATTCTTTACCGAAGATGGAACAAAAATTTCAGTCCGTCCATCAGGTACCGAACCCAAAATCAAATTTTATTTCGAGGTCACCGGTGAACTTACCAATAGGGCAGATTTTGATGCCGTTGAAAAACGGGCCGATGAAAAAATTGATGCAATCATGAAAGAGCTTGATTTATAAACTAATAAAAACAAAACAAAAAATGAAACGTATTTTCATATCAATTGCAGGCTTTCTTGCAATTACTGCAGTTTTTGCCCAAGGCAGAACCGATTTTCCGATGAAACCTGAAATGACCGAAATCTGGGATCCGGAAGTAAGTGTGGTCACTCCGGGAGAAACACCAATGGATGCGCCATCAGATGCCATTATCTTGTTTGATGGGGTAAACTTGAGTACTGAATGGACAAATGAAGCTGGAACTGAGCCCGGCTGGAAAGTAGCCGACGGTTCAGCGACGGTTGTGAAAGGATCCGGAGTTATTAAGACCAAACGTTCATTTAATGATTTTCAACTTCATATCGAATGGCGCTCTCCTTCGGAAGTAGTTGGCGAAAGTCAGGGTCGTGGAAATAGTGGTATTTTCCTCCAGGGACTTTATGAATTGCAGGTATTGGACAACTTCAATAACCGAACATACCGCAATGGTCAGGCCGGCAGTTTTTACAAACAATATCCTCCATTGGTCAATGCTTGCAAAGCTCCCGGTGTGTGGCAGGTTTACGATGTTATTTATACTGCCCCGCGTTTTAATCCAAATGGCACATACTTTACCCCTCCAACTGTGACTGTTTTGCACAATGGGGTCCTGGTTCAAAATCATGTGGCTTTACGTGGACCAACCGAATACATAGGCATTCCGGAGTATTTTGAAAAACCTCACGGAAACGGACCAATCATTCTTCAGGATCACGGCAATCCGGTTAGTTACCGGAATATTTGGATTCGCGAACTGTAATAGACTGATAAAATAAAATATAAATGATAAACGGTAAAAAGGTTGTAGTGGTATTACCGGCTTACAACGCAGCGAAAACGCTTGAAATTACCTACCAGGAGATAGACTTCACCATTGTCGATGAAGTCATTTTGGTTGACGATAAAAGTAAAGATGAAACCATTAAAGAAGCTCAAAGGTTAGGAATCAAGCACATTGTTAAGCATCAGGAAAACAAAGGATATGGTGGGAACCAGAAATCGTGTTACAATAAAGCTCTTGAATTGGGCGCTGACATTGTGATTATGCTTCATCCCGACTACCAATACACACCAAAGTTGATTCCATCAATGACCCACCTGATCGCTAACGATTTGTACCAGGTTGTTTTGGGTTCGCGCATTTTAGGCAAAGGTGCATTAGCCGGTGGCATGCCCTGGTATAAATATGTAGCCAACCGCCTGCTCACCATGTTTCAGAATATCATGATGAATGCCAAACTTTCGGAATATCACACCGGCTACCGGGCCTTTTCGCGCGAAGTGTTGGAGAAAGTGAACTACAATGTCAATTCTGACAATTTTGTATTCGACAACCAGATGCTTGCCCAGATCTGGTATGCAGGCTACGAAATCGCTGAAATCACTTGTCCAACCAAATATTTCGACGATGCCTCGAGCATTAATATTAAGAACAGTTCGGTTTACGGGATGGGAGTGCTGAAAACGTCACTACAGTTTCGGTTGCAAAAGTGGGGGTTGGCAAAATATAGTTACTTTGCCAAACAAGAATAATCACTCGTTATTAATTGAGGTAAAGTTCTCCAAATAAAAACCAGGATGAAGGGAAAACCAGCGTTTATCAAATATGTTGTAATAATCTTTCCTCTTATTTTTTTATGGGCTGGATTGAATTTCGATAGAAACAACTACCCTAACGATCCCGAATATATTTATCTCATGAATGCTTTATGCATTTGTGATGGCCAGAGTGTAGGGCACATAGATAATCCCGGAACCACCTTAATGCAAATTGGTGCTGGAACTATTGGATTAATGCATTTAATTTCTGGTCCGAATAACGAAACAATTGTTGAACAAGTACTAAAAAACCCGAATGAATTTATTGAAGGCATAAGGAAAGTTATTGTTGTATTAAACGCAATATTTTTACTTTCACTTGGGTGGATAGTTTTTAGAAAAACAAGATCAGTTTGGCCCGCCTTATTATTGCAGGTTAGCACATTTCTTTCCACATATATTTTAGATGTAACCTGGGCAAAGCTTTCACCTGAACCTCTACTCTTTTTTATAACCGGTATTTATGTAATTCTTGTATTCTGTTTTTATCACGAACAAGAAAAAGGTCAATGGAAATATGTAATTCTTTTTGCTTTGATTACAGGGGCA
Organism: Bacteroidota bacterium; assembly: GCA_030684645.1. GTDB lineage: Bacteria > Bacteroidota > Bacteroidia > Bacteroidales > Prolixibacteraceae > Aquipluma. The sequence goes on along the minus strand of JAUXUF010000093.1, from coordinate 43,175 downwards.
GGATTAGCTACCAAAGCCACATTCCTTCCATTATTCATATTACCTTTATTTTTACTTCCATCAGTTAAGAAAAAAATCTTCTATTTACTGGGAATAGTTCCGTCTTTTGTGTTATTCACCATTCCTGCAATCCCTGAATATGACAGAATGTTTTTTTGGTTCCGCGACATGATAAGCCACTCTGGTAATTACGGCAACGGAGAAAAGGGGATTATTGATACAAAAACATATATCCCAAATATTCAAAGCATCCTTTCTTTCTTCCCCGCATTTACAATTATTTTGATAATGGGCATAATAACTTTATGTGTGGGCTATTACTTCAGAAAACGAAATAATGTCAGCGAGGATTTGAAATTTCTAGCCGGATTATTAGTGACTTTTGTTGCAGGAACCCTGTTAGTTGCAAAACATTACGGAGGGAATCACTACCTGATACCCGTGCTTTTGCTTACAGGAATAACATTGTATATAATCCTGAATATCATAAAACACATTTTTGAATATAAAGCGCTTAATTCATTTTTGTTACCCGTTATTGTTATAGCCTTTATCGGTTTTATGGCATGGAACCATCCTTCGAAGATGATAATATCTAACAAACAATACAAAGCAGCCAGTGAGGAAATTGACTCAGCAAATTCATTGGTCGAAAAGAATTATGGACAATATACACACGTCAATTATTACATTTATTCGTTGAATAATTTTACCGGCCTTAAGTTCGGAACCGATTTTGCGAAAGGGAAAATGTACCCACATCTTAAGAAGTTGTTCCCAAAAACATACTTCTACGAATTATCGAGTGACACCTATTTAAACTGGAACTTACGGACAAGCCTTGATGATATTGTTGAAATGAATGGCAACAAGATACTTTTAATGAACGGGCCCTCCGACTCATCTCAGATAGCAGAAATGGAGCAGCGCGAATTTCCTTTAAAAATGGTTCATAAAGGCAACGCACAGAATATATACATTCTTGACACACTGAAATATACGCCACCAGCCAGTGATAAAATACAACAAACAGGCCCCACAATTAGCTTTAACGCAGATCAGTTTAGTACCGATGGAAAATTATTCATAGGAGGATCAGGCTCCGAAATATTTGGTCCGGTAAACGCGTTGTCAACTGACCAAGCCCGCTCTGGCACTTATTCAATTAAGCTTGAAAAATCAAATCCGTTCGCAGTGGATTACAGCTTAAAAAATACAAAAACGGGAGAGTTATATCAAATTGATGTTTGGAGAAAATCGGATACATCAAGCGGGTACCTTGTAGTTACAGCCGATGACTCAAAAACCTTTTATCAGGCCCAGAACGAAGCTATAAAATACGATGAGAACGGATGGGAATTGTTACGAATTAATGTGGATATAAAAAATGAAATGGAGGGGAAAAACCTTAAAATATATCTGTGGAATCCCAGAAGAAGAACTGCTTATTTTGACGATTTAAGCATCAAAAAAATTTCCCGTATTTCAGATCAATCTTTAAGCAATCCTTAAGAATATCAAACAAAAACAAATAGTAAAAAACTAACATGAAATTTCAGATACAAAAAAAACATATTCCCGCTGTTATCCTCGTTTTTTTTGGATTGCTAATATCATTCATTGGAATTTATAATCACTACTTATTTAAAACTTTTACCTACGATTACGCCAACTACAATTTTGCTTTTTGGGATTATTCCCATTTCCGAATAAGCCCACTCCCAACATTCAGGGGAAACTTTCTTCAGGACCATTTTTCATTTACGCTCATGTATTTTATTCCGGTTTACTGGTTGCTCAACTGGTTAACCGGAACATATACCCTGATTATTATTCAAAATTCATTAATCCTCATTGCAGCCTGGTATTCGTATAAGCTGATAAAACTGAAAACAGACAATATATGGCTTACATCAGGAGTTGTGCTTTACTTTTTTTTATTGTTTGGGAGATACTCTGCATTTGGCACCGACGTTAACCTGGCCGTAATGTCTGCCTGTTTTGTTCCTGTTTTCCTGTATTATTTTGAAATACGAAAATATCTCATCGCTTTCATTATACTTATTCTTTCTTTGCTTTCCAGGGAAAACATGCCGATTTGGTTTATCTTTATTTTTGTTGTATTGATTCTGTCGCATTGGAAAGAAAAGAAGGCAGTTATTTATTCGCTTGCCGGCATTGCTATTTCAATTATCTATTTCATCCTACTGTTTAAAGTATTTATTCCAGGTATCGAAACTCCCGGAGTCAAATATTCCCTTTTTAATTATTCTGCATTGGGTTCAGGGCCGGGAGAAGCTCTCAAATTCACACTTCTGCATCCGGTAGAAACAATTAAGCTTTTCTTTGTAAATCATCTCGGTAATCCTGAATATGATAAGGTAAAACTCGAATTTTATATAACTTATTTGATTTCAGGTGGTTTTGTTTTGTTGTTCCGCCCCAAATATATGATTTGGTTTATCCCCATTGTTGCCCAGAAAGTACTCAATGATGATTTTTTCAGGTGGGGTCTGGCCACTTATTATTCTGTTGAAATTGTAACACTTCTGCCTATTTCCGTTTTTCTTGTTCTGGGTTCATTTAAAACCAAGAAGTTACAGAACACACTGGCAGGATTGGTTTGCATTGGTTCGCTCGCAATGACCATTCATAAAATGGACAGCAGTAACCACCAGGTTCCGTGGACTTTTTACAAAGCAAAAATCAAATTCTATGACAAGAGCTTTTATGAGGCTCCTTTCGACGTAAAAAAAGTAAACCGGCTCCTGAAACAAATACCTGAAAATGCAAAAGTTAGCGCCTCGAATGTAATTACTCCTCACCTTGCACAAAGGCAATTTATCTATTTCTTCCCAACAGTCAGAGACGCTGAATACATTGTATTTTCAATGTTCGACAATAATTACTTAATGTCGGTTGAAGAAAACGACAAACACCGGAACAATTACCTGAACAGTCCTGAATGGCAAATAATCGGGAAAGAATATCCTGTATTTCTGTTAAAGAAAAAAACGGAGGCTCATTCATCCGATCAAATACACAACAACAACAGAACAGATACACTTACATGTAACTTTGAGACTATTGATAAAAATAAAAAACAAGTACAGTTCTCTAACCTGACAAAGGCCGATACAATCAGCCACTTAAGCAACGATTATTTCAGAAGCAAGAATTCATCTATATGCTTAACACCAGTTGATCCATACAGTCATGGAATTTCATTGAATGACATAAAAAATACAGATCAGATTGAAGTTAGTGTTTGGTATTTGGGACCAAATAACAGCGCTTCTGTTGTAATTGATAACAAGGAAAATCTTTACCAAAAGAGTGATGGCATTGAAACTGTCGATGAAAAAGGATGGAAAAAAATTACGCTAAAATGTTCTTTTAAGGAAAATCAAAAACTGGCGACTACAATTATTTATCTTTGGAATGCAGGCGTCTCGCCCATTTATTTTGATGATTTGCAGATTATTAAACGACAAAACTGAACGATCAGAACGGATTACCAAACAAATACAATACTTTTAGAAGCTTGAAATGAAATATTCCATTTTTTCAAAAAAAAATAAAGATTGGGCATTTATTATTTTGGGGCATTTGTCCTTCTTTGTTTTGATAATTGCTTCAGTCTATTATTACAAAGAGCGTATTCTGTTTGCTGACTCCGCATTTCAGTTTTTTAAAATTGTTAATTTCGAAAAGATTAATGTTGAAGCTTTCAGATATGGAGCAATTCTCCCGGAACTTCCGGTATTACTTGCAATGAAACTGGGATTTAACTTAAAATTGCTGATCATTACCTACTCGGTATCTTTTATTGCGCTTTACTACATTGTTTTCCTGCTCTGCATAAAGCTATTAAAAAATACTGCTGCCGGGCTATCAATCGTCCTTATATTAATACTATGCATCAGTGAATCATTTTTTTATCCGGTAACTGAAACTCATCAAAGCCTGGTATTTTCTGTTTTGCTTTTTGCAATACTCCAATATTCATCTTTTCGCTATTCCTACGTTCAGATTCTGCTTGCATCCCTTGTCATCATAATTTCTTTCCTCGCTCATCCAATAGCATTATATCCCCTCACATTTATTATCGGATATAGCGCCATCGATAAAAAACAGCTACGCTCGATTAAGCCATATGCTTTATTAATTCTAACAATTGGCCTGGCAGTGACAAAAGTTATGCTCACAGACGAAAATTCATACGAAGGCAAATTTTTTTCAGAGTTATTAAAATCACCTTCGATTATTTTTGATCTGCCTGATGCTTACAGTAAAAAATTCTTTTTTGATAGAATTTCTGGTTTATATTTTGGGGTGGTGATTCTTGAACTTATTCTGATCCTGCATCTTATCTTCAAAAAAGAGTACTTGAAACTCTTTTGGCAATTGGGTATTTCTGGCTTTTTTCTTACAGTAACGCTGCTTACTTATAATAAAGGCGATTCGGATATGTTAATGGAAAGGGCATTTATGCCACTTGCCTTGCTGACATCTATTCCTTTGTTGAAAGAAATACTTGAGAATAATAATCAATACAGGGTGCTCAAATTAACGTTCTTAACCCTGATTATTGTTGTCAGCTTAAACAGAATCGATGCACAAGGGAAAGTATTTCGCGAAAGGACACGCTTTAATCAGGAACTCATGGCAAAGACAGCTAAATTACCTAACAGGAAATTTATTGTAGAAAGCAGTGAATTACAAAAACACCACTACACTTATTGGTCGCATTCTTTTGAGACTTTAATATTAAGCTCGATAACTGATAATATTCCCACTCAAACCATTTATCCGGCAAACGACATAAGCCTTCTAACCAAATATACAGAAAATGCCAATAATGTATTTCTGGGAGCAGATTTCTGGCTGGAATGGAATATTGACAATTTAAATCATAAGTATTTTAATCTTTCCAAGGAATTGCCATACGCAATTATAAAAATCGACGAGTTGTAACACAAATGGAAAATTTGTCCGAAAATCTTATTTATTTTCAGGAGCAATAGCATCAATACCTTCAAGCGCTTTTGGGTAATCTGGTTTTTCCAGTAATTCCCAGTACCCATTTTGCGGATTTAAATGACAGAATGAGTGCCAGAATGAAGCTTTGGTTGTTGAATCGTAATGCAATGAGCTTCTTCTATACTTTTCCATGAAAAAATAGTTTTGTGCAAGAGATAAAAAAACAATGTTCAATACAAGTATTTTAGAGTATTTCCTGTAATCCCATAATATGGTAAAGAAAAGCGCCATTGGTATTGCAAGAATCCCATAATAATCCACATACGATCTCATGCCGAAAGAGCCACCGTACCACCAACACCACCACGAAACGATGATGTAAGTTGCAACTGAAATAAATATTGCTATTGCCCATGAAAATTCTTTCAGTCTTTTAAACAAAAAAGGAATCCCCAGAAGTGCAAAAATCATTACCGGTGTATATACCAACCACCCTTTCCGGTAGCTGAAAAGTCCATCTATAAAATGTGGGCTTCCCCAAAAAAACTGCTCATCAGGATATGAATTCACTAAAAAATGGCCAGTAATTATCCACCAGTAAATAATCTGAGGAATCCAAACTATCACAAAAGCAAGTCCCATAAAAAGAAACCAGTGAAACTTCGTAAATATCATTCCAATTCTCTGTTTTAAGGTTTCTTTTGAAGAAATTCCATAAATGAAAAAGAAAAGCAGAACAACAATATTACTAGGTCTAACCAGGGTAATTAATCCCGACAGTAAACCAAGGAGAAGTAAATTGAATAATCGGGGCGATTTGTACCAATCAATTGTATACCAAACAAATGTATTGATCAGTGCAAAATTATATACATGCGACATACATGCATCGTAAGTAGAATAGTTAAGCAGATTTGTACCCAGAACTGTAGTTAGAATTGTTAAAGCGACTATCTGTTCGGAGAAATAATTCTTTAAGGTTCGACGTAAAAAAAACAATCCTATAAAAAGATAAAAAACTGCACTTGCCAAAAGTCCTACTTTATATATCGGGGTAAAACCATATGCCTTGTCTCCTGAAAGTTTAGCTATTCCATGAGAAATAAAGAAAAATGGTGAGTAGAGTATCGACATTCCCATACTGGTTTTTATAACTTTATTCCCATCGGGCAAAGGTTCCGGCCAGAATAATCCTTTATCGAAAGTTTCCCTTTTTTCAAGTTTAATATCGTGAAAGATAAAGGTTGCCGGTAAATAAGCATAGTAGCTCACCACATCCATAGCAATAACTTTATCGTCTTTTCTCCAATGCTTTGCGCTGAAAATTATTACACAAACAATCAATATAACAAGGCAGAGACTATATTTAGAAAGATTATTTTTCAGGTGTAGCATTTGCTGTTATTTAAGACGTAAAAATCCATACTTAAAAATTGTCCACAGTATTTTAAATGCATCCTTGTTATTCAATTTTTTCCCTTCTCCGGAATTACGTGGGAAATATTTAACAGGCACTTCAGCAATGTTATTCTTTTTTATTCTTAGTGCTTTAATAAGCAGTTCTGCTTCAAATCCAAACCTGTTCTCTTTCAGGTCAATTTGCTGGTACAAATTCCGATGTATTAACTTATATCCACAAGCCATGTCGGTAAGTTTAACATTAATTAGAATTGAGGTCAGATTAGTAAATATCCTATTCCCCCAATACCGTTTGTATGAAGCCAAAGGCCGGGCAATACCGGGCAGGTAACGCGATCCGTTGATAAATTCGACATGAAGTACCTGCATTGCTTCAATCATCGAAGGTATGTCAGAAGGACTAAGTTCCAAATCCGAATCCTGAACTAAAAACACATCACCTTGAGCTTTCGCGATACCAGTTCTAACCGCAGCTCCTTTGCCTTTGTTGTGCTCATGCCTCATTAGAACAAACTCAGGCTTATCTTGAATAAATGCAGAAACAACTCCAAAAGAATTATCTTTTGAACAATCGTCAACAATTACATATTCAACACCAGCAAGATATTCAGGAAACTTAATGCTTTTCAACTGTTCAAGTACCGTAATTATATTACTTTGTTCGTTATATAAAGGGATTATAATACTTAGTTTCATTCTATAAATTAATTACAAACATGTTCGTTAATATAATCGCCTGTTGCTTCCAGAATTCCACGATGAATGGCCGCACCTTTCCCCATATTCACCGGCTGATGAAAAAGCCGGATATTGACTTCAGGATTGGCAGCCTGAAATTGCTCAACAACAGCTGAGGTCTGATCTTTTGAAAAATCATTAACGACGATAATTTCTTTTGCCAGATTTCCGATTAATACGATTTCGGACACTTTGTCCAGAATGGAAAAAAATGGTTTTCTCCTCGTTGTAGGCTGGAATTATGATTGAAAGTAAATATTGACTCATTCTTTATGGATTAATTTCAGAGAATATTGCAATTTTTAAACCGAAAATACGCTCAATTATTGTCAATTGAGGATAATTTTTCGCTGCAATCATCAGGTGTTAAAAATAAACAATTTTAGCAGACCCAAAAAGGTAAAATTTTAATCAATCTAAAATTGCAGTTTCCGGGAAGAATCGACCGGTTAGTTTTTGAAAACCAACTTCAAAACCTCTGTTATTCCTGACGAGGTGATTTTACAAACACACACGCCATCTGCCGATTTTAAAAAGCCATTTTGCCGGGGATTCCAGTAAATCTGATGACGCCCCTGAGTCAGACGGGAATCAGTCCATACGGCAAGTTCCCTTCCTGTAAGATCAGATATTCGCACAATAACCTGGCCTGATTCAGGCAAATCATATTCGATGGTTGTTCCTTCAGTAAAAGGATTTGGATAAGCCTTTGCCTTGAATTCCTGCTGATCCGATATTTCATTGGTCGAAGTAATTGGAGTTCCATTTACACGAATATCGTCAAACCAAATCTTTTGGGTTCCCAACTGATTAAATTCTGAAATAAATTCGAGCCGGTCAACGGCTTTCCATTCAAACTTTCCTTCGGGATTATACCAGGCACCATTATCCCAAGAACCGGTTTCCTTAAAGCTTTTCAGCGGAATTTTCAGATGCTGCCAGGTTCCGTTCCAGGTCACCAGGCTTTGATCGATGGTATAACTGATCCGCCATGGATGGTCGCCTGCAACTGCCGATTTCGAATCGACAAACCGAACCTGAAACTGGGTTCCCGGTGAGTCGCCCTTGACCCAAAAACCGAATTCATAATTGTTTGCCACCAGGATCGATAAGTCTTTGTCTGGCTTCAGATCAAAACCAGGACCAGCATACCGGTCACTTCCTGTCCAGTACAAAGCATATTTACCAATCTGAGAGCCGGATGAATAGTAGTCAATCGTTCCGTTTCCGGCATATCCGGGCTCAAAAACGGACTGCCCGATAAAATCGGTATAAATATCAAAAGGTTTGTTCTCAGCAATTGAAACATAGTCTTTCTGAGCAGGAACAGTCAACCCCAGGCTTTTAATCCGGATAAAATCCTCTTTGGTGTATCTGGCAAACTGCACCTGCCGGGCGCTTCCGGTCTGAAACCAGTTAGTCAGGTTAACACCTTTGTTGAACGCAGTTTGTGCCGAAACAGAAAAGAGACTGAAAAGAAAAATTAGGAGAAGCGGTATTTTAATGGGACTCTTCACACGTTGATGTTTGCTATAGTGATAAAAATTAACAAGAAAAACAACTTACTTTCTATACTTTCAAAATAGTATCAGGAAGCACTGATTTTGTTTAACGGCAATAGAAATCAGCTTATATCGAAATGATTTAAGAAGTAATGAACAGTTCGTTTCATTGCCATTCCGTACAAAAGATTGATATTTCAAAACAAAGTTTAAAAAATAAGGAAGATGGAAAAGCGATGACTTATTTCACTATCTTGGAATTCGGTACTGACTAACTTATAACATGATACTAAAAACTAAACTGTATGACTAAAAAGAATATTTTTCTGATTGCAATCCTCTTGATTATAAACGGACTATCGTTGGCAGCCAAAGAAAAAACGGTTTCACCAAAAAAATTCAAAAGTGCTGATATCGGGAATCCTGCCCTTAGTGGTTCTACCCAATTGATGAAAGATGGCATCGGTTTAACAGCGGGTGGTGCCGATGTTTGGGGAGTTAAGGACGAATTTCGTATTTCGTATTTCGAACAAAATGGAGATTTCGATCTGGTTGCCCGTATCGAAAGCCTGAGCGCTCCGCACTTATATACTAAAGCCGGACTGATGGCCCGCGAAGATCTTTCAGACAATAGTCGTCACATCTTTTTTCAGGTATTTCCGAACAACAACCCCCGGAATAAAAACAATGGCGGCTACGAATTTCAGTACCGTAAAGAAAAAGCCGGTGAAATGAAAGCTATTTATCCATCCAGAATTGAAGGAGCGCCTGAGTTTCCGGTGAACTATCCAAATACATGGATCAGACTGAAACGCGAAGGAAATGTTTTTACCGGATTTTACTCAACCGATGGCAAAACCTGGAAACTATATACTTCGTTTACAATGGAACTATCGGAAAAAGTATATCTCGGACTAGCGGTCACCTCTCACAGCACCAAAGAAACTGCAACTGCAGTATTCCGGAATATCGCAAACTTAAAATAACTCTATTATGAAAAGCATCCTCATCCTGTTTCTTATCGGATTTGGATTCACAATTCAGGCTGCCAAACCTGTTCCTTCCGATCCTAATGCTACTCCGGAAGCTGTTAAATTATACCGGAACATGTTAAGCCTTCAATACAAAGGACTACTATTTGGCCATCAGGATGCACTGGCATACGGAACCAGCTGGTATGCTGAAGAAGGTCGTTCCGATGTTAAAGATGTTTGCGGCGATTATCCGGCAATTATCGGCTGGGAATTGGGGCATCTGGAACTTGGAGATTCCTACAGCCTCGACTCGGTTTATTTCGACCGGATTCGTGATGGAATACAAAAAGTAAATAAAATGGGTGCAATTAACACCATCAGCTGGCATTTCACAAATGTTCTGACTGGTGGAAGCGCGTGGGATGTGAGTTCAAAAAAAACAGTGGCTTCGATGCTTCCCGGAGGCGAAAAGGACGAATTGTATAACCAATACCTCGACAAACTGGTACCTTCAAAGGTTCCCCGTTTGTGCTGCCTGAAACTTCGGTGTGAGCGTTCGACTGAGACTTCGGCGTGAGCTCAGTCGAACGCTTGCCGAAGGAGGGGTTAGGAAGCTACTTCTCCAGCTCTTTCACAAACAAGGGCTTGTAAACCGGTCCGCCAGGCGAGGTAATACTTTCGTACAAAACCACGCGGTTAATGCCAACACGTCCAAAGGAAAATTGCCGGTATTGATTCAACAGAGCATCGAACGAAATCCTATGCTCCAGGATTTTCACACGAGCCAGGGTCAGGTGTGGTTTGAACGGTTTATTTTCTATTGAAAATCCGTTCTGTTGAAGCAATTCTCCCATATGAATATAAGCGGACATCATCGGTTGTATGTTTTCAAGACCAAGCCATAAAACCTTCGGATTATGTGCGCTGGGGAACACCCCCACTCCACTCAATTCAGTACCATATGATTCAATCCCGCTGAAAGATTCTTCTACCAATTGTTGCAACAAAGCGACTGCCGATTCCGGTGTGCCGCCCAGAAAAATCAGGGTAATGTGCCAATTTTCAGGATCTACCCATTTGAGTAAATTACGGTTCAACGCTATATTTTTCCGCCAGGTTTCGACTGTCTCAACCGCCTTTTCTGATTCAATCGGAAGACCAATAAAGAGTCGTTTCATACTGAGATTAAACAATTTTATCATAAAATGGTTTAATTTCCCAGATACAGGCACTTTACCATTTTCACTATGGAAAATGAAGCATTTGTAATTGAACGTACCTATCGCCAACGGTAAAAATATTTGAACTCCTTTGCGCTATTGCCTTTCTCTCCGGAAGGTTTGTTCCGCTAGCCACAGTAGCGCTCTTCCCGATTATGCTAAACATCCTACTGTACCATATTTTCATGGATCCTTCGGCATTACCGATGGCTGTTTTGCTGATGCTCGGAAACCTGTTTCTGGCTTATAATTTCCGCGACAAGTATAAAACCATGTTGGCAGCCAAATAATAAGCGGATCAAATATTTCAGCTTACCAAAAAAAGTAAGGCATTTGGAATTTTTCGATAAACCTTTAATTTGTAATGAATAAACTTTTGCTCATTGTTCTTCAGTGATGCATTCTCATTTCATCATTGAAGAACAACGAAAGTCCGTTTGTTTCTGTCAAAATTAACAGATACCTTGCGTCTATGAACTTCATCTAAAGTCGAACAAACTAATACTTCAAATTAAAACAAATGAAACGAACTCTATTTTATGTCATGGCCTTCCTTTTGGTCAGCATGTATTCATCAGTCCAATTGTTTGCTGAAATTAAATTACCTGCCATTTTTTGCAACAACATGGTTTTGCAACAACAAACCGAAGCTGCTATCTGGGGGAAAGCCAACAAAAATTCATCAGTCAAAGTTACCACATCGTGGAACAGTAAAAGCTATACAGCCAACGCATCGAACGATGGGAACTGGAAACTGAAAGTGGCCACTCCCAAAGCAGGCGGACCTTATGAAATCACCATCAGCGACGGGAAATCCCTGAAGTTGAAAAATGTGCTCATTGGCGAAGTCTGGGTTTGTTCGGGACAATCGAACATGGAAATGCCGGTAAAAGGTTATAGAAACCAGCCCATTCTGGGTTCGGCGGATGCCATCGCGATGTCATCCAATCCAAATATCAGGTTATTTACGGTAAAAAAAGCCACCAGTCTCGATCCACTCGACGATTTTACCGGAGAATGGAAAATGTGTGAACCTGAAAATGTGTCCGAATTCAGCGCCACCGCTTATTATTTTGGTTTGATGCTGCAAAAAGCGCTACATGTTCCTGTTGGACTGATCAACACCAGCTGGGGCGGTACCCGAATCGAACCATGGATCAGCGAAAGTGGAATTAAAAACTTCGATTGGGTAAAACTTCCGGAGAAAAAACCGGTTGAAAATTTATCGCCACAAACACCAACGGTTCTCTTCAATGCGATGATTAATCCGATTGTTGGTTATGGTATGCGGGGAGCAATTTGGTATCAGGGCGAATCGAACCGAAACGAACCGAAGGAATATCAGAAACTGATGCCCGGACTTATCGAAAACTGGCGCTCAGTATGGGGAATCGGCGAGTTTCCATTTTATTATGTCCAGATTGCACCGTTCGATTACGGTCCTTCCGGTCTCAATTCAGCCTATCTGCGCGAAGCCCAGCTAAAGGCCTCAACAGCAATCCCAAATGTTGGAATGGCCTGCATCATGGATATCGGCGAGAAAGACATCATTCATCCGGCCCACAAGGAAGTTGGTTCCAAAAGACTTGCTTACCTGGCACTTTCTCAAACCTACGGAATGAAAGGTATTGCGTGCCAAAGTCCGGTATTAAAGGAGATGAAAGTTACTGAAGGAGTTGTTAAACTGACTTTCGATAATGCTCCAAACGGACTGACTTCTTATAGCAAAGAACTATCATGTTTCGAGGTAGCAGGAGCCAATAAACGGTTTTTTCCGGCCAGCGCTTATATCACAGGAACTGGCATAACATTGATGTCGCCGTTAGTAACCGAACCGGTTGCTGTGCGTTACGCATTCAAAGATTATATTGTTGGTGATTTATTCAGTACTGATGGATTTCCCGTTTCATCATTCCGTACTGACGAATGGGAACCTGAAAAATAAATAAATGGACTGTTTCATCGGAAAAAAAACTAATCGCACATAAAAAAATAAAAGACATGGAAAATAAATTATCGCGCCGAAAATTTTTAAACTCTGCAGCAGCTGTGGCCGCATTATCCGTAATTCCTTTTAATTATGGGTTTAAGAGTTTTATGGCTGGATCAAGAACTGTAAAACCAAATTCAAAGTTTGGTGGCGTACAGATCGGGGCTATTACCTACAGTTGGAGAAGCATGCCCGGTACTCCAAACGACATTATCAATTATTGCATACAGGCTGGGATTAGTGATCTTGAATTAATGGGAAACGTTGCTGAAGATTATCTTGGAATCCCGCAAAGCCCGGCCAGGCCACCTCGGGGCGCAGATCAAACCAAAGAGCAAACAGAAGCTTATGAAAAGGCAGCGGCAGCAGCAACTGAAGCTCAACGAAAGTGGCGACTTGCTTTACCGATGCAGAAATATACCGATTTGCGTAAAATGTTTAATGATGCAGGCATCAATATTCATATCATTAAATTTTCGCCGGCAAACTGGACTGACGAAGAAATTGATTATGCTTTTAATGCGGCAAAAGCCATAGGTGCAAAAGGAGTAACGAACGAAATTGGCGACGAAGCCTGCAAGCGCCTGGGGCCTTTCGCTGAAAAGCATGAGATGTACGCTATTTTCCATCAGCATGGGCAGCCTGGAGAACCGGGATGGAACTTTGATCAGTTTCTGGCCTACTCGCCAAACAACATGCTGAATTTCGATGCCGGACACTACTTTGGCTCCACCGGCTTACACCCAAACGAAATTATTAAAAGGCTACACAACCGTATTGTCAGCATACACATGAAAGACAAAACCGGGCCAAAATCGACACCCCCAAATACCAATCAGGTTTGGGGAAAGGGCGAAATGCCCATTGCCGATGTGCTGTTATTACTAAAAAAAGAAAAATGGCCTATCTACGTTGATGTTGAATTGGAATACGAAGTCCCGACAGGTTCGGATGCAGCTAAAGAAGTTGGCAAATGTGTTGAATACGCCAAAGCAATTTTAACAAAATAGCACTCACAACAAAGAGGCTGTCTCAAAAGTCACAATGTCCGCAGAACTCGTACCCCGTCCCGATATAAATCGGGATCGGGGTCTGACATGCAATGCGTTGAGATCCTGAAACCCCGCCTGCCAAGCGAACGGGCAGGAAGTTCAGGATGATTTGGACTTTGACTTCTGAGACTGCCTTTTGCTATATGAACCTTAAATCCGTTTATCCAGCCACGTCCTGCAATGCTTTTATTTTGGAAACCAAAAGAGCTATACCAATGCCAAAAACTCCGATTACAGCAAAGGAATAGCGTAATCCAGCAGCCGCAGAAATATACCCGATTAACGGAGGCCCCATTAAAAAACCCAGAAAACTTACGCTCGAAACAGTTGCCAATGCGATACCCGGCGGAACCTTTGCATGTCGTCCTGCAGCGCTGTAAACAGTTGGAACAATACTCGAAACGCCCAACCCAACAATCATGAATGCAATAGTGGAAGGAATCAGAAACGGAAAAACAACCGATGTAAACAAACCGGTAGAAATCATCAATCCACAAACTTGCAACAGTCGTTTTCGTCCAATTTTTGAAATCAGATAATCTGCTAAAAACCGCCCGGTGGCCATCATGATCATGAACGAAGTATATCCCAGAATGACCAATGATGGTGGCGCTTTGACCACATCTTTGAAATAAATACCACTCCAGTCGAACATGGCGCCTTCGCTGGCCATGCTGCAAAAACCAATGATTCCAAGCTGCAAAAGAATACCGTCCGGTTTGTTAAAGAATTTCCGTCGAGGTTCCTCTGAAGTATTTGTCGGCATACTTCGAACCAGGAATGGATAGTTGATCCAAACGATGGTCCAAACAATCAGGATAACAGTTACAAAATGCCAGTAAGGAGGTACTTTCAGGTTTATCATGGCCAGTCCAATGAGTGCACCGGTAAATCCTGCCAGGCTCCATCCGCCATGAAAAGAGGCCATGATGGGGCGCCCATACAAACGTTCGGCTGCAATGCCTTGCGTGTTGATTGAAATGTTGCACATGTTGCCAGACAGACCGAACAAAAACAAAGCAATGGCCAATTGCCAGCCTTCCTGTACCAATCCCATATTACTCAAACAGATGGTATAGGCCGGAAGTGCAAAAAGCAACACCCGGTGGCTGCCAAAACGGGTTACAAGTTTTCCGGAGAAAGGCATCATCAGGAACTGCCCTGCCGGCAAAGCAAATAGAATGCTGCCGAACAGCGCATCATTTAAATGAAGGGCAGTTTTGATATCTGGTATCCGGCTTGCCCACGACGAAAAACAAAGTCCCATGCTGAAATAAACCAGCGCCACAGCTATCCGGATCCGTTTTTTATTAGGAACGGATTCGGTTTGTATCGTTAAACTTTGAGATTGATCTGACATGACTGGGTTTCTAAACGAAATGAATCGGTCACAAAAGTAGAAAAACCTTGGACTGAATGATTTTTAACCTTCGAAAATGACGGTTCGTTAAGAAATTGGGAAATGAATTAAAATGTCCGGAATGTTTAAATTACTTTATAACTCATAAGGATTCCATCTCTTTTTGAAAGAAGGAATCCCTTTCGCAATTATGTTATGGTCATTTCAAATTCTTCAGGTTCTGATAGCCCAATAACGACCGCATTTGGGTAATGGCAATTTGGTTTAGTTGGAACAATCGTTCATTTTGCAGGAAGCCTTGGTGGATCAGAACAGCATTGATACTTTCCATATTTGACAACACCACCAGTTGTTCGATGGTGGCCTGGTCGCGGATATTGCCTTCGGCATCCGGGTTTTCGCTGCGCCATTGCTGGGCTGTCTGGCCAAACAATGCCACGTTTAGTAAATCGGCTTCATTGGCATAGACAAAACTTATTTGCAGTTTGGTCAATTCCGCAGGAATGAGGTTCACTTTTATGGTATCAGTATGGATATGATAATTCACTTTAGCAAGAGTGCGTTGAAAGTTCCATTCCAGTTTTAGCCGATCGTTTTCGTCAGCTTTGAGGCGTTGGAATTCTTTGATCAGATATAGTTTAAAACCAGAACTAATCCAAGAAGCGAATTCAAATGCAATATCTTTTTGAGCATAAGTGCCTCCGTTTTTCCCGGTTCTGGAAACAATCCCAATTGCATTTGTAGTTTCAATCCATTTTGATGGAGAAAGTGTAAAGGCATTGGTACCTGCTACATATAGAAAGGAGTCGAATTCGACCCCTTTAAAATTTGGGTTATTGAGTTGTTCCCATAAACCTATAAATTCGATCGTTGTTTTTGACCTCATCCAATTCTTTACAACATCTTTAGGTTCTTCAGCATTTTTATTTCGTGCTATATCAGTTAATGAGATAAATGTTTCATCACCAATTTTTAATGTAGCAACAGAAATACCTTTAACTATAATTACTTTGCTTTTATTCATGTTAGCTTTTTATTTATATAACACAATCCTTTCCATACATTTATCTAAAGTTACAAAGCTTTGCAATATAAAAATCACCAAAGATCATTTTTATATGATCAGACCGAAACCGGAATTACCCTAATAATAAAAAACGGTTGAACTCAGTGTTTTAATCCTGTATTCAACCGCTTTCATTTATGTTTTCACCGAAGGTAATTTCCAAACGGTTTAATTTGCAAATCTTCAAACCAATTTACTTCCGGCTACGACCGTGTAGCAATCTTCCGGATTCAGGAATTGCTGTGCCAGTTTCATCAGTTCTTCGGAAGTGATGGTTCGCAAAACATGAAGATAGTTGTCGTAAAACGAATAATCGAGGCCAAAATCGTTGATGGCTTTGAAACTTCCGGCCAGGGCAAACGGACCATCAAAATCGCGGAGAAATTCGCCCAACAGATAACTCTTCACGGTCTCCAACTCGTTTTCTGAAACTGGTTCAGTTTGCAAACGCCTCATTTCAAAAGCAACTTCAGTCAATGCGGGTTCAACATTTTTGTTACCCAATTCGGTTGAAATGACCAGATAACTGGCCTGTTTCAATGTCAAAATAAAACTACCGATTCCGTAGGTATAACCCTTTTCCTCGCGGATATTAGCCATGAGGCGTGAACCGAAATAACCACCCAGAATGGTAACCAGAACAGACAAGGCATGATAATCCGGATGAGTTTTCGGAACCCAAAACTTTCCTACCCGCACCGCAGATTGAACACCATTGGCTTTTTCAACCCAATGTCTTTTTTCCGGATCGGAACAAATGGCATATTCAGGAACTTTTATTGGACTTTGCTGCCAGTCGTTTCCTCCAAAATGTTTATCCAGCAGGTTCAAAACTGATTCGTCAACCATTCCGGCGACAATGATGTGGCAATTTCCGGAGTGATAAAACGATTTATAAAACCGGATCAATTCTTCGCGACTTACCTTGTCGAAATCTTCCAGTTTATTGTTGATGGCATACGGATGCGCGTCACCAAACATCACCTGCGTAAATTTCTTCTGGCAAAGTGTGCGGACTTTTTCGTTTTCGAGCAAGAATTTTTGCTTGTTTTTAGCAATCAATACCTCTAGTTCATGGTCCGGAAAAACTGAATGCTTAAGCAGATTTTCAGTCACTTCAAGTATCGCAGGCAAATATTTTCCAAGACTTATCACATTCACAAAACCCTGATTCTGATCGGCTATCAATTGAATATAAGCACCGTAGAAATCAAATTTCTCGCCAATTTCGGCTGCTGTATATTTTTCGCTGCCTTCTTCGAGCATCGAATTACATAAACTTGCGACCAGGTTAATTGGTTGAAACCAGGTTCCTGCCTCGAAGATAAAATCGATCTTCACGACATCCTGTGTTCCGGCATTTACAAAATGTACCGGAATGCCATTGGAAAGCAGGCGTTTTTCAGCCTGTACGATATCAATGTGTTCAATGGGATTTACCGGGGGTTGTATGGTGCGGTTAAGCATATTTTTACTTTTTAGCAATGTAATTTAAAACGGAGCAGTTTTCAGGCCTGAAAAGTTGCCGCGAAACTTCCTGAATGAGTTTTGTAGTTACCGAACGGTAACTATCAACCTGTGAATTGATCAGTTCGGCATCCTTCAATATTTCGTTGGTAGCCAAATTCATGGCCTTGGTCAGATAGTTCATTTCGCCATAAACGATGCTGGCTTCCAACTTATTCTTAACTTTTTCGAGTTCATATTCCGGCACCAGATCCTGTTTCATGCGGTCGAGTTCCCGTTCAATCGCTTTGCGTGCTGTTTCGAGCGATACGCCGTTGCTTGGCTTTCCGGAGACAACAAACAATCCAGGCTCATAATCTCCTGAAAGATAGGCATCCAACTCGGAAAAAAGTTTTTCTTTCTGCACCAGGTTCACATACATGCGCGATGAGTTTCCATTCGAAAGCACATCCGAAATCAGGTCGGTTGCGAAATACAAAGGATCAAGCCGATCAACCATATGCCAGGCAAAATATATCGTATCATTCGGCACATCGCGAATTACTGTTTGCTCACGGATTTCGGTCTGTACTGGTTCCTGCGGAATGTTTCTAGGCTTCACATTCCGGTTTGGAATGGGCCCAAACCAGCGATCGGCGAGGGTCAGAACTTCATCAAAATCCACATTGCCCGAAACAACCAGCACCGCATTGTCGGGTGCATAATGCGCGAAAAAAAAATCTTTAACCTGCTGCATGGTCGCGTTTTCGATGTGACTGATTTCGCGTCCGATGGTGGGCCACTGATACGGATGAACCTTGAAAGCGAGCTGCCTCAGTAAAGGCCACACATCACCATATGGCTGGTTCAGATAGCGTTGCTTGAATTCCTCAATCACCACATTTCGCTGTACATCCAGGCTCGTTTTTGAAAAAGCCAGTTCGAGCATACGGTCCGATTCGAGCCAAAAACCGGTTTCAATATTATTTTTCGGTAAAGTCAGGTAATAATTGGTAAGGTCGTTGGATGTGAACGCATTGTTGTCGCCACCTGCCTTTTGCAAAGGTTCGTCGTACGACGGAATGTGCTTTGAACCACCAAACATCAGGTGTTCGAAAAGGTGTGCAAACCCGGTACGATCGGGATGTTCGTCGCGTGAGCCAACATTGTAACAAACATCCATCGCCACCATTGGTGTTGTTTTGTCCTGATGGACGATCACCGTCAGTCCGTTTGCCAATTTGGTCCGTTCAAAATGTATCATAAAAGAGTTTCGGGTTACGCGTTTCGGGTTACGCGTTTCGTTAAACCCGAAACACGCATCCCTAAACAGCTATTATTTTCAATAAAATTTTAACTTTTCCGAATTCATACGCTCGTGAGCCTGTTGATATTCCTGAATCAGATTCTCCATGATGGTTTGAACCGGCAATATTTCGTTGATAATTGCCGAAACCTGGCCAATCTCCAGTTCACCATCCGCCAAATCACCCTCAAACATTCCTTTTTTAGCACGTCCGCGTCCGAGCAAAACTCTCAGAGTATCGGGACTTGCACCTTCCAGTTCGAGTTTATTAACCGTTTGGAAGAATTCATTTTTGATCAGCCGAACCGCTCCAATTTTTTTGAGGGCAAGTTTAGTATCGCCTTCTTTCAGTCCGGTCACCAGTTTTTTAAATTCGGGATGGGCCGACGATTCTTCTGAAATGGCAAACCGCGATCCGATTTGAACGCCATCGGCGCCCAAAACCATTGCAGCCAGCATGGCTTCACCTGTACCGATTCCTCCGGCCGCCAAAAGTGGCATTTCTGTAACACGACGCACAGCCGGAATTAATGCCAATGTGGTAGTTTCTTCTTTCCCATTGTGTCCACCAGCTTCAAAACCTTCGGCCACGATAACATCCACTCCGGCCTCTTCACATTTCACTGCAAAAGCCGAACTGGCAATCACATGAGCCACGATGATACCTCGCTCTTTCAGCCAGGTTGTATATTTTTTCGGGCTACCGGCAGATGTAAAAACCACCGGAACTTTTTCTTCCGCAATAATATTCATAATCGTATCCAATTCAGGATAAAACAGCGGAACGTTTACCCCAAACGGTTTATTGGTGGCCTGTTTGGTCTTCAGGATGTGCTCTCGAAGTACTTGAGGATGCATGGAGCCAGCGCCAATCAGGCCCAAGCCACCATTGTTACTGACAGCAGAAGCCAGTCGCCAGCCACTGCACCAAACCATTCCACCCTGAATGATTGGGTATTCTATTCCGAAGAGTTTACAAATCCGGTTTTCCATGAAAAATTGAATTCTGAAATGCGTTGCAAAGGTAGAAGAAAGAAGTCAACTAATGAGTGAATGAAGATTGAATTGTTGGAATGTGGTTTTGTGAACCTATAATGCTATGTTTCGGAACCAAAGAATCACTGGAACCTGAATTGTAGCGATTCGGAGAATTATAACAAATCAAAAAAATAATAACTTCTCTAAACTAACTTCAACTTAAAAGCATGTATATTTGCAATCAAATTGCATATATACATATAAAATGATTATCCAACGAAAGCTTGCATCGCATCTACAAAACATGCTTAAGCAGTTTCCTGTTGTTTCGTTGACAGGACCACGTCAATCAGGGAAAACAACTTTATTGAAAAATGTATTCCCCAATTACCAATACTTCAACCTTGAACGTATTGATCTAAGGGAGATGATCTTAACTGATCCGATGGGTTTTCTGAGATCAACAGGCCCGGAAGTAATTTTTGATGAAGCGCAGAACGTACCTGAACTGTTCAGTTATATTCAAGTCATTTCCGACGAACGAAATACACCCGGGCAATACATCTTATCAGGTTCACAAAGTTTTCTGCTGAACGAGCGAATTTCTCAATCATTAGCCGGCAGAGTAAATATCAATCATTTGCTTCCGTTTGATATTACAGAATTAACAATCCTAAAAAATCAGAACATCTGCCAGACCATTTTAAATGGTTTTTACCCGAGGCTTTACGATTATCAAATAGCAGCAAATGACTTTTACCCATCCTATTTGCAGACTTATATAGAAAGAGATGTCAGAACATTAAAAGCAGTAGAAAATCTGAACACCTTTTCAAGATTTTTAGGATTATGTGCCGGTCGTATTGGGCAGGTATTAAATCTTACATCACTGGCAAATGATGCCGGTATAGCTGTAAATACGGCAAAATCATGGCTGTCATTATTAGAATCCAGTTTTATTATTTATCAACTGCAGCCCTACTATAGGAATTTCAACAAAAGATTAATCAAGTCACCTAAACTATATTTTTATGATACAGGTGTTGCTTGTTCATTGCTTAGACTTGTAAGTCCCGAAATGGTCAGTACCCATTATTTATACGGTGCATTATTCGAAAATCTCGTGATAAGCGAAATCATTAAATATCAAATTCACTCTGGTAAACGCCCGGTGGTATATTATTGGCGCGAAAGCAATGGACTTGAAATAGATTGCATTATTGAAAAAGGGAATAAGGAAATCATAGCTCTTGAAATAAAAGTTGGTCAGACTTTTAACAAGGACTACCTAAAAAATCTTAGAAATTTCCCTCAGAACGACCAGACCATTCAGAAAAAGCTTATTTATTCAGGAGATCAAAATACTACTATCTCAGATGTTCAGCTACTAAACTGGAATAATTTTTCGATATTTCTGCAAGAAACATTTTAATAAAACAAGCTGAATCGCTAACGACCAAACAACAGACAGCAAGTGTTCATCTTCTTCAAGCTACGACTGAATACTGTTCAATCTACGCCTCTTCAATAATCACTTTTTCGAGTTCGGTGGTAAGTTGGATGAGCGAAATTTTATGCATCAGTTCTCCATTTATTGCAAGTGAAATGTTGCCCCTTTCTTCGGAAATCACGATTGCCAGCGCATCGGTTAATTCAGAAATACCCAGGGCTGCCCGATGCCGGAGTCCAAAACTGGAATCAAGGTCATGTTGCTCAGTCAAGGGAAGAATGCAACGTGCAGCGGCAATCCGGTTACCCAGAATGACCAGCGCCCCATCGTGCAAAGGTGTATTTTTAAAGAAAATAGTTTCGATTAAGGCTGATGAAATCCGGGCATTTATTTTTTCGCCCGACCGGATGATCTCTTTCAATTCAGAATTGTGGGGAATCACGATCAGAGCCCCTGTCTTTGAACGTGCCAGGTTGTCGCATGCCCTGATAATTTCTTTAATTTGCTGATTGGTGGCCGGTTTTAGTTTCTCGGAAGCAAAGAGTTTTTCGAGTCCAAAGCTGTGGCTAACCTGATATTTTGTGCCAATTAAAAGTAAAAACCGTCTGATTTCCTGCTGAAAAACAACAATCAAAGCCAGCACGCCCACCCCGATGAACTGCCCCATCAAAGTTCCGAGAAGTTCCATGTTCATGGCTTTAATCACCAGCCAGGCTACATAAACCAGGAAAAAGCCGATAAAAATACTGAAGGCTACTGTTCCTTTGATAATCCGGTACATCTGGTAAAGCAAAAAAGCTACCAGTAAAATATCGATTACATCCAAAACCCGTATGGTAATAAACAATGTCATAATCAGTTCTCTATTTTGATGTCGAACGGATCATATTCAGGATACGAACTGCTTCAACGGCTTCGCGAACATCGTGAACCCGCAAAATATCGGCGCCACCCATCAACGCCAAAGTATTAACTACTGAAGTTCCGTTGAGTGCTTCCTCCGGATTTGTCGTCAATAATTTATATATCATTGATTTACGTGAAACGCCAACCATCAATGGCAACTGAAAGACCTTAAATGAATCGAGGCGGTTCAGCAATTCATAATTGTGTCTCAGCGTTTTACCGAAACCAAAACCCGGATCAATGATCACATCCTTTACCCCAGCCTTTGTCAGTTGTTTCACCCGATCAGTAAAGAACAACGAAATATCGCGGATAATGTCTTCATACTCCGGATTTTCCTGCATTTTGAGCGGTGTGCCCTGCATGTGCATTAAAATGTATGGAACTCCCAGTTTACCAATGGTTTCGAACATGTGAACATCAAAATTACCGCCCGACACATCGTTAACCATGCAGGGGCCACAATCTTCAATGACTTTTAATGCGACCCACGACCGGTAGGTATCAATAGAAATAAACGCATCCGGAAATGCTTTTTTTACTGCTTTTACCGCTGGTAAAAGGCGGTAAATTTCTTCCTTGGTAGATATTCCCTCCAAACCTGGCTGTGTTGATACAGCTCCAATATCAATTACAGTTCCACCCTGCTCCAGAATTTCTTCGGCCCGTTTAACGACCTTTTTCTCCGTCTTATACTTTCCACCATCGAAAAACGAATCCGGAGTCACATTGATAATGCCCATGACAACAGGTTGCGAAAGATCAAGAATTCGTCCGTTAAGGTTAATGGTATTCTTACGTTTCAGAAACTTAGTAGCAGTTGTAGTGATTAACATACGATAAAGATTAGACCACTCAAAGTCATGTATTTCACAAAAGTAAAATAAAATGCACTCAAAATACACATTAAATTAATACTTTTATGGCCCTAATAATTAAGATAATCATGGATCAAACAAGCCAGCAATACGATCATGTAATTACTGTTTGTCAGGATATTTTTACCAAAAAAATGAAAGATTACGGCATTGCCTGGCGAATTCTTCGTCCCAGTTCGATGACCGACCAAATCTATATTAAAGCACAGCGGATCAGGAGTATCGAACAAAAAGGAGTCAGCAAAATTGATGAAGGTATTCGTTCGGAATACATCGGGATAGTCAATTACTGCATCATGGCTATCATTCAGCTTGAAAAAGGAACTTCGGAAAGCGACGACCTGACACCTGAAGAAACACTCAGCTTGTATCTCAATCATTTTAAGGAAGCCAAAGAACTGATGATGGCCAAAAACCATGATTACGACGAAGCCTGGCGAAACATGCGCATGAGTTCATATACCGACCTGATACTGATGAAATTGAAACGGACCAAACAAATTGAAGACAACCTGGGCCAGACTTTAATTTCGGAAGGAATCGAGGCCAATTACCTTGACATGATCAATTATGCCGTTTTTGCGTTAATTAAGATTGAATTCTAAAATTACTTTCATGTTCAAACACATTGTACGCATCCTGCTTGGATTAACCTTTGTTTTTTCCGGCTTTGTCAAAGGCATCGATCCGTGGGGATCAGCCTATAAATTCACCGATTATTTCATCGCTTTTCAGATGCCATGGCTCACCAATCTGGCTTTTGCACTGGGTGTTTTGCTTGCAGCTGCCGAATTTTTTCTGGGACTGGCTATGATTTTTAATTTTTTCATCAGGGTCACAAGCTGGTTTATGTTGGCGTTTATGGTATTTTTCACCGGTTTAACTTTTGTGCTGGCACTTACCAACCCGGTTACCGATTGCGGCTGCTTTGGCGATGCGCTGGTCATTACCAACTGGCAAACGTTTTACAAAAATATCGTCTTGCTGGCCCTGGCCATTTTCGTTTTTGTTCAGCGTAAAAATTTCAAAAGCAAAAATGGTCCGGTTATTTCCATTGCATTCACCGGCATGACCATTGTTTTCTATTTCTACCTGGTCGCTTATTCTTACAATCACTTACCCATCATCGATTTCAGTCCTTACAAAGTGGGTGTGAATATACCGGATGCCATGAAAATTCCGGATGGAGCGCCAAAAGCAATCTATGAAAACAGTTTTATATACCGAAATTTAAAAACCGGGAAAGAACAGAAATTTACCGAAACGAACTATCCCTGGAAAGATACGCTCAACTGGAAATTTGTAAAAATGAATGATGCGGTAATAATCCAGAAAGGTTATACCCCACCCATTCATGACTTCAGGATTGAAACTCCGGAAGGTGAAGACATCAAAGATTTTTTTCTTTACGATGACAAATACACTTTCATGGTTATAGCCTCCAATCTTCAGAAAACCAACAAAGAAGCGATGGCAAAGATTGTCACCCTGAACCGGGAAGCCAAAAGCAGAGGATACAATTTCATTCTGCTGACAGCCTCTTCACCCGATAGTTTTGAAACTTTCAAGAACGAAACTGCCGCTTATTTCGACTTTTTCAACACCGACGAAATTGCGCTGAAAACCATTGTCCGCTCCAATCCAGGCCTTATTATCCTGAAGAAAGGAACCATTCTACGAAAATATCATTTCAATGACATTCCAAAACCGGAAGAACTGGACAGTCAACTTCAACAACAAGGCATGTCAATAGTGAAATAAATAGCTATACTAAAAACCTCATTTTTACGTTCGGTTAAAAAGCCGAATCCTGAGAAATATGCGCAAACTCCTTATTCTTTTCGTTCTTCAAGCATTTATTTATCCACTGGTTTATGGCCAGATTGGCGGCGAAAATACCTACGACTTCCTGAACCTGACCAATTCGGCCCGGATGGCTGCTTTGGGCGGAAATCAGGTCGCCCTGAATGATTCTCTTGATTTGAATGTTTCGTACAACAATCCTTCCTTGCTCAGGCCCGACATGAAGAACATGCTGGCGATAAACTATGTCGATTATTTTGCGGGTGTCAATTACGGTTTTGCGGCATATTCATTTAGTACTCCCCTGCCCGGAAATTTTGCTGTTGGTATGCATTACATCAACTACGGAAAATTTATTGAAGCGCTTCCAAACGGAGAAAGAACCGGAGCTACTTTTAACGCGGCTGAATATGCTTTAAACCTGATCTGGTCGAACGAGTACAGGCAATTCACCTATGGAATTAATTTAAAACCAATACTTTCCTCCTTCGAAAGCTATCAATCCATCGGGATTGCAGCCGATCTGGGTATCAGCTATTTCAGCAAAAACCGAAATTCTGTCACCTCGTTGGTTGCCCGCAACATCGGAACACAAATCTCCACTTATTACGATGGCGCCGCAAGAGAATCGATTCCGTTCGACCTTCAGTTCGGGATTTCTAAAAAGCTGCAACATGCGCCGATACGGTTTGCGGCTACCATGCAACATCTTCAGAAATGGGACCTGGCCAAACCGGCGGAAGATAAAACCTCAACAACTGTTGTTTTGAAGGAAGATAATTTTACTAAAAAATTCATGCGCCACCTGGTTTTGGGAGTCGAGTTGCTTCCTTCTCCGAATTTCACCATCCGTGCTGGGTACAATTACCAACTCAGGCAGGAGTTACGGCTGGATGAAAAAATGTCAACTGTGGGATTCTCATGGGGATTTGGATTCCGGGTTTCGCGCTTCCAGATCAATTATGGTTCAGCGCGTTATCACCTCGCCGGATCGAGTAACCTCATTTCAGTCGCATTAAACCTGAATGATGGATTCCGGAAAAATGAAGTGCCTGTGAAAGAGCAGACTGAATGATTCTATAATTTTAAATTCTTATACCTTCTTTTGAAACATTCAAAAAAAGTGGCGAAAAAGATTGTTTCCCCATCCAATCTTTTTTGGAATAAACCAAGATGGAGACAATTTCTCCTGAATCTAGTTCAATATCTACAATCGGGTCTCTTAATTCAGATTCGTAATCAAACGTAATCTTGTCGTTTGGTGAAATTACAAGTATATCCCAATCCGAATCTTTCCGATTGTCACCACGAGCCCTTGATCCATAAAGATATATTTCGGCTTTGGGGTCTTGATTGCTTATCCCGTTTCTGATTCTTTTAAGTATTTCAGATCGTTCCATAAAACAAAGATATTCAAAAAACTGATTTGTCCGATTTGATTTGGATTTTCGTTTGCTTTACTAAATGGTTTTGAATCGCTTAAAACCAAAAGCATTTGTAATTGCTGGTTAAGAGAAGAAGTAAATGCGTTAAAGACAATTTCAAGATCACATGCAGCAGTAGGATTTTCATGGGGATTCGGGTTCCGGGTTTCGCGCTTTCAGATCAATTCTGGATCAGTGCGTTATCATTTAGCAGGATCGAGCAATTTGATTTCGGTTGCATTAAACCTGAACGAAGGATTCAAGAAAAATGAGGTGCCGGAGGAAGAAAAGGCTGAGTAAATATTGAATTGCTGAATGACCTTAAAGCATTTGAAAAACCTGACTGCGTCTAAATGTCAGGAACGCTGACCGGAACATCACTCGATGTCGGGTCTCACATTCTCAGTTTAATCTTTTTCAGACTATTCGCATTGAACATAAAATCACATTTCGACCTTTCCCCAAATTAATTTCACCCAACTTCTCCTGATTTCAAATATAAATCTTTAGATTTAGGACATACAAAAATTAACTGTTGCTCAAAGATTTAATCACAAAAAAGCTGCAACTAAACTGTCCCGGATATGAAGAAACTTGCCTTGCTTATAATCGCAACATTCTTTGTTTTTACTGCCTATTCAGCCTTCCTGAAAAATGTGCCTGTTGACTTGAAACAGCCCGATGGAAGTGCTAGTTACACCATAAGCCTTTCAAAAATAATTAGGACAGCAATGGAAGCTGTAAATTCTTTTGAAGATTACAGAGAATTTCCAGCTACAATATCTTCAGGTGATCAAAAGTATCCAATTCAACAACTTTTAAAAGTATATGCTGATGCCATACTTGCTATTAATGAGAATGGTGATTCCATTTTTACAATAAATAATAATATTGAACCACCATCAGATTTATACATCAAGATTGAACTTGACAGTGCTGTTTATGAAAATCCTATGTTAAAAAGTGAGTATTTATCTCTTTGTTCACAATTGCAGCAAGAATTATCAGGTTCAATACAATTACCTAATTTAATTGACCTGAGAAATTCTCAAATTAGAACGGTAGAACTTGTCTATCTTTTGGCTTCTGTAATACGTTACTATCATTTCTACAACCAGCTTCCGGCTTTAGCTCAAATAATGATAACACCTAAAGGAATAGTACCATGGGAGTTATCGCAAAACAAACGTATATATACTTCAATGAATAGTGGATCGAAATATTTGGCAACAAATAATATGTACAATGTTGGAAAATATGAAACTTATAAAATTGGTAAGAAAATCATAGGAAATGAGACCAACCCTTACAATGCTGGGAAACGACTCTTTGACCATGTAATTGATCGTTGGATGAATAAAGCCGGATATTATCTATGGATTAAACCGTTTGGTGAACCAGATTATGCGTATTCAAATTATCGCTTTAATCGTTCCAATTCAGCTTCCCAACAGGATAAAATCAATATGCTAATACGTTCAGTGGGCTTACCCTGTACAGATAACAGAATGTATGATGATAATTCGAATAAATGGATTAATATAGATGTTCATAAGCCATTCGGCGACGAACCTTATGGATTTGATGAAACTCAAAAATCTTGGGATTATGCAAGGCCACTAGAAAAAGAATCACTTTTAGTAAATAAAATAAAAGATATTATTTCTAACAATAATAATTCTGATATTCAAGAAAAATATATTTGGATTAATTCATCAGATGTTTCTAGTTATGGTGCAGATTATATTTTAACTAAGTGTAAATCTGCCGGAATAAATAACATTATTCTTACTATTAAATCAAGCCATGGTAATCTATACTATCCTTCAAATTATAACATTGGAGACTATACTTACTATATGGTTCCCATCTTTAAATTTGATGCAATTACACCTTTAACTAGTAAGGCTGAATGCTATGGAATAAAAATATTTCCTGCAATAAATATCCTCCATGATGATATAATGAGTCGGGCTGGAAGAGTTGACCCACAATTTGGACCTCTTAAGGAAGGATGGTGGTATCAATACTTTGTAGATGAAACAAACTTGGACAAATACTTAAATGAAACTGCGATTTCTCCTTGCATTGAATCATATAAAAATCAAATTATAAAATACTTGAAGGAGTTAACATATTTGCCAGGCGTATCAGGAATAGTACTTAGTTCCTTGTATATGGAAACCCAAAAATACAAAACAAACACGCCAGCTGATTACAAGAATGTACCTGATGGAAATCCTAATTGTAATTGCTGCTGGAATGATTCTTTGTGGCAGAGTAAATTACTACAAAAATATGCTATTGATTTAATTAGTGCAATTAAGAGTGAAAATAAGAATACAAAAGTAATATTATCATCATTTCCCATTGTATTTTCCCCTGAACTTGACTTTGAAGGAATGCAAGATAAAGAATTGATGAAAAACTTGGCCGATGCTTATTTACTTCCTGTTGGATATACCCAATGGTTAATTCCTGAAATAATGGCAGCTAATGAAAATCCACCAAAAAATCCAGACCCATTTTTATTAGAAGATTATATTAAAAAAGTATCATTAGGCGCAGAGAAACCTATTATTGTTTCACTTCCAGTAAAAGATGAATGGATATACACCCCTGATTTCTATACCGGGTTATCAAAAAAAATGATTCGATCAGGTGCTAGCAGTGTTTGTTTTCATGATTTTAATTCACTTGATGGTGAATGGGGTCCTACCTTTGATGCGTTCCAATATAACACAATCAGTTCTTTAAACTTCAAAACAAATATTGAGAATAAACATCCTGTTTTGGAAGCAGATGAATACAATATTGACTTTGGAAAGATTAATATTGGTGAAAGTAAAGTTAGGAAGTTACGTATAAGTAACATTGGACAAGGAAGTTTAGTAATTAATGGACTGGCATTTTCTGACAGTGCATTCTCGTCCATACCAATCATTAAAAATCTGACAATAAAAAGTTTTGATAATAAAATTATAGATATTTATTTTACTCCTAAAAAAAATGGTATTTTATCAGTTAAATTACTAATAAAAACCGACTTCGATTCTATTTTGGTAAATTTATATGGTGAAGGTTTATTGGAACAAGTAAACAAATCTCCTATTGCCAATGCCGGATCCAATCAAACGGTCAATGAAGGTGCAACTGTTATCTTAGACGGTTCAAATTCTTCTGACCCGGACAACAATACCTTAATTTATAAATGGACTTATATTACTTCACAAGATATACAAAACCTTCCAAATAGTCCTGAAGCGTTTATAAAATATAGTCCAAATGGTTTAGAGACTAAAATAGTTAAGGAGAAAGAAGGAACTAAGGCATTCCTCACCTTATCAGCTAGTGATGATAAGTCTCATGTTTTTACTTTTTCCGACAAGAATTTGCAATTCATAGTAGTTTCGTTTAGCAAGGCCGAAGGCAGTAAGTCTATTCAGTTTCCTGCGCCTGCCATCGGGTCATATGAATTCGTTGTGGATGGGACCGAAAAGGGAACTCTGGTCATAGAATCCATATTGAGTTCAACGACTGTAGCCAACCCAACATTTATAGCACCTGAGGTAAAAAATGATTCTATTCTTACCTTCTCTCTATTGGTAAATGATGGAATGGCGAATTCTACTCCGGCGACAGTTAAAGTGACCGTTCTAAACGTTATAAAGGTTGGCGTTTCAACTTTGGATTCTCAATTCTTTAAGGTTTTCCCCAATCCAACAACGGGTATTGTTAATCTTGAATTCACTCAAAGTACTGGCAATAAAACCGATATTTCTGTTTCAAGTATGGTTGGTGTTGAAATCTTCCGAAAAGAAATAACTGATGCAGCCAAGTTCCAGATTGACCTTTCGAATCAGGCAAGCGGAATCTATATGCTAAAGGTTATCAGTGGCAATCAGCAATATATCAGTAAAATAGTTGTGAGGAAAGAATAAACTATAAATCTATTTTATACCAAAACGCTTTTAACCTTGATCCCCCCGGATTCCAGCACTATTTCCATGTCCAATGCTTTAACAATTCGCATAATCGTGCTTAACTTCATGTCCTGCGGATTTGTTTCAATTTTGCTGATTTGCGATTTTTTCACCCCAATCAGGACTCCCAGTTCATCCTGGTTCATACCTTTTTGCTTCCGTAATTGCTTAATTTTGGCAGCCAGTATTATTGATTCGGCTTCCAATTCATATTTATCCCTTGCTGGTGTACCGATTGTCCCAATACGCAAGTTTTTTACTTCTTCAAATGATAGTTCATTCATGGTTGCTTTTTTTTATAATAATTGTTCATTATTCCGATTGCTTTTTCAATTTCTTTAGCTGAAACCTTGCTGGTTTTTTTAATTATCCCATGGGTGCAAATTAGTTTCGATTTTTCAAGTTTGCTCCAAAATGCAAATACCCTGATTCCTGCACCCAAACTAACTGTTCTAATTTCCCAAATATCAGTGTTGAGCTTCTTAAGGATATCAATAGAAACAATACCCGACTTGATTAATTCAATGTTGTAAAATAGTTTGAACAGTTGTTTTTCAGAAAGTGTTCCAGTAAATTCAATGGCTTCATCGAGTAATGTCACTGTTATTTCTTTCATTGAGTTGACTTTTGTGCCTACAAAGTTAACAATTATATCTTACAAGCAAACAAATATTAATAAATGTTTCCTTTAAAGCAAATTAACACATCGGTTCCCCAATTTTACTTGCTTGAAATAAAGACGAATTAAATGCATTCATGATTGACAAATGAGTCTTTTTTTCCAGTTTTGTCTATCGTAATAGATAAATTTCCTCCTTGATCAAAAAGTATCTGTCAGGATTGATAAAAAACACAGTATATCCCGAATATCCTGTGTTTCTTTGTATCTCCTATAAAAATCCTCATTATGACCTTTGTTCCAAACGACAAAATCTTTAGCCTCAAGTGGTTTAGAGATTACAGTATGATTGTTATCGGTTCATTTATCCTGGCAGTTGGGTTTGTGTATTTCATTTCGCCTCACCGGATTGTTCCGGGCGGAGTTTATGGTATTGCCATCGTGGTGCATTACATGACTCAGGGAATGTTTTCGTTTTGGCCTGAAGGTTTTCCAATCGGGTTGTTCGGCTTAATTCTAAACATCCCACTCACTATTGCAGGCATCAAAATTTTGGGGCCGCGTTTCGGCGTAAAAACAGTTGTCGGATTTGTTCTCTCTTCGGTTTTTATGGATGCTATCACCTATTTGCGGGTTGATGGCGATGCTCCGCTGGTACCAGACATCTTGCTTTCGTGCGTGTTTGGCGGTGTACTGATTGGCTTTGGACTGGGATTGATTTTCAAAGCCCGGGCAACTTCCGGCGGTTCTGACATTATTGCCATGATTATTGCCAAATATACCCACATGCAGCTAGGCCAACTGATGATTTATGTGGATTCAACCATTGTTTTACTCAGTTTGGTTGCCTTTAAAGACTGGCAGATTCCGCTTTATTCATGGGTGGTTATTTACATTACCGGTCGCGCTATCGATTTGGTTCTGGAAGGAAGCGATTACAACAAAGCCTTGCTCATCATTTCCGGAAAGCACAAGGAAATCAGGAACAAATTACTGGTCGATCTGGAACGCGGTGGAACTTACCTGAAAGGATCAGGTATGTACACCGAAGAAGATAAACAAATCATTTACACCGTGGTAAGCCGTCGCGAAGTAGCTATTCTGGAAGAGTATATCAGTGAAATTGATCCGGCAGCTTTCATTACAGTAATGGACACCCACGAAATCCTTGGTGAAGGATTCCAGTCGCTCAAACATAAAATGAATGCCTGACCAGCCATCGGACTTTTTACCCGGCAAAAAGATATTCGTTTCGAAAATCCACTGAAAGAACAGCTAATGCGGTGATAATAGGCGTATCCCGTTACTTAATAATTGGATAAAGGCAGGTAAATAGCAAAACACAAAAAATAAAAATTACCTTTGATGAAATTCAGGTTTAAGGATTTGAAGCCAACCGTTGATAAAATTTAGAAAATTATTAATTAAAGGAAAAATTGATTATGGGTAGATCGCAGGAAACGTTCAATAAGAAAGAAGTAAGAAATAAAAAAGAGAAAAAGAGAAAAGACAAAGAGAAGAAGAAGTTGACAAGGAAAGAAAACGAAAAAGGTGGCAGCCTTAACGACATGATTGCATATGTCGATGAGAATGGAATGATTACTTCAACCCCTCCTGATCCAACGAAAAAGAAGGCTATTAAACTGGAAGATATCGAGATTAGCATTCCAAAAAGCGATCCGAATGAAGTATTCGATCCTATAAGAAAAGGAACAGTATCCTTTTTTAATGAGTCGAAAGGATTTGGATTTATACGGGATTTGGAAACACAGGAAAGTGTTTTTGTCCATGCGAACAATTTGCTCGAAGAAATTAAGGAAGGTAATCTGGTTAGTTTTGAAGTGGAAATGGGCCAAAAAGGGCCAACAGCTACTCAGGTAAAACTTTTTAAATAAAGGAATTACTCATTTAATTCAATCCTTTCAAATTATAGAACTGGCTTCATATTAATTCATAATCGTCAGATCCGTTTTCCATTGTTCAAATCCGACGGTACAAATCTTTTGAAACATTGCCTGAAGTGAAATTTGTCACCCCTTCAGACAGATCGGCTATTCGATAATTTCGTCCTCCGGTTCTGTAATCTTTGTCACCTTATTCTCGGCGTACCAGGCAGCCAAAATGAGTGCAATAACTACCACAATGGCCACATACAAGGCATTGGGGATTGGAGGCGGATCGCCTTGTGCATAGGAGTGCATTCCTGATAAATAATAATTCACGCCAAAGAAAGTCATTAACACAGAACCTAAACCGAAAATAGACAGGCTACTTAATGCAAATACGCTTTTCAATCCTGGGATCTTCCTCAAATGCAATATGATTGAATAAACCAGTACGGTAACCAATGCCCAGGTTTCCTTCGGATCCCAGCCCCAGTATCTTCCCCACGATTCGTTGGCCCAGACTCCACCGATGAATGAACCGATTGTCAGCATCAAAAGTCCAATCATTAAAGCCATTTCGATGATATAGGAGACCTCCAGTATGGTAAAACCGATATTCTTTTCATTCTTTTTGTTTCTCAAAATCATGAGAACCAGATTGAGAATCCCAAGTAACGCTCCCATCGCTAAGAATCCATAACTGGCTGTTATAATTGCCACATGAACCACCAGCCAATAAGATTTCAATACAGGGACCAGATTGGTAATCTCCGGATTCATCCAACTCATTCCGGCAACAAAAAGGATAATCGATGACAAAAGAGTCGTTACTGCCAGCGTAATTGGCGATCTTTTCATAAAAACAAATCCTGAAAGACTTGTTGCCCAACCAACGTAAATCATGGTTTCATAACCGTTACTCCAGGGAGCATGACCTGCAATGTACCACCGAATCATCAAACCTACGGTGTACATCAGAAATGAAAGAAAGACCAGTGCCACTCCAACCTTGATCGATTTTTCGAAACGGGCTCCCGGTTTAAAAATAAGCAAGAAGTGAAATACCAGCAAAACAATCCCCAGAAGTGCATATATTTTGGCCAGCTTTCCGAAAATATTCCACTTGTTGTAAATTATTTCGAGGCTGATTTTTGTTGATGAAGGAATAATATCAGCGCCGTATTTGGTCTGGTACCTCTTGATGTAACCCAGATATTCTTCAGGCTTTGACCAATTCCCGGAAAGCGTGGAATTGTTGTATTCCTGGTAATACAAATTCAGAATTTTGTCAGTAAAATCGGTATCTTCCGTATTCAATATCCTGGGAAGATTGGAATACGTCACCCAGGTTTTGCGCTTATCGTTGGGTATTGGAAATATTTTCAGGAAATCGCCATTGAAAATCTGATAACAAATATTAACCCGTTCATCCACATTAATAATTTCCTTGTCATACTTATTCCGTAAAGTTTGTTTCTTATTATACGATTCCTGAACCAGGTTATTCAACCGGTAATTTCCAGATTGATCAAAAATCTGGCTATAAGAAATCAAGTCAGTTGAAATTCCCAAAGTTTTTTTAAGTTCCGGATTGGAAACCTTGATAATCGGGATACTTTTCCATTTTTCGGAGTTGGCACTCATATCCAGAAAAAATTCAACCGAAGACATTCCCTCCCAATTATCTTTTTTCGCGATTTTGCGCAGTAAATCAGATGCCAGGGTACTCACCGGTTCAATTCGCCCTTCGTGATCCTGAACCAATAACTCGCCAAATGCTTCAATATGTTTCCCTTTTGACGCAGAATTAGCGGCTCCTAATGCAGAATTAGTCGTCCAGCTTATTCCGGAAATAATCAATCCAATAGTCAGGATTTTAGCAGTTTTGCGTGTAGCCTGAAGTTTGGAACTTAGCCGGATCAAGGTTTGGAAACGGCTGTCCTTCAGGAAAATAGTAAATACCATTCCCAGGGCCATTAAAAAATATCCAAGATAGGAAATCAAAGTTCCCCAGTAATCCTGGTTGACTGAAAGAATAGTTCCTTTTTCATCCTGATCAAAAGAAGATTGAAAGAAACGGTAGCCATTGTATTTCAATATATTATTCATAAATATGCGAAACGGACGTTCGATTGATAATGCCGGATCCTTCAGGGTAATTTCGCTGGCATACGATGATGGGCTCATTGAACCGGGATACCTTTCAAGTTGAAAATCGCGCAGGTAAATACTGAATGGTAATTCGCGGATTATCGAACCGTAAGAAAGACTAACCTGAATACCATTAATTGTGCAATTAGCTGGACTCAGGATCATACCGTCGCGTCCAAAAACATTAACTCGCCGGACTTCAGTTCCGGAAGTAATTTTTGCGGTAAAAGCATCCATTCCGCCCTGACCTGTATTGCCGGGCAGTTGAACCAATGAAGGCACGGACATTCCATTCGCGTCGGTAACCATTCGTTCGGCTGCATTTGGAACAAATAGTTCATTTTCAACCTGAAGCTGTTTTCCTCCAATCTCAATGGTTTTGCGGTAGGAATTATTCGTATTGGGAGTAAAGCTAACTTTGGTCATTTCAGTCACTTCTTCTCCTGAAACTGAAGCTTTCAAAACAATATAACTTGCTTCGGATACCACCTGATTGTTTGATTCGCCTTCACGAATGTGCATACTTCCTTCGAATCCAAAATAACGAGTGACTCCAGCGCCTATGATGATGACGATAAACGCCAGATGGAACAAGAGGATGGCCCATTTCTTACGGGAAATAAGTTTATATTTAACTACACTTCCGGCCAGGTTAATAACACCCAAAAGCAGCAAAATTTCGAACCACCTGGATTGGTATATCAGCGCCTGAGCTGTAGAAGTACCGTAATCATTTTCAATAAAAGTCGCATAGGCGATGGAAAATGCAAACATCATCAGCAACAATACGCTGAAAAGCATGGAGAATAGAAATGAAACAAATCTTTTCATGATTTTTATTCTATCAGTAATTTAAAATTGAATACCAATGACTTCTACAGCCGGCAAGTGGCTTTTGGCAGATCTATTTATTAAAAAAAACTCCTTTGTTTTAAGTTTTAAAACAAAGGAATTCTTTTATTTATCCGGTTTCGAAGCGAAACTTATTTTCTTGTCGGATCCTTATGAGCAATTTTTGCAGAATACACCTTGAAATCGAAAGGTTTGTAATTTGGACTTTCAGGATTATGACATTTTTTACAAACTTTTTCGTCAGGCATAATTAACCCTTTAGACATGGCCAACTTCATATCTTTCATTGTTGTTGCTACTTTGTAAAGACTACCTGCTCCATGACATGACTCGCATGAAACACCTTCTTCAACAGTAATTGTAGCAACCAAACTTTGATCAACACTGGCTGCTGTAGAGTGACATTTCAAACATTTAGGATTTTTAGTTTCGTCTCCTTTAAGAGACAACATCGCTTTTGCGTGCGGGCCTGCAGCCCAGCTGGCGTACTGTCCACCTTTTTCCGGCTTGTTATGGCACATTTTACATTTGGCTGCACCAACATACTTGGCATCCTGGGCATTTGCCATTGAACTGAAAATGATTACTATTCCCAGTAAAAAAACTAATTTTTTGAAATTCATAGTCATTGTCTTAAAGATTAGTTGAATATTTTGTTTTTATGAACGACTGCTTTTTCATTCGAAATAAAATCACTTTATAAATATAAATATGCACATATTATTTCTGTTTGCAAAAAGAATGCCATTAATTTATTGACTCATTTACTGTTCAATTAATAAAGTTGTGAATGGCAAGAAGAACAAAGTTCAGTGCGCCAGGCCTCATCAATATCAACCGGATGTTTAAACTCAAGAGGTTCGAAAGATTTGGAATATTCCATATTCCCGGGTGTTCCCTGAGCAACGATGTTATGGCATAAATTGCAATCTCTTGAAATTACTTTTCCCTTTTCGGTTGCATGCCGGTCATTGTGACAACGGAAACAACCATCAAATTCCATGTGACCAATATTGTTAGGATATGACTTCCAGCTTGATTTCATGTAAGGGAAAATATTATTGCCATACCCATTTTGGATTTCAACAATAGCATTATCAATTTCAGATTTTCTGCTGGTCATCAAATCAGGATAACCTGATTGATAAAATTCGGTAACTTTACTTTTGATTGCGGCAAAAGCACTGTCCTTTGTCGAATATTCAGGGTATAAAACCGACATGGATACCTGTTTGATTCCCGGTAGTGTTTTCGAAATTTTGCCTTCACTCATCAGCTTGTCGATAAAATTCTGAGGTGTTTTGTAATTATGTGAGGGTCTGTTGTGGCAATCCAGACAATCCATCACCCTGGTTTCAAGTGAATCCAATTTAGCCTGGCTTAAAAGGTTTTCACTGTCGGTAAATACCTCAGCCTCACCTGTTTTCAAGTTGGTGTATTTGACCCAAGGAATGACCTGGCGATTTGGTGATGTGGTTTTATATTCAATCCTGACATCAGCGTTAATGTGTTGATGGATTCCTTTTTCAAGTCCTTCTGCAGTCATTTTAGAACTGGTTTTCATCTGCAATTGAACAATCTCTTCGGTGTTTGATTCATCAGCAAGGAACGAATGCTCATCTTTCATCTTGCGATCATAGAATTTTTCGGGCCAGTGACATTTTTCGCAAGTTTCTCTTGCAGGGCGAAGGTTCGCAATTGGTGTTGGAATTGGAGTTGGAAATTTATGGGCTAAGACCGAATAAACCTGGTACAAACCTGATAGTTTACTTTTCACATACCAGGTTGCACCTGCTCCGACATGGCATTCAACACAGGCTACCCGTTCATGCGATGAACCATGGTAAGTAACAAATTCAGGTTCCATCACCTGATGGCATAATTTTCCGCAAAACTCAACCGATTCGGTATAATGAAAAGCTTCATAACTTCCAACTGATGAAATAATCAACAGAAAAACAGTGCCAAAAATGAAAATTACAGAAGCGTTACGTGTTGCCGGATTATTAAAATTGAGGACTGGCCAGTTTCTTACTTCTCCCGCATCTTCCTCTTCTTTTGCGCGCTTATGGTAAATTTTCATCCCGATTGGGATCATAATTAAACCAGTAATCATAAATGCAGGCAATGCCATATAAATGAACAAGCCTATATATGCTCCACCGAAATTAAAAAGTGAATTTAAGACTATTAATGACAAAATTGTGGCCAGGTTGAAAACGGCCAGAATGGCTCCTGTTATTGAAATCCAGTTTTTAATCGACGAAGGTAATTTCATGTTATTCTTTTTGACTAAGACTAATTTAATCGCGCCGCAAGTTTGCAAAAAAATGGTAATAATTCAACAGGCACGGGTTATTTAGATCACTTCTACTTAGTGTTGAATGGAATGCAAGATTGACGTTTTTGACCTGCCTCGGTAGTTCTGATTGAACGAAAATTGCATGTATTCCAGAACTATTCAAGCATTTCCATTAATGAAAGAGCAATGAATAGATGATAAAAATAACCTGAACAATTCCGGTAAATAAGAATATATATCCAAATACCTTTACCAGTCTCATTTGTTTTTTTGAAAAGTCTTTCTTGACGGTCACACTTTCCAGCATTCCTGTTTTTTCCAAATCTTCAAATTCCCTGGGTCTGTCGGCTTTATATTCATCAAGCAATACATGACCTGTAAAAACTACGGTATCCATTGGGAAAGACTCAGGTCGAAGGTGCGTATTAAAGAAATGGATCGTAAATATAAATCCTACCGCCAATAATGCTTCATCACTGTGAATAATCATAGCCACATTGATGACCCAACCAGGCAAAATCGCAGTGAAATATTCCGGAAACCAAAGAATCAGGCCGGTTGAACCAATCACAACAACACCCCAGAATACGGCCATATAATCGAATTTCTCCCAGTAGGTCCAGCGTCCATATTGTGGTCGAGGCCCTTTACCAACAAACCATTTCACTGATGCCCAAAAATCCTTTAAATCCTGACGATTAAACATGAGTGTATTATATCCAAAAATGAATTTGGAAAAGTTTTGTTTTTTACTGATTTTCATTTTCACCAGAGAGAAAACATGATAACCAAAATAACCAAAAGTAATTACAGCGGCAAAACGGTGAATAATTCCGGCATTATGGGCTCCACCAATCATTTTCACAAAGAATTTGGCCCAATCCATATAGGCAAATTTTAACAACATCCCCGTAAATGCCAGTGATAAAAAGCTGACAATCACAAAAATATGCGTAATACGCTGGCTCTTTGTGAATCGTTGAATATATACTTTATCTCCCGTTTCCGTTTCATGCTTTTTCTTTTTACGCATGGCATCGATTGACCGGGGAAACCACAATAGCGTATGAAGTCCAAAGAAGAGAAATACGCTCACCAGCAAAGTGGTCATGGCCCAAAAAGTATAATACAGCCAGGGGAATTTAGTCTTGTTGGAATGTGTGGCATGAGTCAGATAGCCTGTAAATTTCTCATTGGCATCGGCATGACATTTCTGGCAGGTGCCCACAATGTTTTGTGAATTTATGGCTGATTTTGGATTATGCCGGTTCAGAATATTATGGGCACCATGGCAATCAGAACATCGGGCTGCCTGAAGATAACCCAGTTGATATACCTTTCCGTGGTAGGTTTTCAGGTATGATTCGGCCAGGTCTTTGTGGCATTTACCGCACTGCATCGTTATTTCCGACATAAATTTGTCTTTATGGACTTCGGAAATAGTATGTGCCGAATGGCAGGTGCCGCAAGTTGGAAATTTTAAATTTTCAGTATTGGGTTTATAGGCATGGTCACTGGCCATATAATCGTTGTAAATACCTTTATGGCAATTTCCGCATGTCGCAGCAATATTTTTGGGATTAACGGAAGACCGCACATCCGATTCTTTCAAATTGAAATGCGTCGTATGGCAATCGGTACACACAGCGGCCGAAAGTAATCCTTTTTCAGTAAGACTTCGTCCATGAACACTCGACGAATAATCGTGAAAGGCATCTTTTTCAAGCAGGTCGGTCCCCTGAACTGCTTTGCCATCCTTATTGTGGCATTTGCCGCAAAGTGAAGGAATTGATGACCGGTAAACAGGTGAACTTTCATCAGATTTGGGTTTTACTAAATGGGTTCCATGACAATCGGTACAATAAGGCGCATTTTCATGTTTATTGAAATAAGCTTGTCCATGTCCGCTCGAGAAATAAACATCCGATTCCTCAGCATGACAGGCAGAGCAATCAACTTTTCCTACCGTCTCACAAGGACGTTTAAGGTTAACCGTTACATCGGAGTGGCACTTTACACAGGTAATATTTTTATGGCTTGAAACTGAAAGATCGGCAACACTAACTTTCAGAGAGATATTCTGATTATCAACTACCTTATGAACGTCATCGTTGCTATGGCACTTGAGGCAAGACTGATCAGAAATAGTTTCAACCAGATTTTTAAGTTCTACTTTATGAGGCGGATGGCAGGCAGTACACGCAGGAATAGCTCCCGGTTTTTTCTCCCACAATTCCTTATTGATCGTTTTTAAGTGCACATCTTCAATCCGGGTATGACATTTCATACAGGTGGCAGCAATGTTTCGAGGCGAAATACTTGAATTTACATTAGTATGAGGCAATATCAGGTGGTTCTCGTGGCAATCGTTGCAGGTTGCCGTTACAATTAACCCACGCTTGAATAAACCAATCCCATGAGTACCCTGACTATAATTTTCAAGGATATTGTGTTCGGCAATGTTATAACCTCTGGCAACCGGCGCCCCTTCCTTATGACAAGACCCGCATAAAACAGGAATATTCATTTTATAAGTACGCGATTCGGGCTGAGTCGATTTCAGAATTTGATGAGCGCCGTGACATTCTTTGCAATTTGGAGCATTTCTATCCTTTGCCAGGTAAGCCTGGCCATGAATACCCCTATAAAATTTTTCCTTTGCCTCCATATGACAAATTCCGCAATCGACCGGTTTCAGATTTTCAGGATGCGGAAAATCAGTTACATTAGCATCAGTGTGGCATGCAGCACATAAAATATTCTGATGCACTGAATGATCAAGGGCCTTAGGCTTAATATACAAGGATCTTTTTTTGCCGTCCTGTTCCGAAGTCAATTCCGGATCGTTGTGACACGTCAGGCAATCATCGTTCGTCTGGGCCGACAGATGGCTAATTCCAAAGAACAGATATACAACTATTAAAAGAATTTTTTGGGAGACCCTGAAATTCAAAAATCCAATGCTCTTTTCACACATGATGCCAACCAGTTATAATACTTTTAAAATTTTCCAAAGGTGATTTTCCAATCGAAGCTATATAAAGGTGAATCATTAGAAAAATTGAAATAAAAAAGCCCATCGCGGAATGGAATACTGCAGTTACAAATACACCGCTGAAAGTATAAACCTGATCGATTATTATTTCAGGAAATAAAAGTGCAATCCCGGTTATTATAATTATCGGAACAGCCAGGTACATCACCAGTATATAGGAATATTTCTGTAAAGGATTAAATTTCCTTTTTGCTGAAAGTGGATATGGAGCCTTCATCCCATGGAACATACCCCATCCATAATAGTATGCCTGTCTAATTGGCCTTTTCCAAAAACCACTTGGTTTTACGATGTAAAATTTCCCGTTCGGGGTTACCAGGTTTCCAATAAAGAAAACAAAATAACTAAAGGTTACCAGAATCCCGGCAATATTATGAAGGGTTACTATCAGGCTAAATCCAACAATATGAGATGATTCAACACTTGATTGCATGGAGATGCCGGTAATGATTAAAGTGAGTATTCCTATTGCATTTAATCCATGCCAGATTCTCAACCAGAGTGGATAAAAATAGATTTTTTCAGTTGATGTCATCTTATTTCTTTTTAATAATTCTGAAAATGCTGTGTACTATAATCCCTAAAAGAGAAATAAGGAAAATTATAACACTTAATAATTGAAGAATTGGACTCTGGTGTGATCCTATAATGTATGATTCGTTTGCCAAAACCGTATTTATATCATCCTTTTCAGCACGTTTCTGCAAATTTTGGTATTTGTATAATGAAGCTTTTAATCTGGAGTTGGCAGAGTGGCATTCAACACACTTTCTTAAAGCTTTGTCTTTGCTTAGGATATTGTGAGAAACCATCAGGCTGTCAATAACTTCAGTATGACATTCGATACACCTTACATGGCTGAAATGCAGTTCTTCATTAGGCAACCAGTCATGAATCTGAATTAATTTTGGATTATCATGTCCGGATACCATTTTGTAACGTTTCATATCGTTATGGCACAAAAGGCACATTTTATTGCTGTAACCGACAATTTCGAGCACATTGCTACTGGTTCTCGCTGTAGCGATATAAGTATGCTGGCTGTGACATTTCGAACAGGTAAAATTCTCGCCATACACCTTGTAATGGACACTTTTCTTAAATTCTTCCTCGATCTTTTCAAACTGGTAAGAAGCAAAGGAGGCATCACCTCCGTGGCAATCCAGACAAGAACTTAAAGGTTCCAGTTTTAGATTCGATTGGTGTGGATAGGTAGCGTATTCACCTGAATGGCAATCGGTACAATCAAACTGTTTATGCACTCCTGCCACTAAGGCAACAGTATCGAGGATAAAATAAGGATTCATCAGCCTTTTTTCTTCCTTCTCTTTTACACTATTATAAAAAGAATAGGTTTGATTGGAATGGCATTTTAAACATTGATGATGCTTTGCATTCTCATAAGATTGAGCATTGGAATGCTGGAATGTGCCTAAAAATAAGATCAAAATTAGACTAATGAAGCGATTGTTCATTTTCAAGGATTTAAGTTTTGTTGCAGCAAATCAATTTTCTCAACTTTTTCAATATACAATCTTGGTAAAAATGAAATTTCACAACGAATTGATGATCGTTGGTTTAGTCAGGTTGCCTGATCATTGTAAAAAATGGTAATACCCTAAGATAAGGAATATTACCATTTCTAAAAATCTATTTTTTAAAATTATTTGACAAGATTAAAATCCCCAAAGTCTGGTAATCGTAAAACCAACAGACAGGCCTTTGTTTTGCCAGTCGTATTGATTCCACATGATATTATCCTGAGGTAACAAAGCGTTGGTTGATCCCATGTAAATCTGAAAGGCATGTGTGCCAGTCGAAACTTCGTAACC
>JAUXUF010000007.1 GCA_030684645.1 Bacteroidota bacterium | reverse complement strand
GTTCTACCTGGGAAGAAGTTAAATCCCGGATCAAAATCCAGTTCTAATGCATCAGCTTATTATTAAGCCTTCTGCCGAATTAGATGCAATGAATGCTGCTAATTGGTATAACAGTAGACGAGACGGTCTTGGGAATGAGTTTTTATTGGCTTTAGAAGCTAAGTTCTATACTTTAAGGCGAAACCCACTACAATATCTTTGTATTTATAAAAACATCCGAAGGGCTTTAACAGAACGTTTTCCCTATGGTGTATTTTTTATTATTGAAAATGAAGTTGTTTATGTTTTAGCAATAATTCACACCAGTCGATCACCAAAAATCTGGAAGAAAAGAAAATAACCTACATTAAAAGAATGCTCCATTACGGATTGAACTTCATTATTTCCCAACAACAGCTACAAATCCAGCCATTCCTTGAAACCTGGAACTTTATCCCGGCTGACAATAATGCTTTCTTCATCCGGTTTTTTCAACTTGATTTTCAGGCGGCTGTTTGAATAAACAACAATGTCGGTAATCGACTGGTTACTAAGAATATATTTCCGGTTGATGCGAAAGAACCGGTGCTCGTCAACCATTTCTGAGATCCGGTCGAGCGAATAATCAACCAGGTAGGTTTTGAAATCGGCGGTACACAGGTAAGTTGCTTTTTCGAGGCTGTAAAAAAAGAGAATATCTTCCACCGGAATGGATTTCAGGTGCTCTCCAACTTTAATCACAAACCGGGTTTTATATTGCTTCCGGAGCATTTCCTTCACTTTATTCAACAATTCAATCGTAACTTCCGGAACTTCCTGATGCTGGGACGCGAACTTTTTGAAAGCGGCTTCCAGTTCGCTGAAGGCAATTGGTTTCAGCAGATAATCCACACTGTTTACCTTGAAAGCCTTCACTGCATATTCTTCGTAAGCCGTGGTAAAAATCACCGGACAAGGCACTTTGACCCGCTCAAAAATCTCGAAGCTTAGTCCATCGGCCAATTGAATATCCATGAATACCAGATTAGGTGACGGATTCTGATGAAACCATTCTGCAGCGCCGCTGACAGAATCAATTACAGCCAATACCGAAAT
Source organism: Bacteroidota bacterium (assembly GCA_030684645.1). Classification (GTDB taxonomy): domain Bacteria; phylum Bacteroidota; class Bacteroidia; order Bacteroidales; family Prolixibacteraceae; genus Aquipluma. The sequence goes on along the minus strand of JAUXUF010000007.1, from coordinate 1,541 downwards.
CTGAGGATCAAATTTCAGGATAAGCTGCCGCAGCCAATCTGCTGCAGGCTTTTCATCTTCAATAATGAGTACTTTATTCATGGCATCAATCGGTTAAGAGAGGAATACTTATTCGGAAGCGTTCTGAATTGAAAGAAATGATCACTTTCCTGTCGGTAAAAAATTCATAGCGATCGCTGATGTTCTGAATCCCGCTTCCGGTACCTTCCGATCCGGTTTTTTTCTGAAGCCGGTTTTCCACAGTCAGATACTGATCATCCGATGAAAACACGCGAATTTGCAAAGGTTTTTTGTCTGAAATCTCATTGTGCTTGATGGCATTTTCAACCAGCATTTGAACCGATAAAGGGATGACTTTGAAATTTTCAGGATTCACATCGATTTGCACATCCAGGTTGGTTTCGAACCTGATTTTCTGCAAAAAAATGTATGATTCCAGAAATTTCAATTCGGTTTCGAGGTCAACCAGTTCGTGATCTTTTTGATCAAGCACATAACGGTAAACTTCCGAAAGCTTCTTTACAAAATCAATCGCTTTTTCAGGATTGGTATGTATAAGCGAAGTCAGCGAATTCAGGTTATTAAACAGAAAATGAGGACTGACCTGACCTTTCAGAGTTTCGTATTGCAGTGCCAGTTGTTCACGTTTGAGTTTTTCCTGCTGAACGGCTGCTTCTTTCCAGTTCTTGAAAAACATGATCGCGTTAGAAACCAGGGAACCAATAAAAACAAACGCGAATGCAATTTTAATCATAAAATAGCCCCTGTCGAGGAAATAAGTGGATGTGATTTGTTCATGCAAAAACAGTCCATTAAGCAGTATTGTGATTACAATAATAACCAGTGAAAAGACAATCGTAGCAATGGTTTGAACGATTAAGCGTTTAAGAGGAAAATGCAGCCAGGGCAGCTTCCGGTCAAGTATCTGAATCATTGTAGTTAATCCAATCATAAAAGTACCACCGACGAGTACAGAATTCAAGGAACTGTTCACGAACATTGGAAAAGTATAACTCTCTACCCTGATCAAAATTAAAGCGATCAGGTTTCCCATTGTAATTAACAAGAGAATCATTGCAGGAACCTTCCAGATCAGTTTTTTAAGTTGGAAATTTGTTTCAGTCATCGGTCTGCAGATAGGATTTGTTTGATTCGAATTTACAGAATAAAACTACTCTTTCGGCGCTTCATGAACTTTTTTCAGTTCGGCTTCATTCATTTCATTGCCCCAGTTTGGCGAAATCGCTGTTTTTGGCTTGAAAATTTTAAATTTTTCATCGGCCTTCTGAAACAATGGAAGGGCTTTGGCGGCCCCGCCACCGTAGGCTTCAGGTGTGTGGAATGTCATCGTCGCACGAAGGTAATATACCCGTGGATTATCAGGATTCAACTCCAGTGCTTTGCGAGCGATTTGTTCATTTCACCAATATAAATCATACCACGGTTCATCGGATCGATATTAATGCGCGAAGGATATAAAAAACCCTGCAACAAATGCAATTCCGACTCGTTGGGATCAATTGCCAACGCCTGATCCAGAT